>NZ_JBSGCB010000060.1:0-54614 GCF_053601595.1 Nocardia sp. NPDC004711 | reverse complement strand
CAGATCTCCTTGAGCTTGGTCTCCTGCAACCGCTCCAACAGCTCGATGTGATTGCGCGGCTTACCGACCGGCGCATCCACCACCAGCGACGCGATACGGGTTTGCATGCTCTCGAAATGCTGACCCTCTGCCGTGGTCGCCTCGGCCGACGCGCCCAGCAAGGCACCGATCATGGCCCGCAGATCCCGCGCGGGAGTGTGTTCCCAGATGTCGAGGGTGTCCATCTCGGGGATCACCAGGGCGATGCGCTGCGGATCGACGCCTTGGGCGAGCATCGATTCGCGCAGGCTCAACCCGAGTTCGCGGTCGTCCTCGCCGCCCTTGCACGAGATCATCACCAGCAGCGGACGCGCATGCTTGCCCGCCATCCCCGGCACTCCGGTCCACTTCTGCCAGGCCCTCCACTCGTAGTCGAACAGGGCGGCGGCGTAGCGTTCCATCGCCACGGTCTTGCCGCTGCCGGTCGTGCCGAACATGGCCTGCTGCTTGCGGGCATCGACATGCGCGATGGCCAGCCACGGTTCGTGACGCTTGGACAGCGCCCGCCATACCCCCGGAGCCTTGTGGCTGGTGGTGTCGGCGAGGGTGCCGAGCACGATGTCGTGCCCGCGGTGCAGCGGCGCACCGCTTTTCGCCGCGCGGGCCGCGGCCTGCTGCCGGCGAGCCGTCAGTGAGTCCCGGACGCGTGTGGTGCTGCGCAGCGACTTCAACCCGACGGTCTCGGTCTTGATCAGGAAATGTGCCCACCACAGCGACGCCACCACCATCGTGGACGGCAGTCCGAGGACCAGCATCATCGACAGCCCGCCCAGCTGCCCGTGGGCGAGGTGTTCGGCGCCGCCCCACAACAGGCTCAAAGGTGTCGACCACGACCCTCCCGCCAGCACCGACGTCAACGGCAGCGCCCATGCGGCGGCGGCGAAGTTCCGTAGTCGGTGCGGTTCAACGGGTTTGGTGGCAGCGACGGCCACGATCAGTATGAGCATCGCGGCCAGCACCGCCCCGCACACCAGCGCGGTCTCCGCGGTCTCGCCGGCGTGGGACAGGTCGTGGCCGGACCAGTGGGTGAGCGGGTCGGTCACATCCCGCACGACCCTCGGTGTTCCGGGCGGGGCCTCGGCGGTGATCGGCGGAATGGTCGTCGCTGGCGCGTCTGCCGGGCCCGTTGTGGTGGCGAGGGGGTCGCAGTCGGTGGGGGTGATCAGTGGGGTGCAGTCGGTGGGGCTCATGATGCTTCCTTGGAGATTTCGAAGATGGTGTGGCGCTGGCGTTTTGCCTCGCGCACGGATCGGCGGGCGGCCAGGAATGCCTTCCACTGCTTGTCGAAGTCCTGGATCTGCAGATCCAATGGCAGCGAGGCGAGTTCGGCCGGAAGCCGCCCAGCGGCGGCCTCGACGTTGTTGAGGACCGCAGCGGTCCGGCACAGATAGAGCAGCCCGACCATGGTGTAGGGGTGGGCGTCACGGGCGGCGCGGATCGCGCCCTGCAGCGCGGTGTCCATGTGCGTCTTGTCCTTGACGCTGAGCTCGACCTCCAGCGCCCACCAGCCGTAGTTGCCGCCCACCACACCCAGGAACCGGCCGTCATGTAGATGCGGGCGCCCCGGCAGCGGATCGATGCCGGTGGAGAACTCCAACACCGCTGTGCCGCGCCGCTTCTCAGCCGCGATACGGGCGGCGGTGGTGGCTTCGCGACGCAGGGCGCGTTCGGAGATGAACGCGCGTGGGTCGTTGCCGACCAGCATGATCCGTGCCTGGGCGACCGCGCGGTAGTGCTCGGCGTACATCAGCGGTGGGGACCATGCCGTCGGCCGCCACCCCAGGTAGCGGGCTTCAACCCGCGGTGGCGCGAATACCCATGCGCGCCCGCGTTGCACTTTCTCCAGCTCGCACAACAGGCCTTTGGCGATCAGCTCCCGCACGATCGCGTACGCGCTGGATTCCAGGACGTTGAGGTACTGGGCGAGCACGTCGACCTGCATGCCTCGCATGTCCGTCACCGCGCGCAGCACTTCGGACTGGCGTTCGGTGATCGTCGCGCGCCGCGCCCCCGGTAGGACTCGCCCCAGCGATCCCGCGGGCACACCGAGCTCGGCGGCGATCTCCTTGGCCCGGAAACCACTCGCCCGCAACGCTTGTCCTTCACCGAGGACGGTTTCGACCTGACGCAGGCTGACCCCGAGCAGAGTGCGGATCTGGGTATAGGTCAGCCCGGCATCACGCAGACCGCCGATGATCTGGGGCCGGTAGCGGCGCTCCAACCCCGCATACCGGGTGTTGTTCTCGTTGTGGTTCATCGGGTTCGCTCCAATCCCCTGCCGCGTCCGCGCTGACGGCGGGCCGCGATATCGACGCGCGCCTGGGTGGCGAGTGCGCTCATCGCTTCGACCTCGCTGCGCGAATACGGTTTCCGGGCAGTCGATTCGGCCTCGTCCGCACCTGTGGTGTCGACGTGTCGTGTGGTGCGGTGGTGGGCTCGGTCTCGTTCGACCAGGCGGGTGTTGATTCCGAGTCGGTCGGCGATTTCGTCGTTGGTCAGCCCTTGGCGGACCAGCTCGTCGACGTGTTCGCGGCGTTCCTCCCGCGCGGATGCCGGTGTCCAGCGCGCCTTTTCGGGGCGGCCAGCAGGGTCGTCGATCGCGGTTTCGTCCCACTCCATCGGCAGCGGCCACCCGCGCCGTTTGCCCAACGCGCGCGCCTGAGCCGACGGGCCAGGCACCAGCTGCAAACGGTCGAACAATTCCTTGACCGCCCGCTCCCGACCGGCGGCGATGTCATGGGTGACGCGACCGTCCTTGTCGGCACGGTTGCCCATCAACGACCGGATGGTGCGGCTCCGCTCCCCGACACCCAGCTCACGCGCCAGCTGTGCCGCCGGATACCCCGAGGCCACCAAGGCTTGGAACCGGCGCCGCGCCCCCAGGATCGGCACCAGCGCGGTATCCGTGGTCACCTCAGAAGGACGCTCGGGCACCTCGACCGCCAGCACGGCCTGTTCCAGCCAGGCCGCGACCTGCTTGTCCGGGCCGGCGGCCAGGATCTGAGTCAGGGCAGGCTGGCTGATCCCGGCCAGCTTCGCCAACTGGTTCGGTCGCACACCAGCCGCGCGCATCGCCTCCACATGCGCCCGCACCGCATCAGCCGCAACCCTCGGATTCCAACGCCCGTAAGCGATCTCGCGGCTGCGGAACGCGGCATAGTGCCTCGCGCACAACCCACGGCCCTGAGCCTCACCGGTCCCGCAACCGCAACTCACCGCGACCGCCTCCGATCACGCTCAACCGGCTCAGCAGATTGGCGGCGCACCGCCAGATCCGTACGGGCCTTCACGATCAACGCACGCATCTCCGGGTCGCTCGCGTAGACCCGTTCGACCGCGGCACGAGACTCGATGACCGACTCACTGCCCCACCGCGCCTCGTGATACGCGTCCCCGGCGGCGAGCAACTCGGCCAGGACGGGCTTATTAACCGCCTGCCAGTGGTCGCGTTTGGCATCCTCGGCGGCACAGTCCCGGTAGCCCTTCCGCTGCGCCGTGTCGCAGGCGGCGTTGACGATGTCGGACAGAACGGCGGTCACCGTGTCGAGACGGTCGCGTTCGGCGCGCAGAGCGGCGAGTTCTGCCGATTCCCTTCGCTGCGTCGTCATCTCGGCTCCGGGAAGTTCTCGGAGGTGAATCCACCCTTGGGGCGCTGCAGCTTGGTGACCGCGCGCCCGCGCCGCCACAGGTTCCATGCGGTGACGATCAGCCCGATCTGGTCGCGGTCGCTGACACGCAGCCGGTTGACGCGGATGGAATCGAGGCGATCGCGCAGCGCCAGGATCGGGGAATCGGCCGCCAAGCCGGCACCGCTGTCCCACAGCCGCACGAACTCCGCCGCCGCGGCCGCATCGATCTCCGACAGCCGCATCGCGACCGCACACGCCACCGCCGGACGGGCCTTCAAACGTTTGGCGACCACGGTGAACCGGTCAGCGATGGTCACCAGTTCCGGGTAGGCGGTAGCGAATTCGACCACCCGCGTGGTGGACACACCGGCGCCGCGCACGATGTCACCGAAGAGGTTGCCCTCCATCCACACCATGTAGACGCGCAACGCGGCGGCGACCATCGAGGTGTTGTGACTGGTGATCCCGGTGATGGAAAGCTGGTCACTGGGGGTGCGTTTGGCGCCCTGGTCCATGGTGACCTGGGTGTCCGGGGACAGGCCGCGCACGATCAGCATCGGGAACCGCATGCCGGTGGTACGGGCGACGGCCTGCAGGCGGTGCTGCCCATCCAGGAGTTCCCCGTCGGGACCGAACTTGATCGCTTCACCGTTGAAACGCCAACGGCCCGAGACCATATCGTCGTAGTACTGCTGCACCCGCGCCTGCCGGATCGGCCGGTTATTCGGGTTACGTTCGAGCCAACGCCGCGCCAGAGCGCTGTCGACATCCATGACCTGGCTGGTCACGGGAGTGTGATCGGGGTCGACCAGATGCATGGGTTATCCCTCCTCGGGACGGACAGAGAAATCGGAGAGCCGGTCGATCACCTGGTTCAGGGCATCGCGAGCACGCAGCAGATCAGCCAGGAACCGGTGCGAGAGCTGCCCGGCGTGCCGATCGAAACGGTCATCACCGATCAGCCGGACCAGCGTGTTCGTCTTGGTCAGCAGCTCCCCGCGGGCGGTGTCGAACGAATCGGTGATCGGACGCCGCCGACGCTGCGCCACCGCCGGCTCGTCGTTCTCGGCGTGGCCCATGCCGGTGTCGCCATCGGTAATCGACTCGCGTTCAATGGGTTTCGGCTGATAGGTCCGGCCGTCCAAACCGACCACCGAGTCAGGTGATTCATTTGAATCACTCGACGACAGCTCTCGAGACACCGTCGGCTGGCTCAAACCGGTCGCGGCGGCGATGGCGCGGGTGCTCATGCCGATGTCGCGCAGGGAAGCCACGACCTCGGCGCGGTCCTCCCGCGGGATACGCAACTGCGCGCCATCGAACTCGGCGGCACAGTAGGCGTCCCAGCTGTCGTAGCCGAGCACCGTCCACACACGGCCGGTGTAGGCGTGCCGTACCAGCTCCCAGACCTGCGCAACCCGGGCACGGATGTTGTCGGTGAGCTCGCGCGCGGCCTCCTCGGTCAGCGGCTGCTGCTCGGTCGTGGTCTCGATGCTCATCGTGACCGCCTCCGATCCAGCGCCACGGATACCTGTGCGGCAGTGGAATCCAGCTCCCGCATCCACGGCCGCACGCTCACCTGCGGTGTGACAGCACGGGCCTCACGGTCGACGGATGTGGGGTGCTGGGCGCGGCCCTGGCCGACACGGTCCATCACCGCCGCCGGTGTCAACCGCTCGTGCGGGGCCGACAACGAGTGCAGCTGCTCCCGGTCCAAAGCGTCGTCCAGCGCGGTCGACAGCTCGGCGACGCGGGCATTCCGCTCAGCAAGGGTCCGGCGCAGACGTTCGTTCTCGGCCTCCAGCACCGCTTTCGGCCCGAACAACGCAGTCCAGTTCATCGCGACACCCCCGGCGGAGCCGGCGCGATCGTGGAAGCGCGCACACAGTCGATGCGCGAAACCTCGTCCGCGCGGCACACATTCGGCGAAACCTCCCGCGTGCTGCCCTCACCGAGCATCACCCCGACCACCACGCCGGCGCCGAACACCACAGCGACCCCGGCGAACACCAGCCGCCACCGCAACGACGCCACGTACGCATCCGGATCGATCAAGCCAGCGGGGTCATACTCGCGACCCAACAGCGCCGACATCCCGGACTGGTCGCGGGCGAAATCCAGAGGATTCATCGCCGCCACCCCCGCCGCGACGACCGCACGAACCAGCGCAACCCGAACACGATCACGCCCGCACCGATCAGCACACTCGCCACGAATTGCGGCGCACTCAGCAGCGCGACACCCAGGACGACCAGAGCGAACAGGAAGACGTTGAACCGGGTCATCACGCCTCACCGCCGTTGTGCTCGTTTCGGCACTTGCGGCGGCGGGCTTGCGCAGATTTCAGGGCCAACCTGGTGAAATGGGCCTTTCGCGCGTGCTCGGCTCGCACGGCGCGTTCTTCCGGGGTCAAAACACCGTCCGGATCGACCTGGCGCTCGAATGTGCTCGCCATCGCGGCGCGAGCCTTCGCGGTTCGCGCAGCCCTATCTACAGTCCGCGCCCACGACGCATGAGCAGCGATCCGAGCCTGAAGAACTCGGTCGTTTGGGGCGTTCATGCCGCACCCCCAGCTGGGGGCAGAACGACCGGCTTGGCAAGGGCGAGTACCTCTTCACGGTCGACCCGCCAGAACCTGTCCTTCACTCGGAAACCTTGCAAATCACCGTCTTTGATCCAATTCATGATCGTCTTCGGATCAACGTCGACCAGCGCGCCAGCCGTCTTAAGGCTGATCAAGTTCTGCGCTTTCGGTGGGTCGAAGTTGAAGCGGTCGGAGGTTGTCATCGGCGTCACTCCTTTGGCGGAAACTGGCGGAAATGCCATGCACCTCAGGGTGTTTCGCCGACATGTCTCCTCTCGCCGCCTGGACAGGCTCTTCTTCAGCGCGGATGTCCCGGAAGGTATCTTCTATGTCTCTTCTGCGTGCTAAAGTTGTTGCAAACTACGGTTTTTCGACGTGAAGCGGGGCGACATGGGGACCGTATTGAAGGCGCTCCTCCAGCAGCGACACCTACAGACCGTTACCTCGTTCAGCCGCGAGTACGACCGGATCGCAAGCAAGTTGGACCCCGACCTGGTCGGGCACGGACCTAAGAAGGCGCAGTTCTACCGCTGGCTTTCCGGCGATCTTGCTAGCCTTCCCTATCCTGATCATTGCCGGATACTTCAGAAGATGTTCCCTGATTGGTCTATTGCGGAACTATTTGAAGAGTTTTCCGGTTCAATCGACGACTTGTCCCGCAAGCCGCAACAGTCGGCATCCACCCTGAATAAAGCTTGTACACACGAAGTCGCCGATATCGAATCGGTCTTTCCAACCCGGATTGAATTCCTGAAAGCTCTTCCGCCACAAGAACTATTCAAGGACGCGCGTCAGATCGACATCGCAGGCCTGTCGCTTAACATACTGTGCCAGCAGTATTCGGACACCGATATCGTTCGCCTACTCGACGGCGGGACACGGATACGATGCCTCTTCCTAGACCCGACAGGAGAACACATCCGCAACCGCGAAATAGAGGAGGGACATCCTCCGGGACTGTTGTCCAGCTTGACAGATCTCAATATCAGAACGCTTGATAGGATTCGAAATCTAGTAGCTCGCGACAGCGTAGGCGGGTTGGAAATTCACGTCTACGATGAGCCCATTCGATTCAATATCACGATCATAGATTCACAGATCTGCGTGATGCAGCCCTACCTACCGAAGGCGCGGGGTGTTGAGTCTCCGACGTTCGTTGCGCGCAAGTCCGATCGATCCGGCATCTTCACCACGTTCACGAGTATCTTTGAGATCATGTGGACATCAAGCCAGGAACGAGTAGCTGGGTGACGGACTACCACGAGCTGCTGGGTATCGCCCGTGCGGCAGTAGCCGAAGGGTGCAAGATCCTCTCGACGTCGCGCCCTGGATCCGTACACGCCAAAGGTGACAGAGATTTCGTCACCGATCTCGACGTGCGTATCCAGGAGGCAATCCGAGACCTATTGGCCGACGCTACCCCGGAGATTGGCTTCCTAGGCGAAGAGAACGCAAGCAACTCAGCGGAACTCGACAACACCGAGTACAGATGGATTTTGGATCCCATCGATGGCACATCGAATTTCATACATGAAGTACCGCTATGCGCAGTATCTCTCGGCCTTGTTCTCCACAATGACGCCGTTCTCGGCGTAATCGGTGCACCGTTCTTGAACCTGGAATACTATGCTGCGGTAGGCCATGGGGCGTTCGCGAACGATCAACGCATCACTGCGAGTAGTTCGAACTCTCTCGCGGCCTCCATGATCTCGATTGGCGATTATGCCGTCGGCCTCGACGCTCAGCGCAAAAATCATGCCAGGCTTGCCCTTACGACGATGCTTGCAAGCCGGGTCGAGCGCATACGAATGCTCGGATCCGCAGCTCTCGATCTCGCATGGGTCGCGGAAGGCCGGACGGATGCCTGTGTCCTGCTGACGAACAAGCCCTGGGATATGGCCGCGGGCGTCGTCATTGCAAAGGAAAGTGGTGCTGTCGTAACCGATTCTGACGGTTCCCCTCACAATCTAATGTCGGCCCACACGCTGGCCGCTGCACCCCTCATAGCCGACGAGTTCCTTGACCTGGTCGCCCAGAGCCTCGCCGCCCGCACGCCGTAGAGAGTTTGAGAGACTGGGCCGAGAGCACAGACGACACTAGGAGCCATGATGCGGCCGGCGCGGAGCACTGTAGATCAACTACCGCCCCAGACTCTTCCACCGAACGTCGTACGCACTCTTCAGAAGATTGCCGCTGAAACAACTGTCGGCGTCACTGTCATTTGCGGGTTTCCCGCGTCTGGTAAATCCACTGTGGCCCAGTATCTTTCAAAGCTGACAGAGGCGATACTCCTGGACAAGGATGCGTTCGCTCCGGATCTTGAAGAAGCTATTATGGCCGAACTCACTGGAGATCCGTACGACAGAGACAGCGCATCCTACGCGACTGTAGTTGGCCCCAACATCTACAAGGCGCTCGTCAGCTGCTCGCTGAACGTCGGCGCCCGCCTGCCTGTCATTGTCGACGCTCCCTTCATCGGTCACGTCCGCTCCGCTGCTCTCGACAGTCAGTCACTTGCAGATCTCATTCGAGCCAAGGTCGCTGCGCCGACTCCCCCGATTCGTACCATCTGGGTATCCAGCCACTCGGAGTCAATCCGCCAGCGTATGGTTCGCCGCGGCGCCGAACGTGACCGTCCCAAACTCGCCGACTGGGAAGCGTACCGGTCCGAAGTACTTGAGTCCGGCGTCGACGAGTGCGCCGCTGCCGTAGTCGATTACCTCCTGGAGAATTAGCCCCTGTCCCCCGGCCCGCCCACTCCTAGAGCTTGTCCCCAAGTCGGGCACGGCGGTGAGCAGCTTTGGCACGCTCATCCGCAACCGATTTACCGTAGCGATCGAGCATCTGGCGGGAACGCCACCCCGCGAGCATCATCAGGTCCTGCTCTTGGCCTCCGTTGGCAAGCCATGTGTGGGCGAACCAGTGGCGAAACAGGTGTGGGTGGACGTGGTCGATCCCGGCTGCGGCGGCTCGGCGTTCGAGCATCTGCCGGATGCCGTGATCGGTCATACGCCCGAGGTTTCCTAGCCAGACGGCGGCTTCGTTGGTCTTTGCCTTCGGATGTTTGGCGCGGGCTCGTAGGTACTTGCGGAGGGCTGTTCGTGTCTTGTCGCCGAACGGGACTACCCGCGGCCGCCGGCCCTTGCCGACGACGAGTGCGGTGTTTTCGGCGAAGTCGAGATCATCGATGTTGAGGCCTGCGACTTCGCCTGCCCGACAGCCTGTGTCGGCGAACAACCGGATGATGGCGGTATCGCGCAGGTCGTTGAAGTCGGTGCCGGCGCACTCGGCTAGCAGGGCACGCAGTGCGTCATCGGCTGGAACCGGAACAAGTTGTTCTGGCGCATCCGGCAGTGTCATCTTGGCGAACGGGTCGACGTCGATGATCTCCTCGGCGGCAAGGTACTTGAAGAACTGCTGGAGGGCGCGGTAGTGGCTGCGGGCGTACTCCGCGGAAAGTGGCTTGCCGGTGCGCTTGTTCGGTCGGGTCAGCAGCGACTCGATGAAGGCGCCGATATGGTCGCGAGTGACCTCCGGCGCGAGGGTCGGAAGGTCGTTCTCGTCGAGGAACTCGATGAAGTAGTCGATCCGGACCAGATAGCCATCGATCGTGTTCTTGCTGCGGTTCCTTCGCCGCAGTTCCGTGGCGAAGTCGTCCTTCAATTCCCGGAGATTGTCCAGTTCTAGCGCCCCCATGCGAGCCGATTCTACGCGCAGAATACAAGGCTGGAGGTGCTTTGTACTGGAACGGCTCGGCAGAACCAGGCGGAGTATCCGCAGGTGAAAGCGGGTTTGTGGGGCGGGCGGGGCTCGAACCCGCGACCAATGGATTATGAGTCCACGGCTCTAACCGACTGAGCTACCGCCCCCGACCGCTTGAGATCACTGCGGGCTCCGCGAGATGCTACCGCCTCGGGAGGGTCGATGCCCAGTTGGACTCGCTATGCGGCGTAGCGGTCGGCGATCTTGTTGAGTTCGAGCTGGTAGTAGAGGATGCCGAGGCCGAGGATCAGGTTCAGGACGAAGCCGAGGATGGGGTTGCAGGTGCCTTCGAGGCCGGCGGCTTCCTGGGATTGGCGGATTCGGGTGCCGGTGCGCCAGAAGCTGATGATGGCAGCGATGCCGGTCCAGGAGAGGAAGAGCATGACCAGGAGGGGGCCCGCGACCGGGGCCTCGGGGTCGCGGCGGAGTTCGGCCATCTCCTTGTGGATCTTGTAGTACCAGACGAAGAAGTAGATGCCGAGGGTGATGAGGGGCCAGACCAGCCACACCAGCACCGGGTTGCGGGGCTTGATCGGCGTGGCGAGAGCGGTGGTCATGCGATGAATCCTTTTGTCGTCGTGCAGTTTTCGTAATCCGGGGCGAACCGGCCCGAGAAACGTATCCACAAGATCGTGACCGGATCGTGAAGCGTTAGTCTGGGGCAGTCCACGACCGCAGGGAGGATCACGATGGCGAGTCTGTTCGCGAACGTGCTGAAGGCACATCAGTGGATTTACGAGAACAGCAACGGCCGGGTCGGGCACAAGCTGCTGTTCGGGAACCCGACGCTGCTGCTGCGCACGGTCGGCCGCAAGACCGGCCAGGAGCGCACCAATGCGCTCACCTACGCGCAGGACGGCAAGGACTACCTGGTCACCGCGTCCAATGGCGGCTCGCCCAGGCCGCCGGGCTGGCTGGCCAATGTGAAGGCCAAGGCGGACTGTGACATTCAGATCGGCACCAAGCGGATTCCGGTCACCGCACAGGCCACCTATCCGGACGATCCGGAGTACGCGCGCCGCTTCCAGCTCGTCGACAAGGTGAACCAGGGCCGCTACACCCAGTACCAGACGATGACCTCGCGTCCGATCGCCGTGGTGGTGCTCACACCGCGCTGACACCAGCGCCGGGTGGACCTCGCGGGTAAGGGTCGACTATCCTTCCTGACCTGAGGGGAGTACTTCCCAAGAATCACTCCGGTCAGTACGGGCCGCGCCGACGCGTCCCCCGGATGGTTGCCTGCGTTTGTGGCATTCGACGACGCAGGTGAAGGAGACCTCGGCTGGTTTACCCTGCCCGAGGAGGTCCCATGAGTCCTACCCTGTCCGTTCTCGCGAGTTCCACCACCATCAACAGCGTCGGGACGCCCTGGCTGTGGGGCGGGACGATCGCCGCGGTGCTGGCGCTGCTGATCGTCGACTTCGCGCTCACCCGCCGCCCGCATGAGGTGTCCATGCGCGAGGCCATCGCCTGGACCGTCTTCTACATCACCCTGCCCATCGCCTTCGGCGTGTTCCTGTGGTTCAACAACGGCGGTACCCCGGCCGTGGAATTCTTCACCGGCTACCTGCTGGAGAAGTCGCTGTCGGTGGACAACCTGTTCATCTTCATGCTGCTGCTGTCCGCCTTCGCGGTCCCGGCGGCGCTGGCGCAGCGGGTGCTGCTGTACGGCATCGCGGGCGCGCTGGTGCTGCGCGGCATCTTCATCGCGCTCGGTGCGGCCGCCCTGGCCACCCTGGACTGGGCGTTCCTGCTGTTCGGCATGATCCTGCTGGTGACCGCGGTGAAGTTGCTGGCCGACGCGGCCGGCGGGCACGAGCAGGAACTCGATGTCACCACCATGAAGTCGGTGCGCCTGCTGCGCCGCATCTGGCCGGTCACCGACGACTACCGCGGCACCAAGATGGTCGTTCGCGAGGCCGACCTGGCCCAGCCGGGCAGGTTCCGCCGGGCCCTCACCCCGCTGGCGCTGGTGGTCGGCGCCGTCATGGCCACCGATATCGTCTTCGCCGTCGACTCGGTGCCCGCGGTGTACGGCGTCACCGGCGACCCGTTCCTGGTGTTCGCCACCAACGCCTTCGCGCTACTCGGTTTGCGCGCACTGTATTTCGTCCTGCACGCCGCGCTCTCCCGCCTGGTGCACCTGGCCTACGGCCTGGCCGCCATCCTCGCCTTCATCGGCGTGAAGCTGGTCCTGCACTGGGCGCACGGCATCTGGAGCGGTGTCCCCCAGATCCCCACGGCCGCCTCGCTACTGGTGATCGTGGCGGTGCTCGCGACGGTCACCTTCACCAGCCTCCGCTCTACCCGCGGCGACAAGGGACACGCTGAGGAGACCGCGGTCGACATGCAGTGAGCCGTGCGGCAGGGACGGCGAATATCGCTCGCGAACCGCGCCGATATCGACGTAGCGTGAAACCATGCTGCTGCACCGTTCCCGGCCGCCTCGGCTCGAGCAGGTCAATCGCGCCGTGGATGCGCTGGAACTTCCGGAGGCGGTGTTCAAGACCTGTCCGTGGCAGCCGCGCGAGCTGGTGGAAACCGGGCTGCGGCAATGGTTGCGCTGCTGCGGAGCGGCGATGCGTGACGATCGGGTGATCGGCATGCCCTCGCATGCGGTGGACGAGGCTTGGCACGGGCTCATCCTGTGCACGAAGCGGTACGCGCGGTTGTGCGACAGCGCGTATGGCCGGTTTCTGCATCACTTCCCCGACGGCGAGGGCACCGGTTCGGGCGACCCGATGGCGGAGCAGTTGGGGCGCACGGTGGTCGCCTGGTCGTTCGTGGCGCTACCGGGCGAGCAATGCGTGCTGTGGGACCTGGATACCGTTGTGGGAGTGGACCATCCGTGGGGCATCCCATCGGAGCGGGTCCACTCCATCGAAGCGGCGCTGGGAGCGGGCTAGCCACCGCCGCCGCCGCAACCTCCGCCTCCTCCCCCGCCGCCGCAACCTCCTCCCCCGCCGCCGCAACCTCCGCCACCACAGCCACTGCCACCACCGCAACCACTGTGCCCGCCACCGCACCCATGGCCGTGGCCACCGCCCCCATCGGCCCATCCGCCGCCGCCACCGGTCGAGGTGCCGCTCCCCGCGCTCCCGACCGAGCCATGTCCCCAACTCGTGCGGCGACTTCCGGTGGGACGAACGGAAGCCTTCCGGATGTTGACGCTCGCCGCGACGATCAGGGCGACAAAGATGACGCCACAGATGATTCCGAAAATCATGGTCGGAGGCCTCCCCTGCTCACGGCCGCTCTGACAGACCGTCAAAGCCGAAAGTTACTCGGGGAGAATCCGCACGACAGTCCCATCTTCTGGGGGGACCCATCCTCGGTGTGAGCCCCCGTCGTCGTGGGTACTCGCTACGTCAGCTTCACCCGCGCCGCGAAGAAGCGGGCGACGGCCGGGGCGAAGCGGTTGAAGCGGTACTGGAGCCAGGCCTCGGGGGTGACCGGGACGACGTCGCGGCCCTGCTCGACGGCCTTGACGATCTGCGCGGCGACCTTCTCCGGGCCGTAGCGGCGGGCGGCGTAGAGCTTGTCGTAGCGCTGCTGCTTGGCGGCCTCCTCCTCGGCGGAGACACCCGAGAAGCGGGTGGTGGCAACGATATTGGTGTGCACGATGCCGGGGCAGAGGGTCGACAGTGCACCAATTGTAATATTTCCGGTGCTGCCGCTGGCTGGCGGACGTTAGACGGGCACGACGCCTATACGCTGCGCGAGTTTGCCGAGGTCACCGGTCGTGAGTTCCCGTTTCGCGGTCCGCATCATGTGGCCGACCAGCTCACGGACGGGCGGCATGGTGCGCACGTGCTGGGGCGCAGCGTGTTCGGCCCGCAGCAAGGCATACAGCGAGTCGCGGTAGTCCTTGCGCATGGCATGTGCCCGGCCGATCTCCACGAAGTACTGGGCCTTGCGCCCTTCGTTGGGCAAGTCGACTGGCCGCAGTGTCGGCGCGAGCGCGAGCACTTCGCCCGGCTCCCGGCGCTCCATCGCCGCCGACATACGCCACAGCGCCACATTCGCCGGGCCGAAGGATTCATTGCGCGCCGTGGAGGTCGCGACCGTGGCGCTGCTCAATCGGCCCGCCTGCTCCGCCGCCTCGGCCAGGTGCGGTTCCGGGTCGCCGCCCATCGTGGCCGCCACGATCGAACCCTGTAAGTGCAGCATCCCGTACGTCTCGATCTCGCCGACCGTGCGCACCTCGGCGGCGATCCGCTCGGCCGTCCCGGTCGTGGTGGCGAGCGCGGCCGGTAGCGCGCCGGGGCGGGACAACAGGATCTGACCCCGTATGAACGCCGCGGCGGCGATGGGGGCCGCCGACCCCGCGTGCTCTGCCGCCCGCTGGACCTCCTGCGCTGCCGTCCAGGCGAGGGCGTGATAGCCGCGTGCCCGCAGCGCCGACGCGACGCCGTAGGCCACCGTGCCCAGCACGTCCCAGGCCCGCTCGGCGTCGTCGGCATCGCGGACGTGGCGGTAGGCGTCGGTCAGCATCGGCCCGAGCATCGGCCCGAGCGTGGCGTAATCACAGTCGTGGCGCAGCTTGGTAGCGCGGCGCGCGTCCGCCGCCAACTGGTCAAGGGTGCGCGGCGGCCGGGTGTCGGTGACGTTGCCCTGAGCCCACAGGACCGTCTCCAGATCCGGCACGGCTGTGTGGAATCCGGCGGTGGACGGGTCCAGCTTGTCGTGTTCGTGCCCGGTTAGATCTCCCAGGGTCACACCCAGCGCCTCGGCCAGGGCCAGCAGGGTGCGCCGGGAATCCACTGGGCGCTCACCGGATTCGTACTTGGCGATCGCACCGCGTGAGAGTCCGGTCCGGTCGGCCAGCACTTGTTGCGTGATGCCGCGCCGCTTCCGGATCTCCTTGACCCGCTGCCCGATGAACTGGTCTTCGCCGGTCATGTGCTGCTCCCTCCGATGCGCGCTGACAAACCACAGGTTACGTGTGTTGGCCGGGGCATGTCCCGTGGTGGGACAAACCCATGCGCCCCGGGTGGGACCGTCCAAGGACCATCCGGTCCGGGGACCTCACACCCCTGCCGGACTGGGTGGTCCTACTGCCGGGGGTGTGAATCGGAGGGCCGTGTCATGACGCAGCCGATACCCGGATTCGACCAGGCCGATCTATTCGCGATCCAGGCGGAACAGCTCGCAACCGACCTGGCGGAGCTGGAGGCGCTGGGATTCATCGGGGGCGAGGACTGGTGACAATGCCAATTGGCCTGCTCATCGCTGCACTCATCGCGATAATCATTGGCGCTGTTTGTCTTCCACGGAGGTGAGGACATGCCGAACATCCACGCAGCCAAGACCAACCAGTGGGTCGACGACTGGTGCGACCGTTGGCGAATCGATGAGCTGGACCAGAAGCGCGCCGAGGGGATCATGAAGATTCACGCCACGTGCACGCCGCCTTGCCCGAGAGTGCTTGCCGCGCGCCGGTACCTGGAGCGGTACGGGCACATCTGACAACTCCCGCATTGCCCCACAGGAAGGCCCTCGGGCCGGTGTAAGTTGATTCGCGTAGCTGGATCCATCGCGGTGAGGTCCGGAAGTAAGCCTCGGGAGTTCCTGCCGGATGACAGGGCCCGGGGCTTGCGCCAGGTATGAACGCAAAGCGGCCGCCCCCGGTAGCGACGGGGGCGGCCGCTTGTTCTGTATCGCGGCGGTGCCGTCTTCAGTACCCGTGCTTCTTGTTCCAGTCCATCACGTACATGGCGTAGAGGATGTTCCCGATCCCCATGGTGAACCAGAACAGCCAGAAGTGGACCCAGAAGGATTGGGTCTTGCGGCGGCCGTGCCCGTAGCCGCCAGCGAACGCCGCAGCCGAGGCGTTCGCGACGTTGTTGATCACGATCGGCGGCATCCCGGGCTGGGGCGGGTAGCCCTGCTGCTGCGGGTAGCCACCCTGCTGCGGGAATCCTGGTCTGGTCTGCTGATACCCGGGCGCGGGCTGCGGTGGGTATCCGGGCTGGGGTGCATGCCCTTGCGGCGGTGCGTATCCAGACTGTTGGCCGTATACGGGCCGCGGCTGATAGGCCGGCGCGGGTTGCTGAGTCGTGGTGCGATCCGGCCGCGCATGGCTCGAATCCTGCTGCCCTGGCTTACCGTACGGGTCTGACATCTGCGGTGCTGTTCCCTTCGATCCTCTGCCTGGAAGACACCAGGAACGCTGACGTAACCAGGTTGCTCAGAGTGCGCAAAGGCCAGCCGCTGCCAGATTTGTGACCTTCTGTGCCAGAGCGCGCAGGCTTCTCAAACACGAAATCGCCCCCAGCCGCGTCGACTGAGGGCGATTTGCTGCGGCCATGCCACGCGGTCACAGATCGTGACCGATCCAGCTGGCGATCTAGGCTGCGATGAACTGCAGGTAGGTCCCGACATCGCCGATGGCGACGGTGCCGAAGTTGTTGGAGACGCGCATGTCGAGCAGATCGCCTTGTGCGACGACTATTCCCGTGATGTCGAGGTTGATCGTGGACACCGTGTTCGATGACGCCGACTTGATCATCGAGGAATTGTTCTTGTAGATGTAGCCGGTCACTGTTCCGCCGAGTGAATTGGCTGTGACCACCATCCGCGCGGTGATGTCGATGATGCCCGCACGATCAACAACGAGCTGATCGCCCACGAGGTTGGTGCCGGAGAACGCGGGGTCAGGTGTCCACACCGGCAGCAAGGTCGGTGACGAGCTGGTCGGACCGTAGGCGCCGGACTTGTTCATCCGCTGCGACGCCGGCCGCGACGCTAAACCGGCGCCCACCACGATGATTGACATGTCTGCCGCCCCTCACGCAGTGCCGAGCAGGTCGGCGATCAAGCCCTTGCCGGGCGTGGTGCCGACACCGGTGATACCGACGGTGAGAATGTCGCCCGCCGCGTAGGCGAATGCGCCCGTGGCGGTTCCGCCGGCCACTTGATTCGCCGCGGCCACCGTGATGGCGCTTCCCGTGACCGCGGCCCCGTTCTTGCGGAGCTCGGCCACGAGGTTGCCCGAGTTGTCAGCTCCCCCGGCGCGGATAGTCCACGAGGTGAATGTGACCGCCCTCTGGAGCTTGACGCCGAATGTGAAATCGCCTGTGCCGACCGCGCGGGCGGTGTCCTTGCCGCACACGACGATCGACAGGTCATACGGCGAGGTGCCGGTCGCCGGTGTGCGCGGGTTCGTCAGCCGGGCGTCGTTTCCCTCGCACGCGGTGCCCGCGCCAGTTCCGATGACGAGGCTCGAGGTGCCGGCACCGATCGCCGAGCGGGCGGCGGTGCCGTTCGCCGCGGTGAGTACCGCGCGGCCGGTCGCCGTCGAATCGCTGATATCGGCCGTCGCGTGCGTGTGCACGAGCGCCGCCTTGCCCGCCAGGCCCGGCACGGTGGGCGCGCCCGCGGATCCGGCGAGGTCTCCGGCGAGCTGGATGATTCCCTTCGCGCCCGTGGTCGCGTCTGGAGCCGGGGGTCCGGTCGGGCCGGGCGGGAGCACGAGGTCGAGGGTCCAGTCGGGCGGGCCGCCGTGGACGGCCGCGCTCGCCGGGCCCTCGGATACCGCGCCGATGGCAAGGGTGAACGAATCGACTGCTGCCTGCGCCGCACTGGCGGCCGTCGATGCTCCACTCGCGCTGGCGGCGGCCGCCGACGCTGCGGCCGACGCCGCAGTGAGGGCGGGCACGGTGACCGGGTCGAGGTCCTGGCCGTTGTCGAGCTCGAAAACGAGTGCGTCGCTGACGAGGCGCACGCCGATCACGCTCAGCCCGCGCACGACGGCCTCGCCATTGGACGCGGGGACCGGTGAGACGAGGGTCAGGTCGACCAGGCCGGTCGAGTCCACGTCGGGATCCTCGGGGTCCGGGCCGGGGGTGTAGGGCGGGACCATGAACGCATACGAGTCCATCGGGACACGGTTGCCCTCATAGGTCAGGTTGAACGACACCTTCCACGTCCACCCGGTCGGGTTGGTGTCCCCATTGGGCGCGACGAGCCGGATTCCGCGCTGGCCACGCCAGGTCAGGTAGCCGAACTCATCGAGCGAGGCAACGTAGTAGTCCGGGAGCTGGACATAGGTCGCCGGATCCGGCTCGGCCTCTGCGACAAGCACTTTGGGCGCGCCCGCGGTGAAAGTGAGAGTGCCCGCCAGTGGCACGAATTCGGGCAGATCATTGATGTCGGGTCCGTCGGCGATGTTGGCCAGGAAGCGCCCGACGACCTTTCCGTATGCCAGTGGGGCTAGCTCCGCCACGGTCAGACCTCCTCTCGCAGTGTTTCGGGGATCTCGGGCGTGGACGGGGCGGTCGTGCCGAGGCGGTGGGCGAGGTTGAGCTCAGCGATGTGGGCGAGCAGCACGCGGATGAACTTGACCGCCTCACGGAACAGGCTCTTGGATCGCTCCAGCTCAGCCTCCAGGTGCACAACACGGTTGGTGAGATCGGCGATCTGCCGCCCCTGCACCTCGACCCGATGAGCGCGACGGCGGTCGAGGTAGGTGAAGATCGCGCCCAAGATGGCCACGGCACCGGTGCACGCCGCGGTGACCAGCTCTGGAGTCACTGGTCACCGCCTCGCCAGCTCATCTGCTTGCGCCGATTCAGTCGCTCGACGGCCGCGGCAATGCTCGCGGGGTCGCTGGTGATGTTGAAGGTCAACGCGGGGGCCCCGCCCGCGTCGGTAGGCCGGCCATCGTCTCGCGGCTCGGCCGCCAGCCACGGCACCCACATCGCGAGCGCCAGGTTGACCTGGGGCACGGACATGATTCGGGTGATCGCGGCCGAGATCGCCAGCGCGGTACCGATACCCGCCGCCGTGGTCGGCAGCCCGGACGAGGCGACGATCAGTGGCATCGCGGCGGCCAGGCCGACGATGAGCTGAAAGGTGGTGCGCGCCAGGGTCCGCCACGGGTAGCGGACCTGGCTCGCGTTCTCGGGGGCGCTGTGCTGTCCCATCACTTGCCGCCCTGCGCGGTGCGCTTGAGCTCGGCGACGTCGGCGCGCAGCTCGGCGATGGCCTCGACGAGGGTGTTGTCGCGCTTCGGGTCGACCTTGGACGCACCGAGGATCTTCCAGCCCTTCTCGTCGGGGCCCATGAGCTGGTCTTTGGTCAGGCTGGTGTTCTTGTCCATCCACCAGAACAGGTCGCGGAACTTCAGGGAGTTTCCGCGGAAGTTCTTGATGATCGCGTCCAACATGTCGGTGTCTCCTTCGTCAGTCAGGTTGTCGCCGTTCATGGCTCGGGCCACGTCGGCGCGGAAGATGTTCATGTCGATGGCCCCGGGATCCCACTTGCCCTGCGCGGCACCGGCCCATTCCTTGTGGCCGATGGCGTGGGAGGCGGGCTGGCCGAGGTAGTCGAGGATCGCGGCGACGCCTCGGACGTAGGCGTCGTACTGGGCGTCGGACCAGCTCGCGCGGTGCGGCAGGCCGGGGTGGCCGCCGCCGTCGTTGGCGGCCTCGATGCCGATGGTGTACTGGTTCGCCGCGTTGGTCGGCAGGCCGGGGTATGCGCCTTCGCCTGCGTGCCAGGCGATTCCGGCACCGCACACGGTGTAGACGCCCTCGGGCGACAGGTGCAGCTGCGAGGCCAGGCCGAGGGACGGGTGTTCGGCGATGCCGTGAGGACTCTCACCGAACGAGCCGGTGTGATGACAGACGACGCCCCAGATGTTGCCGAAGTCGCCGTGTCCGCGGTCGCGCCAGCCCGGGTACTCGTGGACTTCGAGGCCTGCGTCGCGCAGGACTTCGGGCAGCCATGTCGGATCGCTCATTGCTGTTGTGCCTCCTTGATTTTCGCGCGCAGGCGGGTGAAGACGCCCTCGTACGCTTCGCTTTTGCTGTCGGCGGTGAACTCGATGCCGCGCGGGTGGGCGGCGACCCATCGGCCGTCGCGGTCCTGGCGGATGGCGATATCGGCGACGTCCCAGAACGTTTCGGGGTCCGGTGCCGGCCAGTTCCCGTGTTCGTCGGGGGTGACGTGGAGACCGTCGTCATAGACAGCGGGCGGGCCGCCCGGGGTGGGCATCCATCGGATCTGCTCGTGCTCGGGGTGGATCCGGACGCCGCGGCGGACGAGGTACTCGGCGATGCGGACCGCGCCCTGGATCTGGGTGGTCGCGGGCCCGGCGAGCACGCGGCCGGTCGGGTTGCGCCACTCGGGCAGGTGGATGGTTTGCAGTTCTGCGGCCAGGGCGAGGACTTGGGGGTCCTGTTCGGGGATCTTGCCGAGGTCTGGGAGGCGGCCGCCGAGCGCCTGCTCGATGAACGCGCGCATGGCCGCGGTGACCTGAGGCTCGCCGCTGCCGGGTGGGGTGGTGGCGTCGGCGCGCTGCTGTTGGTCGCGGCCGGTCTTCGTGACGATCTGCTCGACGATCTCGGGTTCGTGGTCGCTCACGGGCTCACTCACAGGGGTTGGGCCATGATCAGCAGCTGAGCATTGGCGGTTTGGACGGAGTAATTGCTGTTGCCGAGTACGCGTTTGGCGACGACGTAGATGGCGGTGGTGGTGTTCGCGGCGACGGTGCCGAGGGTGTTTCCGGGGCCGATGGCGTAGTCCCAGCGCGGGTAGAACTGCACGAAGGAGTTGTTGGCCAGGCCGACCGAGACGCCGTAGCCGATGAGGGTGCCGTCGACCGCGCCGAGGCGGATCTCGATGTTCACGCGCCCGGAATCGGCTGGGTCGCAGTGGTTTTGGATGCCGATGTTCCCGGCGAGCACGATCGGCCGCCACGCGTAGGGCTGCGCCGGAATGTTCATCGTGGCCAGTGTTTTCGGGCTGGCGGACAGGTTGGATCCGCCGCCGGTGAACTGATTGCCGGCGATCGCCCACGGCCCGCCGAGCCGCGGCGCGGGGATCGGCTGCCATTCGCTGCTTGCGGTGTCCCAGGCGAGCACGGAGTCCGACCGTGCACTCGTCAGGTCGCCGACGTCTTCGGCGTCGCGGATCGGACCCGGGACGCCCGCGTCGCCGACGTCGCCGGTCACGCCCCGCGGAAAGGTGATGGCCAGTTGCTGATCGGGGGCGGTGCCGGTGATCGCCGCGGCTGCAGCGGATCCGGTCGCGCCCACGGTCGCCGATCCGGTCAGCGTGGTCGGGTCGGCCTGGTGGCCGGGGGCCTGGAACGATCCAGCGAAGCGGATGAACTCCATTCCGCTCCACAGGTAGAGGGCCTGCTCATCGACCACGCGCCACGCCTTGCGGGCGTCGGCGGTGCCCAGGCCGAGGGCCTTGAGCGCGGCGAAGTTGGCGATGTCGCCCTCCCACGTCCACGGCCACGACGGGTCACCTTCGGGGCCGTGGATTCCGGGGGCGCCCTCGCGGAGCTCGACGAGGACTTGCCGGTCGGCGACCTCGACGGGGTTGACGGTGTGCGGTAGCCCGATCGGGTCCTGCACCGACCGCATGGTGACGGTCACGTCGGAGTCGTAAACGGTACTCATGCAGGGACTCCTGTCACGGGCACGGCCCACACCGCGAGATGGGCGAACGCGCGGGCGTAGATGAGCGGCGGTGCGCCGGAACTGGCGGCGATGCGCACGATGATGGTGGCGTCCTGCCCGGCCGGGACCACACCAGCGGTGCTGGCGGGGGTTTGGGCTTGGGTGCGGATCTGCGGGACGAGGGTCAAATGGCGCAGGACGGCCCACCCGTGCCCGTCGCCGTAGGCCACGATGGTGTTGGACCCAGACAGCAACGCCTGCAACACGACTCGCTCAGCGGTCTTGTTGGTGGTGGTGCAGGCCATCGCACCGCCGGTCACCAAAGGGCGCCAGGCGACATCCTGAGCCGGGATCGGCAGGGACGCAATCTGATACGGCACCGTGGTGATGTTGGTGTTGTCGGGGACGAACCCGGGGCCGCCGTCGTATCGCTGAGCGTCATTGATCGTCCACGGGCCGCGCCAGTTCGGATTCGGGCTCGGCGTCCACTTGCCGCTGGCGGCGTTCCACAGCGGGACCATGCCGTCGGTGCGGGTCACGGTGGCGTCGAAGTCGCTGGCGGCGCTGATCGGTCCCGGCGGCCCGGCCGGACCCTTGCGGCCCTTGACGCCGCGCGGCACAACCAGATTCACCACCTGCGCGGGGGGCGTGCCGGTAATCGTGATCTGTAGATCGGATCCGGCCGGGCCCGTGGTGACAGTGCCGAGAGTGAGGGTGTTCGGTTGCCCGGTCGGGCCGTGCGCGCCGAACGCGTCGGGGAAGGTGTCGAAGCTGCTGCCGTTCCAGTAGGCGAGGGTGTTGGTCGACACCACACGCCACGCCTTCCCGGCCTGCACGGGCCCGAGGCCGGCGGCGAGCGCGGACAAGGCGGCCTGGTCGGTGATGTCGCCCTCCCAGCGGAACGGGTACGCCTGCGGGCCTTGCGGTCCCACGTCGCCGGTCGGGCCGGTGGGCAGCTCGAGGGAGCTGTCGGCGGGGGTGGCCTGCAGGGCCTGCACGACACCCGCGTTGCCGATGCCTTCGTCGACGCCGGTGATGCGGACATCGCGGAAGTATTCGCCGATGGTGGACACTCATGCTCCGATCGGGAGGGCCCACACGACCGCGCTGGCTTCGGTGCGGTCCCAGGCGATGTTGGTGGTGTTGCCGCCGACCTTTTCCACGGTCACGACCAGCGAGGCTTGCTCGCCTGCGGGGACGGTGGCGTAGGTGCTCGACGGGGCGAGCGGTTTGGGGCCGTCGTCGCCGAAGGTGGGAAACGCGGTCGCGTGGTACCAGTCGCGGCCGGCGCGGATGCTGCCCGCGCCGTAGGCGAGGGTGACACCGGTCGGGGAGTTGAGGCGGCCCACGAGTACCGGATAGGTGGCGGTGTCGGCGACGCATTGGATGTACCCGGCCAGCCACACCATCGGCCGCCAGGTGAACGGCAGCGCGGGCAGCGCGAACGAGGCCACGGTCAGGCTGGCGGCCGCGGTGTTGGTGTTGGCGGCGAAATCCTCCTGATACCAGGACCATTGACCGAACCCGTTCGGGGCCGGGGCGACCTTCCACTTCCGGGCCGCGGGCGCGTAGACGAACATCGACCGGTGGGTGGGGCCGAGGGTGTTGTCGAAATCGGTGGCGGCGCTGATGGCTCCGCTGCTGCCGGTCGGGCCGGGCGGGCCCTGCAGTCCAGCGGGCGCGGTCGCCTCCAGGGCCAGCGCGGCACCGCTGGCCTTGACGCGCAGGGCGGCCTCGGTCAGGTTCTCCGAGTGCACGGTCGTCGCGGCGGCGGTGGCCGCCGGTGCGGTCGGGCCTTGCGCGCCAACAGCGCCCGGCGAGTGCTCCCAGCCGGTACCCGTCCATGCGTCCATACCGCCTGTGTCGAGGCGATGCCACCACTTGCCGCGGTCGTCGGGACCGAGGCCGGTCGGGCGGGCGCCCGCGTTCGCGAGGGTGCCCATCTTGCGGAACGCGGTGCGGGGGCCGCCGCGCGGACCGGGCTGGCCGCGCTGGCCGGCGGGCAGCGCGAGCGCCGGTGCTTCCCCGGCGGGGGTGATGGTGGCGTCCAGGATGGGCAGCCCGTCGAGGTCGGGTGCCGAGGTCACCGACAGCCGAGCGGGAAAGGTCACGTCGGACACGCGTAATCCACCTCCTCACAGAGGGTTTCGGTCAGAAAATGATGAGGTCGAGGTCAGCGCCGACGTCGGTGGCGAGGGTCTTGACCATCTGCGCGATCGCGCTCATGCGCGACCACGCCTTGACGAGGGAGTCCTCTTCGTCGCTGCCGTCGCCGATGGTGAGCTCGAGCCGGGCCGCGGTGGTGCGGTTGTCGGTGAAAGTGATCTCGGTGACGTAGTCGGTGAAGATCTGGTCGGCCACCTGGAACCCGATCTGATCGCCGAGCTCGTAGTCCATGCCGAAGGTGTAGGGGCCGCCGTCGCCGACGCTGACCTTCTTGCTGGTATAGCCGCGGGTCTGGCGCAGGCCCTGGTGGCCGGCCATGAAGCCATCAATGGCGAAGGCCTTCTGCGAGTTGCTGACACACATCTCGCGGAACGCGAACGGGCCCGCGCGGCGGGCGCGGCCCTCGTCGCGGTAGGACATCCACGCCAGGAACACGTCCTTGAGCTGGCCCTGATAGAGACTGTCCAAACCGGGCACGCCGATCAGCAGGCCCAGCCATGAGAGCAGGTTCTTGACCGCCACCTCAATGCCGGCATTGACCCACCCGGGACTCTTGCCGCCGACGATCACTTCGACCGCGGTCGGCTTGTGGATGGCGACCTCGCTGGGTCCGAGCCCGGAGTACTCGCCTTCGAGGTACCAGACCCACGGCGGGCGCCGCGTGGTGCCGAGCGGCCCGGAATTGCTGTAGATCGCTTCGTATTCGGACTGGGCGTCGAACACTGGGTATCTGACCGGGGTCACACCGTCGTCGAGGAAGTCCTCGAAGAACATGATCAGACCATCGAGCAGCGTGCCGGTCGGGCCGACACTGTTGGACTTGTTGGCGGTGCCCAGCACGATGGTGTTGCGGTCGAGCGTGTAGTACTCCGGCGCTGGCTGTTCGTCCTCGCCGTGGATGTAGAACTCGGCGGTGAGCAGGCAACCGGCCGCGTCCATGGCTGGGACGAGCAGCTCGTCGGCCATGTCGAATCGCGCTGTCGCGCCGGACCATTTGCTCACGTCGTGCAGGACGTCGATCGGCTTGACGGTGATCGGCCACATCGCACCGGACGGGTCGAGGCTGCCGTACTGGCTTTGCAGCCGAATCAGATTCGGCACGGCGTAGGTCAGCGCCATCGTCTCGGCTGGGGCGACCACGAAGTGATGGCGTGGCCACTGTGCCAGGATCGGCGCGAACGGTGATGCCCAGCAGCAGATCGACGCCCAGTGCTGCCAGCAGTGGATCGCCTCGATATCGACGGTCTCCAGGCCGGTCTCATCGCGCACCACCGACGCCCGGGTGATGAACCCGTCCCAGCGAAATCCTGTGATGTTCACCGTGAATGGGATCGTCGCGTCCTCGCCGTCGGGGTTGGCGAACACGAAGTCGTAGTAGAGGAAGTCCTTGCGCGGGATCTGCATTTTCAGCCCGCCCGCGGCGTTGCGGGTGTGGGTGAACTGCAGCGAGGTGTAGTTGTGCTCCTCGCCGACCTCGTCCAGGTTCTTGTCCCAGTAGCGGACCAGTGTGGTTTGGTCGGCGCGGTGGGCCTGGTCCTGGCGCTCGGCGAGGTCGAGGCGGCGCGCGGCGGCCGCGGAATCCCACGCCATCAGTACGGCCTCGACGATCGCGGGGTGACGTCGACCCGGACTGCGGCCGAGGTGGTCGCGCCGTCAGTGCAGCGGACAACCAAGTCGGTCGCCGACCACGGCGGCAGGCTGGCGAACCACCTGCGGCCCGCCAGCTGCCCCCACACGTTGCGCCCGGACGGGCTGCCCGCCGAGTAGATGCGGGCGGTGCGGTGGCGCGGGTGCGTGTCGATGCGCAGCTCCTCCCCCGCGCCGATGATCGGGGTCTCGACGATCCGCAACGCGGTCTCGGTCGGGTCCTCGATCCCGTACCGGCCCGGGCCCGGCATGGTGTAGCGCGCCCACCCAGGCCGATCGGCAGCGTTGCGAGCGCGGACGGTGCCCTCGCCGAGAGCAAGGCTGTTGGTCCACACGTCCCATTCGCCGAGATGGTGCGGCAGCGGATCCATCGCGGTCGCCGACATCTGAAACTCCGCGCCCGCGTTGCGGACCGGGTCGTGATCGCCCACAGGGGTGGGCGCGCCGTCGAGCTGGTATCGCTGCAGCCGCCAGCCCTGGTGGCGGGTGAAGTAGCCGACCGTCACCGGGGTATCGGTGGACCAGCCACGGAACCACGCGTCATGGACCGCGTAGAACTCGCGAACAGTCGCCGCGCTCAGGAACACGACAAAGTCCCATTCCTTCTTCGAGCGCACCGACCGCTCGAACGTCGCGCCATCCTGGCGCGCGGCCTCACTTACGAGCAGGGAGACGGGCGCGAACATCCATCCGGTGTGCCGGGTGATGCGCGCGCCCTCTCGTCCGGCACCCGCGCCGTGCAGATGCCACACACGCCCGTTGTTGTCCCAGGCCACGATCTTGGTGCCGTCAGGCAGCATGAGAGGGTTCATCGGCTGTAACCTCCTTGTCGCTGCCGCGCCAGCGTCTTTCGCCGCTGCACGCGTTCGACGGCCGCGGCCGCGCTCATCGGGTCGACGCCGCTGATATTCCAGACGTCGCCGCTGCTCCCACCGCCGCCGGTCGCGCCCATGCCGACCACGGCCGCGCCGGTCTGGAGCATCTCCTTCCAGTTGTTCTGGAAGAAGTTCTGAACGTCGGAAACCGTTGAGTTCCACTGATTTCCGGCCTGTGTTTGCAGGTTGGTGAGCGCCTTCTCCGGGCTGTCCGCGAGGTACCAGGGTGCGTCGCCGTTGAACAGCTCACCGGTGAACGGCAGCCCGGCCAGCGGGTGCGTGCTGGAAACCTGTGTCGCGCTCGAGTTGTTGTTGGTGTTCGTGCCCGGCGACGAGGTGCCCGTCGATGGCGTCGAGCTCGGGGTAGCACTGCCAGCCGGACTGCCGCCCGTGCCCGTGGCACCGCTCGGGCTTCCGGTCGTGCCACCGCCGGTGTTGGTGCCGCCGTTGGTGTTCGGGCCCGCGGGGCCGCCGAGGTCGCCGCCGAGCAGCAGCTCCTTGGGCAGGTACATGTGATGGTCGAACATGCTGTGGCCGGCACCGACGTTGCCGCCGATCACCACGCCCTCGCTGCTGTTGCTTTCGACGTTCGTCTCGTCCGACAGAGTCAGCGCGGTGTGCCCATTCGCGCCGCCACCGTGATCGAACCAGCCGACCCGCAAGTCCCCGGGCCCGCCGCTGCCGACCTTGAACCCGCGCGCGGCCAGCCATTCGCCTTCGGTCACTGTCGACATGCGCGAAGAGAACGGATCCTCACCGCGCGCATCGTTCACAACCGCCGACACCAGGCCCGAGCAGTCGATCGCGGTCCGCGAGAATCCGCCCATCGCATACGTGGCCGGATCCATGGACTGCGCGAACGCCTTGCCCGCGACCAGGCCTCCGGTCTTGAAGCCCGGGAACAGCGTGGCCATGTCCTCGACGCTCGGCGTCCATCCGGCGTTGATCGCCTGCAGCAGCGACAGATTCCGCCCCGTGGCCACGGCGTTGACAACGAACTCGCCATCAGACACCGCGATCAGGTTGCTGTCGCTGGTGCCGGTACCACGCCCACGAAACAGGCCACCAGTGGCCATGTGCGCATCGGCCCACTGCACGAGGCTGTCGCCGAGCCCGGAGGTGCCCTTGCCGCCGATACCGGGCACCCAGTCGGGGATCTTCACACCCTGTAGCAGGACACCAATTGCCCGGACCGCCTTGGCGATTCCGCGCACGATCCCATCCCAGACGTTGCTCACAGTTGTGCCCAAGTTGGTGAAAAAGTCACCGATGCCCGACAGCGCGCCGCCGATGGTGTCCTTGGCCGTCTTGACCGTGTCGGCCGCGGACTGGAGTCCGGTCTGGAACTTGTCGGCCATTTTCTGCAGGGCGGGCAGAACCAGCGGTGTGATGACCTCGTTGATCAGCCATGTGAACGCGTCTGTGATCTTGGTGATCACAGGCGTGAGCTGGACCAGGATGTCGATCAGCGGCGGCAGCAGCTTCACGCCCATGTCGATCAGCTGCGGCAGCAGCGGCGCGACGGCCTCGACGAGTTTGCCGAAGCTGGACACCAGGTCCGGCAGGATCGGCGCGATCTGCTCGATCGCCGAGGCCAGCGCGTCGCCGAGCTTCTTGGCCACCTCAGCCAGGATCGGCTGCAGCTGCTCGAACACCGGCATCAGCAGATCCGCCAACTGTGTGATCACCGGGCCCAGCGCGTCGAAGATCGTTGTCAACGCGGGCGCGAGCGCTTGGATCAGCCCGGACACCACGTTGGCGACGACCGGAAGGATCGGCGCCAGCGCGGTGATCAGCGACGCGAACGACTGCGACAGCGGACCGATGGCCGGGGTGAGTGCCGTAATCGCCTGCGACAGAGCGGTTCCCACCACCTGAGCGATCTGCGACAGCGGCCCGATCATCGGGGTCAGCGCGGTCATCAAGCTCTGCAGCAGATCACCGATCACCGGTAAGACGGGCTCGAGCCCGACCAGCAGCGCGTTGATGAAAGCCGTCAGGTCCGGCATCAGCGCGGTCAGCGTGGTCGCGAAGGTCGCGCCGATCTGGCCGAGCGCCGGCGCGAGCGAGGCGAGGGACTGTCCCAGCGTGGCGAACAAGGGCCCCAGCGTGGGGCCGACGATGTTACCGATCTGGATCAGGCCACCGATCAGCGGTTGCAGACCCGCGCCGAGGCCGTCGAGGATGCCGGAGAAATTTCCGAGCAGCTGTGTCAGAGCGCCACTGTTGAACGCATCGGTGAAGGCCTGCCCGATCGACCCGAACAAGTTCCCGAACGACGCACCGATCTGCCCGGCGACAGGCTCGAAAGCCTGTCCCAGAGACAGGAATCCGGTCGTCGCCTGCTGCAGGCCCGGCCCCAGCCCGCCGATGAAGCTCGCAGTGCCGGCGAAAATCGACTCGACGCCTGCAAGGTTCTCCGGTGCCTTCCAGAACTCCGCGAAATCGTGGGTGAGCGCGTTCATCTGGGTAGCGACCGATGTCATGCCGCGCCCGAGCACCGGGAAGGCGACGTCGGCGAGCTCGCGGATCCCATCGGCCGCACCAGCGAACAGCGCGTTCTGCGTTGGGCCCTGCACGAGCGATTCCCACGCGGGCGCGAGCTCGCGCGCAGCGAGGACGAATGACTGTGCGTTCGGGGCGAGTTTCGCCAGCGCTGCCGCGGCAGCCTGCTGCGGGCCCGAGCTGGCGGTCATGGCATCGGTCACCCCGGCCTGGGCCTCGGACACGGCCTGGTGGGCGTCGGTGATCTTCTGCTCGGCGTCGACGACCTTCTGTTCGGCGTCGACCACCTTGTCGTTCGCGGTGGCGAGCTTGTCCTTGGCGGCGACGACCTTGTCCGAGCCCTCGACGCCCTTGGCCTGCGCTTCGGCCGCCTCGGCCTGAACCTGCTTGTTCTTCTCGATCGCCTTGGTCTCGGTCAGCTGCGCTCGCTCAAGGCGTAGCAGGGCTTTCCGCCGGTCCTCGGGAGTCTTGGCGTCGGCGACGTCCTTCTGTGCGTCCCTGACCGCCTGCGCGGCCTCCTTCTCGCTGAGCGCGGCGTCAGCGAGGGTGAGCACGTAGCCCTCGAGCTCCTGGCGGGCGTCCTTGCGGGCGGTGGTGAGATCCTGCTCGGCGCTGCTGGCGTCCTTCTTCGTCGACGTGAGGTCCTTCTCCGCCGAGGTGAGGTCCTTCTCCGCCGCCGCCACACCCTTGACCGCGGCCTCGACCTGTTTCTGTGCTGCCGCAACAGCTTTCGCCTGCGCCGCGCCGTCACTGCCCGCGGACGCGTCAGCAGCCGAGAGAGCCTTGAACGCATCAGCCACACCGGTGAGCCCGACCTTGACCGTGGCGGCGGCAGCCAGCGCGGCCGGGCCGAGCGCGACCAGGCCGACCGCCAGCGTGCCCACTGCGCCGGCCGCGACACCAGCCGCTCCCGAGACCGCCGACAGTTTCGCGGCGACGCCGGACAGCTGCCCGGCCGAGCTACCGACCCCCGCCAGCACAGTCTTGAGCTTGTCGACCTTGCTGGTCTCGACATCGGCCCTGATCTCGAGGTGGTTGCGGTCCGCCAGCCCCTGAGCCTCGGCCAGGGCCTGGCGGACCTCACGCGCGATGCGGCTCGTCTCGGGCAGAATGCTCACATACGCCGTAGCCAGCTCGATTGCGTCGCCGGACATTTCGCCGCTCACCTCCTACCAGCCGAGGAACGCGTCCATGTCCTCGGGACTCATCGGCGTGCCGATTCGGTCACCGTCGTTGTCGACACCGGGGCGCGGGATCTGCCGCGGCCGGTTACGTGGTGGTTGTTTGCGCGCGTCCTCGGTCTTTGCCCAGACCAGCCAGTGCAGGCTGTCGGCGACGTCGGCCAGCAGATGCTCATTCAGCCCCCACAGGGCGCTGTCAGGATCGATCGCGCGCCCGATCGCGGATTGCGCTGGCGCCCACGCGATGACAGCTTTGAGGTCGCGCCAGCTCAGTACGTCGGTGCCGAGCTGGCGCAGCCGCAGGCCTCGGTCGATGAGGTCGGATTCGATAGCCTCGCTGTACGCGTCGATCAGCGACGCGAGGCCGACGATTCCCCCAGATCGATACCGGAGTGCTTGCGCCACTTGTCGCACATGTCCTCGAACACTTCCGATTCCATGTCGTCGACCAGAGCGAGCGCGTCCTCGTCGAGGGTCATCTCCATCATCGTGAACATGGCGTCGACCTCGCCGAGGCGGCGGACCTTGCGGACGATGCCAGGCTTGAGGTTCGCCAGCGACGGGAGACGGACCTCTTGGTCGCCGACGGTGTAGACGAAGTCGTCGCGGACCTTCTCGACGGTCTTGGTGGTGTTCTTGCGGGAAGCCATTGCGCAGGCCCTTTCGTTGCCGCGCAGACCCTTTCGACGCCCCAGGGTGGGGCCCAGCGGCGGCGGGCGGGTCTGCGCGGAATAGCCCGCCGCCGCTGGGGTCTGGGGGTTACGGCCCGGTGGTCACGCCGTCGTCGAGGTAGCGGTACGCCTTGACGCTGCTGGAATCCTTGAATGCCTCGATCGTGATGTCGAACTTGGCGAGGTCCTTGGAGGTCATCTTGCCCTCCTTGACTTCACTGATCTTGGCGTTGGGCAACACGATTCGCAGCTTCTTGCCCTCATGGGCCATGTCGAAAATCCAGGACCGGCGCGGCAGCACCGAACCCGTTTCCTTCACGGTGATGAGCGTTCCGGCCGACGCGGTCGGAGCGGTCACCGTGATGTTGTCCGGGCCGAACACCTCCCCGAGGACGTCCGGATCCCAGACCGAGTACAGGGTCAGGCCGAACCGGACCGAGTGCTCGCTCTGCAGCTGGGCGATGGTGTCGCCGAACCAGTCCTTGATGGACTCGGACTTGCGGTCGCCCTGCGGATCGACGCCGTCCTCGGACACGTATCCGAGCTTGATGAACGCCGCGCCGGGCGCGGTCGAGCCGTTCACGGGCAGGGTGGTGCCGATCGGGGCGACGAGGATTCCGCCGGTGACGGAATTCGGTGCGCCAGCGCCGATCCACTTGCTATCTGCCACAGCCATGGCAGTTCTCCCTTCATGTGGTGTCCCCGTGGGGATGTGAGATCTAGAGAGGGCGACCGGTGACGTGCAGCTCGGCGGTCACCAGATACCGGGGTGTGCCGGTGTTGGGGTCCTGGGACTTCGCGATGCCCATGTCGACGACCCGGTCGCACCACACGCCCGCGGTGAGGTAGCCGGGCGCGGCTGCGCTGAGCAGGGCCCGCACCTTGCCCGCGAGCTCGGCCGCGAGGGGTTCGGTGGCGGCGTGGCATTCGAGGATCACGCGGGGCCGGTCGGTGATGGCGTCGCGTTGCGCTCCGCCGCCGTGGCGCACCACAACCGTTGCGGCCGGGCGCGGGTCGGGCATTTTCGTGGCGACCTTGGCCGTGATCCCGTAGCCCGGGAGCGTGGCCTTGCCCCAGGCCGTGACGACCGCCTCGATATCGGGGAACACGATGGGCGGCAGTGTCATCGGCCCGCGTCCAGCGATTTGAGCAGCGTGTGATTGTCGGCGTTGTCGCGGATCGCCTGCCAGCTGGTCGTGATGACCGCGGCACGGTCACGGCTGTGGCCGCGGCTGGCCTCGGCGGTGTAGCCGTCCTCGCCTGATCGCTCGCGGGCTTCCTTGGCGATCGCATCGGCGCGGTCCTTCAGGTCCGCGCTGATACCGGGTGCTCGCCGGATCTGCTCGAACGCGTCGAAATTGAACTCCACGCGCACTCTGGCCATCAGCCCACCACTCTCTGCAGATTGACTGGCCGGACACCGGGCGACCACCACGGGCCGTGGTCGTAGTCCTCGGCGATACCGATCGCCTCCCAGAGGCGGCCCTCGATCGTGAACCTGTCCCGATGCGAGACACCCTCGGCGTCAGCGGAATCGAGCACGAGCACTCGGTCCACGATCAGCCGATCGTGTCCTGCGAGAATCGGCTCGGATGAGTCTGGCGTCCACCAAAAGCATTGCACCGGAACCGGATCGGCCCACGTGTCGATCGGGTTGCCATGCGAGTCCTCGGCGCCAGGCACATAGACCTGGTGCCCGGCGGTGTAGGGCAGCGGGAAACTACGCATAGCCGCCGCGTTCCCACAGCGGTAGCCCTTGGGTGAGGACCGCGCCGCACGAGCAGTACTGGGCACCGAAGTTCAGGGCGCAGATGTCTGCGTGTACCACGGCAGCCGTACCCGGGGTGGTGTCGATCGAGTACGCCTTGCCCTCGCCTTCGGGCTTGCACAGCGATTGCAGGTTGTTGACCTCGCTCGGCCAGAACAGCGACCGCCGGGGCTGGCTGGTGTCGATGGTCTGGCCGAACGGGCCTGCGGTTTTCGTGGTCACCGCACCGGATCCAGCCTCGGCCCACCGCAGGATCGCGGCGCGCAGGATCGCCTTCACCGCCGCCTTCTTCACGTCCGGGAAGTCCGCGGCCGTGATGCACGGTGCGGCGAGCGCGGCCATGGCCTCGGCATCGTCGATCATCGCCTCGGCCTGCGCCGTAGCGATGGTCGCAAACGGCGCGAGATCGCCAGTCCCGATGAAGGTGCCCACCGCTACTGCCCAGCCGCGCGGCGGGTACGCCGGCGCTTCGGCGCAGCGGTCGGGCGCTCGTCGGCGAGGACGTAGCCGGCAGCCAGTAGCCGCTCGGCCTTTTCCTCATCGACGAGCACCGACACGCCGGCCCGATTGATCAGGCGCACCATGGCTTAGGTCTCGTCCACAGCGTTCTTGATCACGGCGAAGGCGTTGAGGTCCATGAATGCCCAGCCGTAGACGACCTCACCGCGCAGCGCGATCTGGTTCTTGCGCTTCAGGTCGCCCTGGCCGTCGGGGTCACCGTAGGTGATCTTCTCGATGCCGACGTTGCGCTGCACGCCCCACCGGATCGTCTTGAAATCACCGACGATCGCCTTGATGTTGGTGGCTGTGGACGCCTCGGGGACACCGGACACCGTCGAGCTGGTCGACGCGCTCAGGCCACCGAAGTTGGTGATGTTCGCGCCGAACCCGACGTCGGGGAACTTCTTGCGGCCGTCGGCGTAGCGCTCGGTCGCGATCTCCCACGCGTAGGTCGGGTCGAACGCGATGCCGTTGGGGGTGAACCCGTCGGCGATCACCAGGCCGGCTGCGGCTTCGATCTCCAGTTCCGGGCCCTTGCGCAGGTTCGCGCCGGTGCCGTCGAGGATCTCGACCGCGTTGGTGGTGTCGGTCAGGTTCTCGGTCAGGCCGGAGATCGGCAGACCGGTCAGCGGGTTGATCGCGTGGTACACGCCGAGGTCCAGTGCGCGCGACAGCGATTCGCTCATCGCGTCGGCGCAGGTCTGCAGGACACCGAGCTGGTAGTCCTCGTCGGCCCACTGGACTTCCTGGTTGAACCGCAGCGTTACCTGAACCTTCTTCGGGGTGACGGTCTTGGTGCCGAACCCGACGGTCGAGGACGCCTTGTCCGCGCCCTCGCCGACGTACTCCGCGCGGGGCAGGGTGTTGAAGGTCATGACGGTGACGTCGCCATACTGCATCGGCTCGGCGCCGGACAGCTGGGCGACAGTCGAGCCGGTGGAAGCCTTCTTCCACATGCCCTTCGCGATGTTCTTCGGAAGGGTGATATTGCTGGTGCCGAGTACGGCCATGGCCGCGCTCCTCTCCTATCGGGGACCGAACAGGGCGCGGACGGTTTCGCGTTCGTCGTCGCTGCCCGGCTGGATGGTTTGACGCCCCTCGCGGGGCACGTGGTTCTTCTTGGGCCGCTTGTCTGCCTGCTCGGTCAGCCGCTTGATCTGCTTGAGCAGCAGTTCCGGCGTTTCGCCGGTGAGGAACAGCTCGGCGTCTTCCTCGGCGATGCCATGGAGCTCGACCAGGTGTTCGCGCAGGGAATCGGCGACCTTGGCGGGGATGGAATCGACCTCGCGCTGAGCCTCGGCCAGCTTGTCGGCCGTGCGCTCCGTCTCGGTCTTCTGCGCGTCCTTGATTTCCGCCAATTCCTTTGCGGCTCCGGCGTTGTCCTTGGCGCGCTTCTCCCATGTCCGCGCGAATTCCTTGGACTTGGACAGCGCGGCGCGCAGGTCGTCGACCGTTTCGGTCGGCTTCTGGTCCGGCTTCGCACCTTCGGGCTGTTTGCCATCGGGGTCGCCCGAGGGGTGGCCGCTGTCCTCCGAGCCGCCCAGCACGGGCCAGATCGGGCCGCGGCGTCCCCACCCGAGGGCACGCACGCCCGTGGTCGGATGCAGTGGAAGTGTGGTGTTGCGCATGGTGTTTCCCCGTTTCGGGTTGGTCCCCACCGTTGCGGCGGGGGTACGTCAGTGACTGCCGAGGTTCTCGCGCATGTGCGCGAGCACGGCCTTGGTGTCGATCGCCCCGTACCGACCCTTTTTCTTGGTCTCACGGCTGGCGAGGATGTATGCCTCGTCCCATTTCTGGACGTAGTCGGGCGGCTCGTACTTCTGACCGGGCCTCTCCTCGATGGCGATGCAGTGACAGAAGTCGTGGTATTTGTCGCCGAGTGCCTGTGTGCCGCGCGTCTTCATTCCGCCGGCCGCGGTATGCCCGTTGACCCGGGTCCGCCCGGCGGCGCGTGCCCGGCGGTCGGCGAGCGACATTTCCTTGCCGCGCCCGACCACCTTCAGCGCGGCCTCTTCGCTGGTGTAGACCGCGCCACGGGAGGCCATGAGGGCGCAGAACGCGCAGGCATTCGCCGACGCGTGCCGCGCCCATCGGCCGCCCTCTTCATCGGTGTTGGTGAAGATCGTCTGGCGGGCCGCGTCCCACGTCGAGCGCTGCAGGGTGCCTTGCAGGCGGTCGAGCCCGATCATGCCGCTGCCGCCGAGGGCCCACTGTGCGGACTTGGTCAGCGCCTCAGCGGCCGGCAGCGGCCCCGGCACAGGGACGAACAGTGTCGTGGACAGTGATTCGGCATACCAGGCCGCGGCGACCTCGGCCGCCAGCGCGGCATACTCGGTCGCCAGATCAGGGAATGCCTCGATCATGTACGCGGCGAATTCCTTGGACGCGAGAGCATCCGCCTTCGCCCACAACGCATTCAGATCCGCGGACGCCTCACGCGTGAGCGCGGACATGATCAACTGCCGCTCTGCGGGGGAAACGGTCACTGCTGCACCGCGGGCGTCTGGTCGGCCGCGGGCGTCTGGTCGGCCGCGGTCTGTGCGGTCCCGGCGTCGGGCGTGAGCCGGGCGGCCAGCCGGGAAGTCACCGCCAGGGCTGCGCTGGCGCGGCGTTTCTCGGCCAGGGCGCGGCGGATCTGCTGGGCGTCGAGGCCGAGCAGCTCCAGACCGACCTCGGTCTCGGCGAGCCACGGCGCAGCGGCGATCTGTTTCCCGCCCGCGTCGGCCTGCGCCGCGCGGGACAGGTAGATCGGCGACCGCCACTTCGGCTGGATCGTCGACCAGGCTTCCGGAATCTTCTTCTCGCCGTTCGCGATCGCCAGCGCGCGCATCATGGTGCGGGCCAACGCGGGCGACCAGCCGTCGGTGGTGTTCTCGGCCTCGGAGATCAGGTCCTCGCGCGAGGCGATATAAGAGTCCGCGGACGTCGGGTTGCTCATGTCCGAGACGCCCAGGGACGTCAGCGGAATCGACGTCTCGCCCGAGAATGACATCGCCTGCTGTTTGAACATCGTGAGATGCGGCTCGGGAGACGCGGCCGAGATCTGCTCGATGGCCGCACGCGGGTTTTCCGCGTCGTCAGCGTCGGGCAACCCCTTGTACCGGCCCATGCGAATCTGCCACGCAGACATGGGCTCACCATTGGAATCCCGGAACGCGCTCCCGTCCGCGCCGAGAATGATCAGCTCGGGGAAACTGAAAATGTCGACATGGCCTTCGAGCCGGATGGACGTGCGGATCGCGCTGCGATGCAACGACATCACTGCCCGCGAGATCCGGGAGGATCCGAACGGCCGGTTAGTACGGTAGTGGTAGACCATCGGTTCAGCCGGCATACCCCACGGATGGCTGGTGCGGGCCGAGCTCCACGTACCGTCCGCGTTGCGTTCACCGGTGATCGTGGATCCGTACAGGTACAGGGCCAGGGCTGTCGGGTCGCCGTTCTCAGGATCGCGGTCAGTAATGGACAGCAGACTGTCCAGCCGCCGGGCCCGGGCATTCCACTCGCCCGTCGCGTCGAGTGCGGTCTTCGTGTGGATCAGCGACTTGGGTTCACCGATCTCGGTGTCGCCCACGGTGTTGATCAGGAACGCCGCGCAGTGAATCAGCGATGAGGTACCCGCGGCTGAGATCTCGGTATCGAGCCTGTTCCCGGTCCAGACCTGCTGCCACCCCAACGCGTCGAGATTGCCATCAGGCCAGACGAACGAGTCGAGGTTGCAGCGGTTGGCCAGCGTGTCGACAGCCTTGGCCGACCAGCCCAGCACGATGTCGAGGCTGTAGTACTCCGGCGGGACCACACCGCTCACCCGGTCGATCGCGTACTTGCCGTCGTAGAACATCTGCCGCAACAGATTCCGGTGCGTCTTCGCGTCCAGCTGCGCCAGCAGGCGATTCAGCAGCGCGTTCTCGTCATCGTCCAGATCGTCGAGGACGATTTGCTTTTCCAACTCAGTTCACCGTCCTGTTCTGGTCGATCGGCCACCGCGACCGCTGCTCACGGTCGTCGGCTTCATGAGAGAGGCACCGAAAAGCGCCAGGGTGGCCGACACAATCGGCGCGATGTTCACCGTTTCGTCGCGGCGATCCCAGCCCCAACCGCCGGCCGTTCCGATCGGCCGCTTCCGGCCGCCCTCCATGGCATCGGCCAGGGCGGTCTGTCCTGCGTGGGTGAGCCGGTTGGTGCGGACCTTGCCGACCAGCTGGCCGCAGGCCTTGATCATGTCCATTGCGCTGGACCCGATTACGCGCCGGCGCTTCGCACGCAGGCGGGGCGCCAGCGACGACGCGGGCGACGCGGTGTCGATCACGATGGGCGTGCGGGGCGTGGTGCGCGCGATCAGCCACGCGATCGCCGCGTCTTCGTCGATACCCGCCCACACCTCTTCGATGTGCGCGTGCTCGCCGTTCATCCAGCACGCCGAGATCGAGATCTCGCGCGCGTGGGACATGTCCACGGCCAACGCATTCGGCCGCGTCCCGTCCTCAGGCCCGGCGGTCGCGAGTGCCCGCCACGCGGTCTTGGACACGACCGGAAGGTTCTGGTTGATCTCGTCCCAGATGCCCAGCGCTTCGCGCAGCCATGAGTCGAGGTTCTTGAGCATCTTGCGCAGCCGCAGCATCGCCCGTTCCGAAGTCCGGTGCGGGAACGACGGATTGGCCTTGCGCCACTGCTCTCGGTCCATCGGATCGCAGCCACGATCGGCTGACAGCTCGATGTAAAGGGTGCCGTCGGACTCGCCGTCCAGCGCTTCCTGACGCAGCAGCGTGAACTGTTCGCCAGGGTCCTTCGGCCGCGGCGGGGTGCCCATCATGAACGTCAGCGGATTGCGCGCCACGTTCTGCGCGGCCGCCATGTCCTCGAGCGTGGCCTCGGTGAGGATCTGCGCCTCGTCGAACACGAGAATGTCGACGTCGGTGAACCCTCGGCCGAAGCCGGATTCTCTGGCGCCGAACAGGATCCGCGACCGGTTGTTGAAGACGATCTTCTCGTCGCCCTTGCCGCGGTGCACCTGGCGGACGTGCGCGGCGACCTTCGGCCGCTGGGCCATGGCGTCGAACGTCTCGAAAGTCTCACCAGCGGTGGTCTTGCGGTGCGCCGTCCAGATCACCGTCAGCCGCGGGAACAGCATGCACAGCGCGAAGATGATGCACGCGATCAAGTACGTCTTACCGACCTGGCGCGGGATCGAGATGACGATCGTGTCCGAGGCATACAGCCCATCGGCGCGCTTGGCCAGGATCAGCCGGCCCGCACCGTCCTGCCACTGATCGAAGCCCCAACCGAGCCGCCTGCAGGTGTCACGCACACTCGGCCAGCCCGTCGACCGGATCCCCTCCGGCGCGATGACATGCCGCGCGACCTGCGACAGCGGCCGGTCAGTACCCGGTGCCGTCCCAGACTTCGTCATCAGTACGCGCGATCACCGAACGGTCCTCGTCCTCGGCGATCTCGATGGCCTCGATCTCCCGGCCGATCTCCAGCTGGCGGCGGGACAGCGCGGCGAGGTCGCGGGCCGGGGTGCCCGGATCGTCGAGGGCGTGGGCGAGGCGGCGGCGCATGGCCTTCAGCTCGTCCAGGCGGTCGCCGGACTCGGCCGCTTCGGCGATGGTCTGCGGCGACTTCGGGGCCTCGGGCTCAGCAGCGGCGGCGGGCTGCTCGTCCGGCTTGACCGCGCGCAGCTTGCGCGAGGGGACCTGCTTGATGGCCATCGCGAGCACCTCCTCCCCTGTGTCCGGGCCTGGTGGAAAAACGGAATGGGGGGGACCCGCCTATGCCGGGAGGGGCGGCGCGCTACCGGCCGGGGGTACCTCCCCCACCCCGGCCGGTTTGCGCCCGTTTTCAGCGTGTTTGACCAGGTCGGAACGGCCGAAATCGCTGATTTTGGGCCAATTTTCGATGGTTTCGGCCTCGAAAATCGGTGAATTTGACCTCAACTTGTGGCGGGCACCGGATTCGAACCGGCGGCTTCCCCTGCTGGGGCACTCTCGGTCATCGGGTACCAGTGCACCTTCCCCGATGCCTCCCAGGCTGAGTTAGCCCGCCTGCCTTGGCATTCTAGTGGCCTGTCGTCCTGTGGTGATGTGCGCATCCGCACCATTCGTGCTTGCAGTCCCACATGCACGAGCAGTCAGCATCGGTCATCGTCGCTCTCTCACCAGGTTCGCGACGTGATGAATGTCCGGACGCCGGCCTGGTCGTCCTCGGTCGTCTTGTCGCTCTTCCATCGGTTGCATTGCCTGTGTGCGGCCTGCTTGTTGTCGAGGGTGTCTGTGCCGCCCTTGGCCAATGGGGTGACGTGGTCTACTACGAACTCACCTGGGTCGAGATGCGGGAGTGTGTAGTCGATCTCGTTGCCACAGATGCCGCATGGTGGCCGGCCTCGGGCGATGACTGCCCGATGCCGGTCACGGGTTGTCGTGCTGCGTTGCGTCATTGATGTCCTGTCTCCACGTTGTCCATGCGTCGCCGATGGTCTGGTGATCAGGACAGAACATCAGTGGGGCAACCGAGAGCACGCCAGTCGGCAGGATCGCGGACAACTGGAAGCGGATGCAGCTGGGTAGTCCACATGCCTCGCACCACAGGCCAGCCTCGGGAGTGCCGACCTGTAGTGCGACGGTCACGTACGACATGCTCAGCCCCAGGGCCCGAAGGTCCAGCAGCCCAACATGTTCGGCCACCGCAGCGGCAGCACCAGGATCGGGTACTTCAGGATCATGGTCAGCTCCTCTGCGGCCAGTTCCAGAAGCCAGCGCCATCGCCTTCGGATCGCGCGGGCGCCCAGTACTCGTCGGTGCCGTCGAGCTGCACCTTGAGATTCACCAAGTCGCCCCGGGTGCGCACGATGAGGGCCGGGTAGACGTCGCCCGCGCGGGCCTCGTTGCCGTAGTGCGCGACGTATCCGGTGTCGGCGTAGCCCTCGGTTCGGCGGTGCTCGGCGAAGTCGACGCGGCGCTTGTTGATGGCCTGGGCGTCGTACTCGGTGAGGGTGTAGTGGACGATGCGCCCGATGGTGGGCTGCATCAGAAGACGGTGCGGAACGCGGCACCGGCGACGTTGAGGGCGGCGCGGCCGACGAGCGACCAGTCGATGGCGTGGGCGACGGCGGACAGGGTGTCGACGAACATGGCTACTCCTTGGTGGTGTGGGTGGTGAAGCCCTGGACTCGCGCCCTGTGTCCGAGTGGAGCTCTATGGCGGGTGCGGGAGTCTGGAAATGCCGAAGGCCGCTCACGGATTCCGTGGCGGCCTTCATGATGTGAACTGCTCGCTGCGCGTACAGCTCACGCGCTACGCGCTCAGCGTAGCACCGGGGGTGTCCGTAAGAAGATCAGTGCTCGTCAGCTCGCTTTCGCGTGGCGGGTCCTGATCGGGATCCGTAGGTGTGCGTCGAGGACGTCGCCGACGGGGAACAGCAGCGGCCAATCCGGTCGCCACGGCCCCGGGACCGGTCGAATTTCTTCGGCGTCGCGCAGTACGAAAACCCTTCGCCGGGTGAGGTTGCGATACTCCTCGCCGAGCTCCTGTGCGAGCGTGGCGATTCCGGAGGCACTGAGCGCCATCGCCCGAGCGTGCATGAGCTTGGCGTCGTCGACCACAACCTCGAAGGCCGGCGGGCACACGATCGCGTCGGCCTTCTTGGTGATGGCGTGCAGGTTCGGGTAGCAGTCGTCCGCGCCCTCGGTGTACGCCAGCGAGTAGATGTGCCGGTCCAGCCACAGCGCGAGACCGCCTGTGCCCGTAAGCCCCTGGTAGGCGATGGCCCGCTGTTCGCACACCAGCATCACCCAGCTGACCAGCTCGGCGTGGAGCTTGTCGGCGACCTTCGCAGCGCCCGAGTGGTACGGGAGCGGCTGGCCGAAGACCTTCTGAGACTTGCCGGCGCCTATCGAGCCGAGGCGGGCCTGTTTGGTGCGGGTGTGATGGAGATCGACGGCGAGGGCGGGGATTCTGCGCAGTAGCCGCCGCAGCAACTGCAGCTGGTGATCGGGGATGAACGTGTCGGCACCGAGGTCTCGGTCAGACACCCTCGATCACCTCCTGCGCCTCGAAGCTCAGGACGATCTCGTCATCGCACGCGTAGGCCCGAATGCAGTCGTCATAGGTCGCAGGCTTGCCCGTGACGGACTCGTAGCGGTTCTGGGCGGCGGCGATCGCCCGCAGCATTTCCCCGAGCATCACGCCGTGGGAGCCGGGTTCCGCGCCCCTCAGTGCCCACTCGAAGCGGGTTACGGTGCGTGTGCGTTCTACGTATGCGGCCATCAGAGTGCAGCCCCTTTCGTGATGTTGCGGAGGATCGAGAGAGTCGCGCCCACAATGCCTTTCGGTGTCGGCGCGATAGGCTGGATCGGCTCGGGCGCGACGGCCTGCGGGTAACAGCGTCCGCATCGAACGCCGCCCGGGTGCCAGTGCGCTCTGGGGGCGCGGGCGCGGGCGTCCTCGTATGGCTCGTACCAGGAACGGCGGTCAGTCACGGTCGCTCGCCCCCGGCTGCCACAGCACGGCCCACTGGCCAGGCGGCAAGTGCATGACGAACTCCCACCAAGGCTCGGCGAAGTCGAGGAAATGAACCTTGGTGTTGTGACCGGGCCATTCACCGGCACCTCCGTGATCCACAGAGCCGACGTCGCCGTGCGTGGACCGCAGGACAGTGCCGGTCGGCTCGTTCGGGATCTGCGCGGTCTCGATCACGCGGGCGGGTGGACGCCAGCCTGATTCGAGAAGGCTCGCGGCGACCTCGCGCTCGTCCGCGCCGTCGCCGCTCTCGCCTGGCTCGCGCATGGCGTCAGCGAGGTCGACGGTCAGCAGGTCGAGTGGGTCAGGCATGGTCGTTCACCTCCCGCAGCTCGTACACAGTGCCGCCCGCTCCGTCAGCGGCATCGAGGGCGAATTCGAGGTCGGCGAAAACCCTCTCGCCGACCAGCTGCACGTCCTCGTAGTCGACATCGCCGCAGAGGACGGCGTATCCATCCCGCTGCTCCAGCTCGGCGTTGCGGGCTTCAGCCTTCGCGGCGCGGACCTCGGCTTCACGGCGCAGCGTATGCGGGGATGGTCCTCCTGCCCGGCGGACATGCACGATGTAGCCCCGCTGGTTGGCCGGGGATACCTCGAACTCGACGTAGTTCTGCGCCTGGTCGTCATCGAGCATCCGGCCGCAGGCGAGGCTCATGGCAAGCACGAGTTCCCGGGCCTGCTCGGTGGTGGGGACGGTGGCGAGGGTGGCGACGCCGTTCTCTGCGGTGAGGCTCTGGATGCCGAATTCGTCGGCGACCCGCTCGGCGTCCTCGTCGGCGATGCGGGCGAGGAGTGCCCTCACTAAATCCGGTGCGTCCCGCAGCATCTGCGCGTACGCGGTCAGTCCGTTGCGGATGGAGATCTCGACATCCGGCGTTTCCTCGGCGGCGGACAGGAACGCGTGGCATGCGGCGATGAGGGCTTGGTCAGCCATGGTCCACCTCCGGCTGCCCGTCGAGGATCGCGAGCACCTTTCGGCCATCGAAAATCTGCTGTTCGGTGTACTTTTCGGTGTCCTCGTCGTAATCGTTGGGCTGGGTCGCCCATTCGGTGGCGAGGGACTTCACGAGGGCGGCCTGCTGCACCAGCTCGGCGATGCGGGCGTTGGCCACGAGCAGGTCGCGTTTGAGCTGCCCGATGGTCGCGGCATGCTCGGTGAGCATGTAGCGGCGGCGTGTCAGCGTCGTACGGTAGACGCGCCCGGAAGACTCCAGCTCGGCGATGCGGGCGTGGGCCTTGGCGAGATCTGCCCCCAGCTCGGCTACGCGTTCCCACACCACCTGCCAGTCACCGTCACCGGTCTCGTCGATGATGTCGTGCAAACCGGTAGCGTCCAGGGCAGCCCGGCACTGGCGCTCGACGACGCCGCCCAGCGTCTTGCAGGCGCGACGGAACTGCGCAACCTGCTCCTGCAACTGCCGGCGCGACGTCCACACCGCGCCGAGCGCGGACATGGCCGCCTCGAAATCGGTGCCTTCGTCACGCTCCCCATGCGGTTCGGTGAGGGTCACGGTCGCTCCGGTGTCGGTGGTGATAGTGCGGTCAGGCATTGTTCGGCTCCATCGGTGCGGTGGTGGGCAGGTAGTTGGGGCCGGCCAAGTTGGCTGCGGCGAGGTCGGTTTCGCGGGTCTTGGCGATGGCCACGCCGTCCACGCCGACGACCGTGCACGCAGCCCGGACAACGCCGTAGTCGGTTTCGTAGATGCGATCCAGGCGAAGGGTGCGCGTGTTGTGGTCACGCTTGTCGCGCAGGAAGTCGCCGACGGTGATGGTGTTGCCGCGGCTACGGCTGTAGGTGTGGATGCGTTCGGTGTCTGTGAGGTCAGGCTGCGCCATCGCTGTCTCCTTCCGTGACGACCGCGCTCGGCGTCCAGTTCTTCAAGGCGACGGCGAGCTGGTCGATCTTGGTGAGCTGGAACCCTGACCAGTGCATGTCGCCCGCGACGGTGACGGGCAGGGACTGGTAGCCGAGTTCACGGACCCGGGTGGCGGCGTTCTCGTCGGTCGTGATGTCCAGCTTCACGAACGGGATGCCGCGATTCTCAAGGGCTTTCGCGGTCGCGACGCACTGGCCGCAGCCTGGCTTGCTGTACAGCACGACGCGCGGGGCGTCGGGATGGATCTGGTCAGGCATGCGGGTTCTCCCATGCGGCGAGGGGCGCGACCGCGGCGACGTACGCCTCGCGCAAGTCGTCGCCGCCGGAGCCGTAGGTCTCGTACGCCCGGCCGCGGCCTTCGCTGGTGTCGAACAGGGCCGGGTCGGCGGCGCGGATGTCGGTGAGGGCCTGGTAGTACGCGGCGAGCTCTTCCTCGAGGTCGTCTCCGGCGGCGGTCTCCGCGCGCAGTTCGGTCTCCAGCTTGACGTTGTGGGCGAGGGTCACTTCCAACGCTTCGGCGAGTTCGGCGAGCAGCTCGAACGCGCGGTATTCGTCGCGAGTCCGCCCTACGGTGGGCGGTTCCGCGACCAGATTGCGCGCCTCAGCGATTTTCGGGGCGTAGTCAGGGCTTTCAGGCACGGCGGGTCTCCTTCAGGGTTGCAACGGGCACGGAATCGGTTGGGGGCGAGTCGGATTCAGGAACAGTGAGGCGCTCGAGGCACGGGATCTTCTGCGCAGTCTCGTGAACGGTGACGCATGCGTCGTTGGGCTCGGCGTGGCAGCGCGGGCACTCGCGGTCGATCGCGCCGTTCACGTCGTAGGCGGCCCAGATCGGCGACCCTGTGGCGTTGATCGGTAGCCCGGAGTACCCGCCGCTGTGCAGCGCCTTCGCCTCGACAACCTCGGCGCGCACCTCGACGGCCTTCTCGCGCTCGGCGCGCTGGCGCCGGGATTCGCGGGCATGGTGCAACAGGTCGCCGATGCCGATCGTGCGGCCTTCGGTCTCGGCTTCGTAGTAGCGCATGACAGCCTCGATGAGGTCAGGGGTGTCGAGTTCCCAGCGCTGGACACTTTCAGCCCACGCGGCGAGCCGGGCCTCGTCGGCGTCGCCGAGCTTGTCGTCGTAGACGCGGGCGCGCGACCATGCCGCAGCAGCGGCGCGCATGGCGCTCTGGCTGGCTGCGATCTCAGCCATGAGTCACTCCCTTCGAAATCAGGTTTTCTGCGATCTGCATTGCGTCCAGGGCGCGTTCTGACGGCTTGCTGCGTCCGCGCTGGCGGCGGCTCGCGCGATTGCCGACGCTGTTGGCCTTGTGGACGAAATTCGGTATCTGCGTGGGCGACCAGGAATCCGAGTCGGTCCACGCCTGGAGTCCCTCGGCGATGGCGGGCGGTGGGATTCCGGCCTTGAGGCATTTGTCGATCTCGACGCCGACCTTGGTGAGCACACCGGACTCGAGCGGCGTCGACAGCGACTCGGAGAACGCGACGGCGATCTCGTGCGCTTCGGCGCTGCGCGCGGTCGCGTTGAGGCGCTGCGCGATCTGCGCCCCTCCCCCGCCCGCTTTCGCGGGCACGAGCGCAAGTGAGGTGGCGCGCTCGGCGGGGGGACGGGGGGTTTTATCTGTTCCCCTGTTCCCCTGTTCCCCTGTTCCAGCGCCCGGCATCCGCCGAGGGCTCGGCGAAGACTCGGCGGGTTCCCCCGAGGACTCGACGAGTCCCTCCGAATCGCTATCTACCTGGTGTGTTTCGACGCCGATGAGCTGATTGGTGGCCGGATCGTATTCCTGGCCCTCCTCAGGCTCGGGCCAACGTCCCCCCGAGCGCTTATCGATTTTCTGGTGCTTCTCCCATGAGGGGATGGCGTAGAACGACCGTCCGTCGACCTTGTAGAAAATCACTCCGAACACTCGGCGGACTTCGCCGAGGAACCGCCGAAACTCCGCGAGGGTCATGTCCTCGTCGCGCGGGAACGCGAAACCCATGAGTTCGCGTGCTTCGGCCTTGCCGCGGCCGCAGTCGTCGGCCCAGTTCCACATGGCGATGAACAGCAGCCGCGCGAACGGGTGCATCGTCTCGACGCCGGGCGAATCCCAGAACTCCGGCTTGATAGTCCGGATGCGGGCCATCAGTTCACCGCCTGTTGGATGTTGTGCATGGGCGAGAACGGCGACCCTTCACGGGCCGCCGCCTCGGAATCCTCGAAGGACTTCATGGCCGCCTGGATAGCGGGATCGTCAGGCCGGCCGACTCGACCGCGGCGCGAATGTGCGCGCCGAGGCGGGCATCGTTGGTCTGATCGGCGAGCCCGATCTCTCGGAAGGCCTTGCCCATGGCCTGGTCTTCTGCGAGCTGCAGCTCGACCTTGCGGCGAAGGTGCGGAAACGACTCGTCGAACAGCCCACCGAGTTCCAGCGACCCCAGTTCAGAGACCACCGACCGCACCAGCACGAGGGCGTTGAGTTTGTCTACAGCGCTACGGATTTCAGGCATCGGCGCTCACCTCGACGTTGCGAAGATCGGCCAGCAGCGCGTCGGCCTGATCCGCGGCCACGTGGACGTCACGGCCGCCGCTGACCTTGGTCGGCCCGACGATTCCGGCCTGTTCCATCTGGTCCAGCAGTCGCCCGGCCTTGCCGTATCCGATGCGCAGCTTGCGCTGCAGCATCGACCCGGACCCGAACTGGCTGCGCACGACCAGCTCGACCGCACGCACATACAAGTCGCGGTCGTCGCCGAGGTTGTCGGGCGTGCTCGCGGACACGGCCGGGTCGGCCGGGTCTGCCTGCGGAACGCGTTCGGGCGGTGTCGCAGCGACGATCTGGGGCAGGCGTGCCGACCACCGCTCGGCGTACGCACGAGCCTTGTCCCTTTCCTCATCGAACATCGATTGCGGGACCATCGCGCCGAGGAACGACTCGCCGCATCGCATGAGCATCGTTTGCGTCCTCTTCATCAGCCCCCGACGGGTCTCGACGGCCAGCCGCTCGCCGTAGGCTTTCGTGGCGTCTTTCCAGCGCGAGAGGTGGTCACCGCTGATCGTCATGTCGCCGAGGTCGACGACCGTCACGAGCTGCCCGGAATGGGCGTGCTCGATCAACCGCGGCACCACGTTGAGTGCGTCCTCGGTGGCCAGGCGCGGGAACGAATACTCGCGGCCGACACCGATATTGAGCCCCGAGCAGTCTTTGGCGGTGACCTGCTCGGCGTCGATCTCGAACCGCAGTAGGTATTGCGGGCTGTCGCCGGAATCCTTGCCGGGCGCGTGGAAGATCGACAGCAGCTCGGCCACGTCATCGCGCAGGAGCTCGACGAGTTCGACGGGCTCGCCGTCGTGCTCCCAGACCGACACATCCGCGAGAGCCGCGGTGAACCGGTCTGTCGCGGACACCGTCATGTGCTCAGTGCCGATCGTGAGGCGGACGCGGTTGATCTCGGGAAAATCCTTGTCGGTGCTCGCATGCACACGCACCGAGGCCAGGGCCTGGCGCAGGTCGGCAGTGCCGACTGTGATCGTGGTCGCGCTCATTCCGGCCGTCCTGTCGTGGTGGTGGTGGTGAGGCCGAGCACCGCGCGGACCTCGGCGCGGGCCTGCCGGGCCTCGTTGACGTCCTCGATGACGCCCGAGTTGAAGGCCGCAATGACATTCGCCTTGCGCAGCTCGTCGACCAGGTCGGGCAGGCCCGCGCCGAGGTATTCCCCGACGGCGAGCATGGCGCGAGTGGTGGCCTCGGCGGCGATGGTCAGCGAGTAAGCGCCGACCTCGGCGGCCGACAGTTGGCGCAGGGCGCGGACGGCTTCGGTGAGGTGCTGCTCGGCGCTCATTCCGCACCGCCCTCGGCCTTGGCCTGCTCTGCGGCCCGCGCGTCGGCGAGCTCGTCGACGAGGGTCGCTGCCTCGTCCTCGGTGATCTCGTTCACGGACTTGATCGGGCGCTCGAGAATCCGGGATGCGAGGTCGAGCTGATCGGCCTCGGCCTTCACGCGGAGGGCCTTCATGTGCTCGCCGATCGCCTCGGACTGCTCGGCTGTCATGCGGGGCGGCTCGGCGGGTTTGTCGGCCTTGCGCGTGGTGCGCGAACGCTTCGGCGACTCGGCGTCGGGTGATGCCGACGGTGTGACCTGCGCAGTGTCCGGTTTTGCGCCCGAATCTGAGGTGACCTGAGCCTCGGACGCGCGGTGCGCGGCCTCCGCCACGGCGGCGTTGTCGGCCTCCTGCTCGCGGTTCACGACGTCGCGCAAGGGCGGGTGGTCCTGAATATCCGCGGCCTCGACGGCGAACATCGATGCGGCCGAGTGATGGACGCGCTCGGCGGTCGCCCGGACCGGCGAGCCGTTCGGGTCGATCACCTGCACCGCGTCCTCGAGCTGCACGCCCGAGAAATCGTCGGGGTATGCGCGCCGCCATGCCTGCGCCTCAGCGCATTTCGCGATTTGGTTCGCAGGCATCTTCTTCCACATGCTGTTCGGCTCGTCTTTGCCGGGCGTGGTCTGGACGTATTCGCGGTACATGGCGATGCCGACGTGCGCCTCGCCGTCGCGGAAGATGGTGAACTTGGCGGCCGCCGGCGGGGTGTTGGACAGCCACACGTCTTGCCAGCCGCGGCCGTCCTCCCCCTGCCAATACGGGCCGTCGGTCTGGACTTTCGAGTTCTCCCGTTTCGCGGCCTCGCGGCCGTTGCGCCGGAATCCGTCAATGCCGGTCTGGATCGTGTATTTCATGATCCAGTCCTCGACCTTGCGCTTGGCCTGGTCGTCCCAATAGCTCACCCTGGTCTTGCGACCGATCATGTAAATCTGCTTGCGGAACGGGTCGAGGCCGGTGGTCTGGCAGACGTGGTGGAACACGCGCAGGTCGCCCTCGGGCGCGTCCTCAAGGCCGAGCTGACGCAGCGCGGCGACCTGCTCGGGGGTCCAGTCGGTTTGATCGGCAGTCATCGCGATGGCCGAACGCCTGGCACCTCGCACGGCGATTTCGTTGCTGGTCACCTGTACTCCTCCTGCTTGTAAGCCCATGCGGGCAAATCGATTTGGTGAATTTCGTCGCCGTAGCCGGGCCACGTGCCGGTGTCTTTGCACCGGCGGATCGCCGCGAGAGTCTCGCGGTTGCGGCGGCGGCCGAGCTCGACGGCCTCGGGCCGCAACTCGATTGCCGTCGCCAGATAGGGCGGCTCTTTCGACACGACGAGGAACGCGAACGCAGCCTCGATGTCGTGCTCGAACAGGCGGTCGACGTACCAGGGGTCTTGCCTGAAATAGCCGAACTTGTAGGCGCTTTCGGCGAAGTGGCGCGGGTTTGCCGAGGTGCTCGTTTTCACGTCCAGCGCCAGCGCCAGGCCTGACCGCGGCGGCCGGTAGAGGATGTCCGGGCGCACCTTGACCTCGAGGCCGGTCTCGGCGTCGACCGACCACCCGGACAGTTCGGGCGCACCTTGGCGCAGGGCGACGCCGAGCGGGTGAGCGTGCAGCGAGTCGACCATCGCGTGCACGCGCTCGAATGCCTCGGGCAGCAGCGCGATACCGCCGCGGGCCCGAATGTCGTCGCGCTGCGCCTTGGCGTGCTTGGTGCGCCAGTCGTCGGCCTCGACCTTGACGACGTCGCAAACGACGCCAGGCGCGACCGCGACCGAACGCTTAGCCGACAGCGCGTGAACGGCCTTGCCCTCCTCGAAATGGTCGGCCGTCGACTCGCTCGGGTTGTCCTGCTTGTACTTCCACTCGGCCGGGGCCACGCCATCGAACGCCCGCACGGTCGACGATCCGAGGGCCCGGTGTGCGTGGTACTCGCGGTCGGGGATTCCGGGGATCAGGGTCATGCGGACACCTGCCGCAGCTGCTCGTACCGCTTGGCCAATGTCGACTTGCTGGAAACCTGGTCGCCCAGATCAACGCCGCCCCAGATGCCGTAGCGCTCACCATTGGCCAAAGCGTCAGCTGCGCACTGCCTTCGAACGGGGCAGGCGAGGCACACGCGCAACGCGGCCGTTACCGCCTTACGTCGAGTCGCTCGGCTCTTGGGCTCCCTCGGCGTGGGTGGGTAAAACGCTTCAGTCAACAGGCCAGCGCAAGCAGCCTCCTCGTGCCATGCCTTGTGCGTCACGCGACCACCCGCCAGGGCTCGCGGTCCCACGGCGCACCCTCATCGTCGAGGGTGTCGGCCTCGCCGGTGCCCGAGCAGCAGGGCCCGCCCTCGCCCTCACACACCGGGCAATCGACCACGATCGCGGTCGGGGCGAGCAAGTCCTGCACCAGGATTGAGAGCCCCACGTACACCACCCACCCGAGACCGCCCAGGACGAGCCCGCGGGCGGCGAGGTTCAGCAGCAGATCAGACATGGTGGTCATCGGGTGACCCCCAAGTTCCACCACGGCTCGATGCGCTTGCCGCTGCCCTGATTGACGAAGGCGACCATGGTGTGCGCGTAGCACTGGTCGGCCGGGTTGCCAGTGGCCTCCCGCATCGACTTCGCCGCCCGCCGCAACTCGACGAGCCCCTTGCGGGTCAGCCGGTCAGTCAACCGCTGCTCGTCGATGCCGTCGCCGTACCGGTCTTTGATCAGCGCCAGCGCTGAGATCGGCTCCCTGCGGAATCCGTCATATCCGTAGCTGTCGCGGATCACGCGCAGCGAGAACGACAGCGACCCCGGGCCGTGCTTGCGGTAGGTATTCAGAATCGTTGCGACACAGGTGATCTCCTCGAGATCCTTGTTCGTGCCGATACGCAGATCCAGAGCCCGCACGATGCGATCCACATCCGATTCGGCCGACTTGCCGGCGGTCAACGCGACCTTGTACCGGCCCATCGGCCCCTGCTGCCTCGTGCGGTTCAACTCCAGAAACAGCTCGGCCTCTTGCGCGTTGGTCAGCCCCTCATACACATGGCATTGCACCTGCTGGGCCGAACCGAGCCACGAGACCGCAGCCTGCACACGATGCTGACCGTCGACGATGTAGTACCAGCCGTCGCGGTGCGAGACGTGAACGAACCCCATGAGGTCGGGGTTGAAATCCTTGGCCAGCTCATCGACCCACGCCTGCGACAGGGCGCGCTGCGCGAGCGGGTTGACCTTCATCTGGTCCAGCCGCACCCACTGCAACCGGCTGGTGACCTGGATACGGGCAGGCGAGTTAGCCATTGGCGATCTCCTTGACATGCTTACGAATGGCGGCCAGCGACCGGTAGATACCGTCGGTGAGCGGCTTGCGGTCAGCGACCCGAATGTCTTGCGGGCGAATGAATTCCAGCGTCGCGACGATCCCCCGCAACATGCCGTCGATGTTGCCCAGCATCTCCGTTGGATCACCCTTCGGACCACCCGCCGGCCGCGGACCAGGCTCCGGCTCCGGCTCCGGATCTGGAACTGGAACTGGAGATGGATCCGGCTCGGGCTCCGGCGGCTGCGCCTTGGCCTTGGCCTTGCGGGCGACGTTCGCGCGAGACAGGTTGCCCTCGTCCCGAGCCTCGGCGAGAGCTTCCTCGAACTGGGAATCTGAGACGCCGTCCGTGATGGGATACACCGACCGCGAAAGCTCCTCCGCTGTCGCGTAGTCGAGAGGCTTCGGCTTCGTGATGGCCTTGCGTTCGTCAAGGCCATCACGAACGGCGGACCCGCGTGCGGACGCTTCGGACTTCGTCTCGACGGTCCCGTTGGCCTGACCTTCACGAATTGCCACTCCGATGCCACGCTCGGCGCGACGGACGAACTCCGCAGAGTCGAGCTGCATCTCCTTGCCCAACCGGAGCTGCTTGGCAATCTCACCGATAGCGGCGGCCCTCGCCTTGTACTCCACGATCTGCGGCAGATCCTGCGCGGCGATCGCCGCCAACAGCCCCGTGCGAGCCTGCGACAACAACACCGTCACCGCGCGGGCCTGCAACTCGGGATCATCGAGCGACCTCAGCGCGGCAACCTTCGTGCCCACATCCGATGGCACCACTGCGACGCTCACGGCATCACCTCGCCGTCGCCCTCGGCCGCCAGATGGGCATCCGCCGCATCGCTGTCCCACGCACGCGCCTCGGCACGCTGGGCGGCGGTCAACTCAGGCTGCGGCCCATCGACTGCCCAGCACCCCGTGGTGCTGTGGCGAGCCGTGATGGTCACGACCTCCTCGTGCCCTGCGCGGTACGCGGATCCGATCTCGACGACGCGATCGCTGCTGAGGCGTTTCGTTGCGGCGACGAACGCGCGCAGCGCCTCGAGGGTGAGGGACTCCTCGAAGGCGAGGCTCATTGTGAACGTCGCCTTATGGACCTCGGATGTCTTGTATTCCCAGCTCATTACGCACCACCCATGCCGAGCGGGCGACGGAAATCGACTATCCGACCGCACACCGTGCCGTCCGGAGGGCGGGTCACGTTGACGAACGTTGTGGGCAGGTCGCCCAGCCACTCATCCCCCGCGGTCTGAATGTGGTCATCGCACACGTAGACGTAGGCGTCGAGGCTGCCGTGGGCCCGTCCGTCGCGGGGGCTGTAACCCTCAACAGAGCGCGTGGCCAACTGGTCGCAGGTCCCGACCTTTGAGAACAGGCTCATCGCGCACCACCATTCGGCACGGCGTGCACGTCGTAGCCGAGCTTGCGGGCGATGGCGCGGGCCTGGTCGGCCAGGTCCGGGAGCTTCTCCCAGTCGAGGCGCCGCGCGAGCTCGGCGAGGCCGGCCACCGCGGCCACCTCGGCCGGGGCGGCGGTCGGGAAGTTCAGCGCGCTTCCCATCACGCGCCTGCGGCTGCGCTGGTGGCGCAGGATATTCCGACTGGACATCTCGTACACTCCTTGGTGTTCCTAGTGGGACAGCGCCCGCCGAATTGCCCTCGGTGGGCGCACTGGGTTAGTGGGATGACAGGCCACCCGGCGCGGGTAAGGGACCGCCCGCGCCGGGCGACGGGATCCCCTGATCGGTGCCAGGGGACGATTCACGCGCCACAACGGCGGCGGCGCAGAAGGAGAGGACGGGCGTGCGCCGCATCATGCGGCAGCCCTCGTGCTGGTCTTGACTACCGGCTCAGCGAATGCCCGGCGGATCGCATGCTGTTGCGCGGCCGACAGTTTCGGCGCGCGCTCAAGTTGGGCCTCGACCCATGCGCGTTTGCGGGCCTCATAGGCGGCGCTGTTCACGCGGCCAGTTCCCGTGTGAGATCGGTTACCGAGCAGCTGAGAACCGGTGCGATGGCCGCGAGTTCACGAATCTTGAAGTGACCTTGCGTAAGGCGCTTGAGGAGTACGGGCTTGGTGATGCCGGCCGCCGCCGCGAGCTGGTCGAGATCGACCGAGGCCGACGCCATCCCGCTAAGAATGTTCCGGGCAACCAAACTGTCGGTTTGATCCATACGGATTAACCTATAGATCCGTTTGGATCAATGTCAAGCCGATAGCTTGCGCGAGTATTGCTGCACCTGGTCAGCGCGGACATGTTTGACGTTTGGTCCAAAAGGACCAAGAATGGACCTCATGCACGCAGACGAAAGCACCAGTCTGACGGACATCGATGCCGTCGTCGGTGCCCAGCTAAGACACCAGCGAGACAAGCGCAGGATGACGCGCGCCGAGGTCGCAGCACTGAGCGGGTTGTCACCCGTGACAATTCAGCGACTCGAGGGCGGTAGTCGATCCGCCGACGTACAGCAGCTCGCCGCCCTCGCCGGCGTCTACGGCCTAACGCTTCACGGGTTCATGACCATGGCACTCAAGGGGACTGCATTCAGCAATCAAGCCAAATCCGAGTAGGGTCGACACCCGCCCAGAGGGCGGCGACGACCCACTCGGCCACAGTCAGATTTCCAGCAATCAGGCGGCGTTCAGCACCCGCCCCAAGTAGCGGTAGAAGTGTCGTGAGGTCCCGCGTTAGAAGCACGGCCAGCAGTCGCTCCGGGCTTGTGATATCGACGGGCACCTCGACAGTCATCGTTCCACCTCGCTACGCAGGAGAGTTGGCGCTGCACTTGCCGCCCCGAACCGGCAACCGCCTCGACAACCGAACTATGCCCGAACATACATTCGATTCGTTTCAAACGAAAGTAAACATCCGGCAAAGGGGCAATCGGGGCGCGAGCTACTCGTGCCAGTCGATCTCGATTCCCTCGGTGCGGAATCCCCTGCCCTTCGCGCCGGGATGGATGGTGATGTCCATCAGGTTCGAGATGATCGCGCGCTGCCGGTCACGGTCGAGGCCGAGGAATGCTGCGCCAACATCATCGGCACCGACAACGCCCGCGAAAACCTGGTGCCGGGTCGCGTCGACGAGCAGCGAATCGGCCTCAGCGATCTTGGCCTTGATCCGTTCCGTCGCCGTCCGCAGCTGAGACGACGTGAGGTCGCCATCGGCGAATTCGACCGCGAGCGCGTCGAGCCGCTTCTCGTATCCGGCGACCCGCGAGCGAATCTCGTCGAGGTCAGGGCGGTCGCGAGCGAGCACCAGCTCGACGGCGTCGGGTTTGGACAAGCGACCGACCACCAATTCGGTGATGTGGTCGTCGAGGGCAAGCTGATTGCGGGACAGAAAGCACGCACGGCACCGGTAAGAAACGCCGTTCGACCCAACAGCGGTACCGAATCGCGTCCCGTCGTCGCAGCGGCCGCAGCCAGGAATGCGCGTCAACATGTACTTCCCTCGGCCACCCGAACCGACGGCACGGCGGCCAGCCCTGGAAAGGTGCGCATGCACGGCGGCCCAAGTGCTCGCGTCGACGAGCGCCGGCGCCTCAGAATCCGCGACGATCTCGCCGCGGTACTCACGTTTCCCCGCATACTGCGGCGACTTCAGCAGGCGGCCCACGACCGACGACACCCACTCGTTGCCGAGCGACGTCTTGAGACCAGCCTCGTTCCACTGCTTCGCGATGCTCCACAGCGTGACGCCTGCGAGCACGTCCTCGTACGCGGCGCGCACGATTGCAGCCTCGACGGGGTGTGGTTCGCCGTCCTCGGTGTAGCCGAAGGTGCGGCGGCCGGGCCCGCGCTTGCCCATGCGGGCCCGCTGCGCGTTCGCCTCGACCTGCCGTGCGCCCTTCCTCTCCGTCTCGGCTTTCGCCACAGCTCCCTTGATCCGCGCGAACAGCCTGCCGTTGTCGGTGGACAGGTCCACGTCGCCGGTGACCGAGGCGAGTAGCAGCCCGTGCCGGTCGGCGAGGTCGATCAGGTACTCGAGTTCGACCGGGCGGCGGTACAGGCGGTCGAGATCCCATACCGCAATCGCCTGAATCTTCCCGGCCTCGATGTCCCGCAGCATCCGCTCATAGGCTTCACGTTTGCCGCGCGTGGCCGAGGTGTCGTTGTCGACGTACTCGACCGGATTGCGCCAGCCGCGGGCGACGCATAGATCGAGGCACGGACCGCGCTGCCGCGAGATCGCGAGCAGGTTCTTGTCACGGTCTAGCGATTGGCGAAGGTAAATCGCCGCTTGAATGCCGACCAGCGGGGCGACGGTGGGGTTTCGCATAGCTGGATAATACGTGCAACATCAACCTTCTCGGGGCAGA
>NZ_JBSGCB010000059.1:0-55114 GCF_053601595.1 Nocardia sp. NPDC004711 | reverse complement strand
CCTTCGAGGATCACGCGGTGACCACCCTCATGTCCGGGATTCGATACTCACCGGACTACTCGGCGAGCTCCTACACCACGCTATTGGACGCAACCGACCGCGTCGACCACTGGTCATTGCGCATCTGCACTGATCAGCTCTACGGCTGCCGGAACACGAGCGCCGGCGTTGCGGCTGACGATGCACAACACGGGTGCGCCGACTTCGCGGACGAGTTGATGTCGGGTCGCAGACTGGCGGGATTGCGTAATCAACTGTCGCGGGTTCGCGGTGTCCAGCCCGATGGGGACCGCAGCCGAGGGCCTGCAGCGTAGCTGCTCCACGTAGCTGTGACCGGTGTGGCAGCCGGGGAACCGATGGGGGTCCAGGCCATAGCCACGCCCACTCACGTGCACCACTGATGGTTCCCGGCATCTCTCGGGGGATGATGGTGTGGGGTGTGGCGGTTGTCGTGTCCGCCTGATCCACTGAGCGACGAGTGTGTGGTCCGGCTCGATAGGTGCAGATATGAGCTACAGCTCAGACTCGGGGAAGGGGTTCGGGCGACCAACGGCCGGAATCGAATCCGGCGCCATGGCCGCTTTTGCCGCTGCGTGGGAATCCGATATCCAGCCGCCGGCCATCGCCGACTATCTACCGGACGCACACCTGGGTGCGCTGATCGAACTGATCCGGATCGACCTGCGGCATCGGTGGCTGCGTTTATCGGCAGGGAGCCGGCCTCATGAACCCGTCGCGGCCACACTCGGGCCCAAGCGGCTAGCCGAATACTGCTCCGAATTTCCCGAACTGACATTGGAGCAAATTCCGGCCAGCCTGGTGTACGAAGAGTTCGTGATCCGCCGCCAATGTGGTGAGCAGGTGGATCCGGGCGAATACCTGCGGGACTATCCCGAGCAGGCGGCGCAGCTGCGCGAGCTGCTCAACGCCGGAGAGGAGAATCAGGGGACCCGGCGCGGCGGCATAGAGCTTACCGTCGCGAGCTCCGCCGACTCGATCACCTCGTCGGAGAATACGATCCGCACGGCGACCGACCTCCGCGCCGCCCAGGACACCACCGGGACACGGGCCGCCAACCTGGACCGTATCGTGGTCGGCGATCGAATCGACGATTTCGACCTGCTGACAGTGCTGGGCAGCGGTGCATTCGGACGGGTGTTCCTGGCCCGGCAGCGGTCGCTCCAGCGGCTGGTGGCAGTGAAGATCTCCGCCGACCGCGGCACCGAACCGCAAACGCTGGCACAGCTCGACCACGACTACATCGTGCGCGTCTTCGATCAGCGGCTGCTGGACCATCCGGGTCTGGACATCGCACCCGATGGGCAGAGGCTGCGGATGCTGTACATGCAATTCCTGCCCGGCGGCACCCTGCTGAGCGTGTTGCGCAGGGTGCGGGCCACCGCACCGCAACTGCGCACTGGACATCTGCTGCTGGACGCGGTCGACGCCGCGATGGCGGAGAAGGGCGAGATCCGGCCGACCGATTCCAGCGTGCGCGCTCAGATCGCGACGCTTTCATGGCCGGAGACCGTCGCCTGGCTGGGGCGCCGGCTCGCCGAGGCGCTGGCCTACGCGGACGCACACGGCGTGCTGCACCGCGACGTCAAACCGGCCAATGTGCTGCTCACCGCCGAGGCCGTGCCGAAGCTCGCCGATTTCAACGTCAGTTTCAGCCGCGACCTCGACGAAGCCAACCCGGTCTCCTATTTCGGCGGATCGCTGTCGTACATGTCGCCGGAACAGCTGGAGGCCTGTCACCCCGGCTACGACCGGTCCGCCGACGATCTCGACACCCGCGCGGACATCTATTCGCTCGGCGTTGTGCTGTGGGAGTTACTCACCGGCGCCAAGCCGTTCGATGACACTACTGCGGGTGAATCCAGCGACGCCACCACGCTGGCGGCCATGTTGAAGCGCCGTCGGGCCGGGGTGGATCCGGGTGCGCTCGAACGGATTCCGCCCGACTGCCCGGCGGCATTGCGCCGGGTGTTGCTGATGTGCCTGGTGTCCGAGCGTGACAAGCGGTGGGCCGACGGCGCGGAACTGGCCCAGCAACTGCAAGTGTGCCTCGACGAGCGCGCCCGCGACCTGGTCGACCCGCCGCCATCCAGCTGGCGGCTGCGACTTCGGCCGTGGCTGGTGCCAATGGTGGTGCTGGCCATACTCACTCCGAACGCGCTCGCTGCGGCGTACAACATCGAGCACAATAAGACGCTGATCATCGACCGGCTGAGCCTTTCAGCGCAGCGTGAGTGGTGGATCGCCGTAGCCCTGGTGAACGCGGTGTTATTCCCGTTGGGCATTGCGTTGGTGCTTTATATGTCGCGGTGTCTGCTCATCGTCTCGCGCGGGCTACGCCAGGGTCGGGAATACGACCCGCGGGTGCTGGCCCGGGCTCGATCAGACGCCGTGCGGTTGGGCGATCGTGCTGTGCTGGTGCCGCTTTCGCTGTGGAGCCTGGCGGCGATCATCTTTCCGATCGTGATGCACCTCACGACAAATGAACTCACCGGCGATGCGGCGCTGCACTTCCTGGGCGGGGCGCTGGTCTGCGGCGCAATCGCGGTGGCCTACCCGTCCATCCTGGTGACGTTCTACATGGTGCGCTGTATCTATCCGATGTTCCTCCCGCAGGGCGACATCACGACGGTCGATACGCTGCACCTGCGCAGACTCGGTCGGCGCTGCACCGTCTATCTCGCGGTAGCGGCGTCGGTGCCGTTGCTCGCGATTGCTGGGGTGACCTTGCTGCCGCCGGAGGCCATTCCGTTGATGCTCGTGGCGGTGCGGGTATTGTGCATCGGCGCGATCATTGCGTTCATCGTCGTCTATGTGTTGTTCCGGGCGATCGAGGCCGATCTGGAGGCGTTGGGACGTGTGATGGATCCCGTCTGCGGACAGCGGGAGCCGAATGCCGCCAGTTGACTATGAGCGAACAGGGCCTGCGTCCCGGAAGACGGTGAGGTTCCGTCTTCAACTGTCTGGTTTCACTCCCGGCGCTCCACCACCGTCAAATCCCACAGAAACCCCCTCCGCTGGTCACACCAGATGCGAAATAGTTGCATCGCATGCGAGTCGCACGTCAGCGCACCACACCGGCATGTCGCAACCCGACTCCGGAACTGCGCCGACTACCAGTTGCGGCCAACCGTTCACTGGCTGAATTCTCTTGGCGGGCAATATCATTGCCTGGGCTAGCCACCGAGTGCGCACACTCTGGCCAATTCGTATCCCAGGCAATGGGCCGAGCTTGCCGTAGTCGTCGAAGTTCCAACGAAGCCCGCGTGGCCCCTTGATTGAGCTTCCTGCAGATCGGTGAGATCCCCATTCGCGAAACTGCGGATCAGACTCCGCGAAACGCCTTGTCGCCGACCCTGTCCGGATCGGTGATGTGGGAGAGGAACAGGCGGGCAGCGGGGGCGGGGGTGCGGGTGGTGACGACGTGCCACGGGCGGTTGAGGGGAGTGCCCTCCACCGCGATGACTTCGAGCAGTCCGGCTGCCAGGTCGGTGGCGACGGCGTCGGAGTGGATGAGGGTGATGCCCAGGCCCTCGCGGGCGGCGGCCAGCGCGGTGCCGTGGGTGCCGAGAGTCAGTGTGGGCGGGAGGATTTGGAGGCGGTCGAAGAGGGCGAGGGTGGTGTCGCGGGTACCGGAGCCTTTGCCGCGCAGGAGCCAGGTGGCCTCGCAAGGGTCGGGCCAGGCGTCGGGTGCGCCGACCACGACCAGCTGGCAGGGGCGGCGGGCGCGGGTGACCAGTCCGGCGTCGCGGGGTGGGCGGCCGGCGATCACGAGATCGGTTTCGTGGTGGGTCAATTCGAGGTACAGCACGTCGCGGGGCTGGATGGACAGGCCCAGTTCGATGTCGGGGTACCGGATGCGGAAGGACGCGAGCAGCCGGAGCAGCACGTATTCGCCGGCGGTCCCCACCACGCCGATACGCAACCGGCCGGTCTCGGCTTCCCGGACGGCGGCGTGCGCCTCCTTCATCAAGCCGAGGATGCTGCGGCAGTAGTCGGCGTAGACCCGCCCGGCCTCGGTGAGCGCGATACCCCGCCCGGATTTGGCGACGAGTTTCGCGCCGAGTTGTTTCTCGATGTGTGCTACGGCCGCGGAGGCCGCCGCTTCGGTGATGTGCAACTGCACGGCCGCGCGGCGAATGCTGGAGTGCTTGGCAACGGCGAGAAAGGTTTCCATGCGCACCGCGCTCACCGTACCCATACTCAACGGTAGCAAACTCGACGAAAAGGTTGAGCGAGAACAGAAACAATCGAATTGTTTGTCGTTAACGGCCCGGTCATCCTGGGAATCACAAGTCGCCCAACCCGGTTCGCAGGAGGAATGATGGCCGGATCTGTCGATGATCAGCGCAGCCGGTGGGATCCGGGTGTGCAGTCGTACGCGTCGATGGGATACTACGCTCCCGACTATCAGCCCAAGGACACCGATGTCCTGGCGGTCTTCCGGGTGACGCCCCAGCGGGGCGTCGATCCGGTGGAGGCGTCCGCGGCGGTGGCGGGTGAATCATCCACGGCCACCTGGACGGTGGTCTGGACCGATCGGCTCACCGCGCACGAGCGCTACCAGGGCAAGTGCTACCGCGTCGACGAGGTGCCGGGCCGCAAGGGCGAGTACTTCGCCTATGTCGCCTACGATCTCGATCTCTTCGAGGAGGGTTCCATCACGAACCTCACCTCCTCGGTCATCGGCAATGTCTTCGGTTTCAAACCGCTGCAGGCATTGCGGCTGGAAGATATGCGCATTCCCGTGGCGTATGTCAAGACCTTTCAGGGTCCGCCGCACGGAATCGTTATGGAACGGGAGTATCTCAACAAATACGGCCGCCCACTGCTGGGCGCCACGGTGAAACCGAAACTCGGTCTGTCGGCCCGCAACTACGGCCGCGTGGTGTACGAAGCCTGCCGGGGCGGACTCGATTTCACCAAGGACGACGAGAACATCAACTCGCAGCCGTTCATGCGCTGGCGCGACCGCTACCTGTTCGCGATGGAGGGCGTCAACCGCGCCATCGCCGAAACCGGAGAAATGAAGGGGCATTATCTCAATGTCACGGCCGCCACGATGGAGGACATGTACGAGCGCGCGGAATTCGCGAAATCGCTCGGCAGCTGCATCATCATGATGGACCTGACGGTCGGCTACACCGCCATGCAGTCCATGTCGAAGTGGGCGCGCCGCAATGGCATGCTGCTGCACCTGCATCGGGCCGGGCACTCCACCTTCACCCGGCAGAAGACCCACGGCGTCAGCTTCCGGGTCCTGGCGAAGTGGTGCCGGCTGATCGGCGTGGATCACCTGCACGCGGGCACGGTCATCGGCAAGCTGGAAGGTGATCCGCACACCGTCAAGGGCTTCTATGACACGTTGCGCGACAACCACATTCCGATGAACCCGGTCAACGGCATCTTCTTCGACCAGGACTGGGCCAGCCTGCCCGGCGTCATGCCGGTCGCCTCCGGCGGCATCCACGCCGGCCAGATGCACCAGCTGCTGGACCTGTTCGGCGACGACGCCATCCTGCAGTTCGGCGGCGGCACCATCGGCCATCCGATGGGGATCGCCGCGGGCGCGGAAGCCAACCGGGTCGCCCTCGAAGCAGTGGTCAAGGCGCGCAACGAGGGTCGCGATCTGCTCAAGGAGGGCCCGGACGTGCTGCGCCGCGCCGCCGAGATCTGCCGCCCGCTCGACGTCGCGCTCGCCACCTGGGGTGATGTCACCTTCGACTACACCTCCACCGACGCCCCCGACGCCGTCCCGACGGCCTCCCGCTGAAAGTCGAGGAATCCCCATGCATCTGCGCCAAGGCACCTTCTCGCACCTGCCGGACCTCGACGACATCGAGATCGCCGCCCAGGTCCGCTACGCCCTGCTCAACAACTGGCCGGTGTCCATCGAATACACCGACGATCCGCATCCGCGCAACAACTACTGGGAGATGTGGGGCCTGCCGCTGTTCGATCTGGACGAGCCCGACGGGGTGCTCGCCGAGATCAACGCCTGCCGGGCCACGTTCCCGCGCCACTACATTCGCGTGAACGCCTACGACGCCTCCTACGGCCGGCAGACCACGGCGCTGAGTTTCCTCGTGCAGCGTCCGGCCCACGAGCCCGGTTTCCGCCTCGACCGGACCGAGTCCGACGACCGCCGTCAGCACTACGGCTTCCATGCCTACGCACTCGACGACCGTCCGGGCCAAAGGTATGGCGGCTGAACAGCTTTCGGAACGGGAGGATATCGTGAGCGCGGAACGCCCCGCGGTACCGGGCGGCCGGCAGCCTGCAGCCGGCCGCCCGGCGGGCGGGTTCCAGATGCACCGGCCCGGGGTCACGAGCCCCGCACCGGTGCGTGGTACGGCCGCCGATGGTCCTCCCCGACCGGAGGATTCGGCGGCCGACCATCTGCACCGCCCCGCTGCCGGCCCACCGGAGATGCTGGCCGAGGACGCCCTGCTGGATCTGTCGACGGATGTCGCGGGCAAGGACGTCGAGGACACTCTCGCCCGCCTCGACGCGGAACTGGTGGGTCTGGCGAACGTCAAACGCCGCGTGCGGGAAATCGCCGCATTGCTGCTCATCGATCGCGCCCGTCAGCGTTTCGGGCTCGAGGCTACCCGCCCGACCATGCACATGAGCTTCACCGGCGGGCCCGGCACCGGGAAGACCACGGTCGCCCTGCGCATGGCCGAGATGCTGCACGCCCTCGGGTACATCCGGAAACCCAAGGTGCACACCGTCACCCGTGATGATCTGGTCGGCCAGTTCATCGGTCACACCGCGCCCAAGACCAAGGAGGCCCTCGCCAAGGCCGCCGGGGGAGTGCTGTTCATCGACGAGGCCTACTACCTGTTCCGTCCCGAGAACGAGCGTGACTACGGGCAGGAGGTGATCGAGATCCTGCTGCAGGAGATGGAGAACGAGCGCACCAGCCTGGTGGTCATCTTCGCCGGCTACCCGGACCGCATGGAGACCTTCTTCTCCGCCAATCCCGGCCTGTCCTCCCGGGTGGCCCACCACATCGAGTTCCCCGACTACACCCACGACGAGCTCATGGCCATCGCCGAACTCATGGTGCGCCACGAGAACTTCCGCTTCGATCCGGAAGCCGCACAGGCCTTCTCGCGCTATCTGAAGCTGCGCATGGCCCGCCCCCGCTTCGCCAATGCCCGCAGCGTGCGCAATGCCCTCGAGCGCTGCCGGCTGCGGCAGGCCAAACGCCTGGTCGAACTGCACCGGCCGGTCGGTCGCACGGATCTGATCACCCTGACGGACAGCGATGTCCTCGGCAGCAGTGTGTTCGCGGACGCCCTCGCCGACGAGGGGGCCCCTCCATGACGAATTGAGAGCGATTGTGCCCGAAGGATTGAAGACCCTCACCCGCTACACCATCGAGCAGGAGCACCGGCATCCCGGATCGTCCGGGGAGTTCTCGGCGCTGCTGAACGTGCTCGCCACCGCAACCAAGATCATCGGGAATCAAGTGACCCGGGGAGCGATCGTCGGCTCCCTGGGCGCATCCGATGCCGAGAATCTGCCGGTCACCGTGCACCGGAAGATGGACGCGATCGCCAACGACATCATGGTCGCCGAGAGCCAGTGGACCGGACCGCTGGCGGCGCTGGTGTCCGAGCAGATGCGCGAATGCCATCAGGTGCCGACCGAGTACCGGCGCGGGAAGTATCTGCTGGCCTTCGATCCGCTGGACGGATCCAGCAATATCGACGTGAATCTGCCGGTGGGAACGATCTTCAGCGTGCTGCGCGCTCCGGAGGACGGGCGCGAGGCCGCCGGCGCCGACTTCCTCCAGCCGGGCGTCCAGCAGGTGTGCGCCGGCTTCACGCTGTACGGGCCCGCGACCATGCTGGTGCTCACCACCGGCAACGGGGTGGACGGGTTCACGCTGGATCGCGAGGTGGGCGCGTTCGTACTCACCCATCCACGCATGCGAATCCCCGACGACACTTCCGGTTTCGCCATCAATGCCGCCAATGAGCGGTTCTGGGAACGCCCCGTCCGCCGCTATGTCCACGAATGCCTCGAAGGCGTGGACGGCCCGCGCGGACGGGATTTCAATATGCGCTGGGTCGCCTCGCTGGTGGCCGACACCTTTCACATCCTGACCCGCGGCGGGCTCTACATGTATCCGCGCGATACCCGCAATCCCGAACGCCCGGGCCGGGTTTCGCTGCTGTACGGGGCCAATCCGATCGCCTTCATCGTCGAACAGGCCGGGGGTGCGGCCAGCACCGGGCACGAACGGGTGCTGGATGTGCGGCCCGAGGAGCTGCACCAGCGGATCCCGTTCATCTTCGGCTCCCGCAACGAGGTCGAACGGATCGAGCGCTATCACCGCGAACCGGAGGAGGGGCCCAGTTTCGACGCCTCGCTCTTCGGTTCCCGCTCTCTGTTCCGCGCGTCCCGGCACTGAGCGGCCGGGTGTGTGAAAGCTGTTGTCCGGCAATCGAGGAGGTGCCATGTCGGTCAAACATCCCGTGGTCGCGATCACCGGGTCGTCCGGTGCGGGGACGACCAGCGTCACGCGAACCTTCCAGGAGATATTCCGCCGCGAGGGAATCAGCGCGGCGATCGTGGAGGGGGATTCGTTCCATCGCTACGACCGCAACGAGATGAAGCTGGCCATGGCAGAGGCCGAACAGCATCGCAACCTGACCTTCTCCCATTTCGGGCCGGAGGCGAACCTGCTCACCGAACTGGAGTCACTGTTCCGCGAGTACGGGGAGACCGGGGTTGGTGCGGTGCGGCGCTACCTGCACGATGACGACGAAGCCAAACCCTTCGGGCAGCCGGCGGGCACGTTCACGCCGTGGGAGGAGCTGTCGCCGGGCAGCGATCTGCTGTTCTACGAGGGCCTGCACGGGGCGGCGGTCGGCGACGGCGTCGACGTGGCCCGCTATGCCGATCTCCTGGTGGGCGTGGTTCCCATCATCAACCTGGAGTGGATTCAGAAGGTGCACCGCGACAAGACCGAGCGCGGTTACTCCAGCGAGGCCATCATCGACACCATTCTGCGGCGCATGCCCGACTACGTGAAGCACATCTGCCCGCAGTTCTCGCGGACCTATGTGAACTTCCAGCGGGTGCCCACGGTGGATACTTCGAATCCCTTCACCGCCCGGACCATTCCGACCGCGGACGAGAGTTTTGTGGTGATCCGCTTCGCCGATCCGAAAGTCATCGACTTTCCGTATCTGCTGTCCATGCTGCACGATTCGTTCATGTCGCGGCCCAACAGCATCGTGGTGCCGGGCGGGAAGATGGACCTGGCGATGCAGCTCATCTTCACGCCGCTGATCCTGCGGCTGATGGACAAGCGGCCCAAGCGGCTGCGCTGATCCGGGTTGTGCCGCACGAGAAACGGCGGCCGCCCAGGAAGGGCGACCGCCGTGGGTTACGCGCATCGAAGCGGTCAGACGGCCGTGGGCACATCCTTGGCGCGGCTCTTCACCAGGAAGGCCGAGACCACCTCGAAGACGCCGATGGCGATCAGCCAGCAGCCGACCACCACGACCAGGGCCGTGATCGAGCGGAACGGCTCCACGATCAGCAGACCACCACCGACGATGAGCAGGATGCCGAACAGGACCTGCCAGCCCCGGCCCGGGACGGCGGCATCGGACATCGCGGCCACCAGCACCGCGGTGCCGCGGAAGATCCAGGTGATGCCGATCCACAGCGCCAGCAGGCCGATGGCCTGGAACTCGTTGCGGAAGCAGAAGAAGCCCAGAATGAACGACAGGATGGCGGTGATGAAGGACAGCACCCGCATCCAGGTGCTGATGTGCATTCCGAAGGCCGCGATCAGCTGGAAAACACCGGATACGAGCAGGTAGATGCCGAACAGGACACCGGCGACGACCAGGGTGGGTCCGGGCCACACCAGCACCAGGATGCCCAGCACCACCGAGAGAAGGCCGGTGACCAGGATCGACTGCCACGCGCTGCGGGCCAGTGCATGGACCGGCCCTTCGTAAACTCCCTCTTTGCTGGTTGTCATGTTCAGCAGAATATGACCAGTTCGGGCCGTTTGCGATCAATTAGCCAAGTGTTGCGCGGCTGTGACATGACTCAATCGTCGTCGGCACTCAGGCGCGCGATGCGCCGCACCCAGCGAATGTCGGCCCGCCAGGTGTATCCGGCGACCAGCAGCGAACCGACGACCGCGGCATTGAGCATGGAGGAACCGTTCACCACCAGCGACACCAGGCCGCCGATGAGCGCGCCCAGGCTGAACGAAACATATTGCGTCGCATAGCCGAGCCAGTCACGGGCAGTGCCGCCACCGAAGACGTGTCGCTCGATGCCCTGCGCGAGTTTGACCAGGGTACCGGTGACGTAGCTGACCGGAATGGAGACCTCGCCGTTCTTGACGAAGGAGGTGTTGAGCGCGCCCATGCCGAAGGCGACGAACAGGATCGGGATCAGGCCGATGCCACGCTCGCCGAGCGCGGCGTCCACGATGGCCGCGAGCAGCAGCGCACCGGTGGTGAGCATGGTCGCGCCGTGCGGATGGTTGGTCCACCAGTAGCGGCGGCAGATCGAGGCAATGAAGACGCCGGCCAGGAAGCAGGCGATGATCGCGGCCGCGCCGCCGGCCAGGGTCGGGTCGCCGGTGAAGTTGCCGAGAACCGCGCGTTCCGTATTGCCGGTCATGAAGGTGACGAAATAGCCCTCCGAGTGGGCGTACGCGGCCGCGCCGATGAATCCTGCCAGCGTTGACAGCACCGCGGACAGCCGCATCTCGAGATCCCAGAAGGGCTTCTGAGGTTGCTTGCCGGTCGCAGCCACAGCAACAGGCTAGCAATCCGCAGGATGTCGGCCCGGAGGGAAAATTCGCGCCGGTGACGCCGCGCTGCCGGTGCGGTACAGTGCGTATGTTAACCGGAATTCGCAACTGGGATGTCCAGTGGGAACAAGGAGAAGTCATGACCTCCGCCGTCATCGTCGACGCTGTCCGCACCCCCTCCGGGAAGGGTAAAACAGGTGGCGGCCTGTCGGAAGTGCATCCGGCGACACTGCTGTCGGGCATGCTGGAAAGCCTGGTCGAGCGCACCGGGATCGATCCCGCGCTGGTCGATGATGTGATCGGTGGTTGCGTCACCCAGAGTGGCGAGCAGGCCTTCAATATCTCCCGCACCGCGGTGCTGGCGGCCGGCTTCCCGGAAGCGGTGCCCGCCACGACGGTGGACCGGCAGTGCGGATCCTCACAGCAAGCCGCCCATTTCGCGGCGCAGGGTGTCATCGCGGGGGCCTACGACATCGCCATCGCCTGCGGCGTGGAATCCATGTCGCGGGTGCCGATGTTCTCCAACGCCCAGGGCCGCGACGCCAATCGCGGGCCGATCGCGCACCGGTACCCGGACGGGCTTGTGCAGCAGGGCATTTCCGCCGAGGTGATCTCCGCGCGCTGGAAGTTCGACCGGACCGCGCTCGACGAATTCGCGGCGCGCTCGCACCAATTGGCCGCCGCCACCGCGGCGTCCGGAGGCTTCGACAACGAACTGGTCCCGGCGGGATCGCTCACGGCCGACGAGACCATCCGCCCCAGCACTACCGTCGAGGACTTGGCCGGGCTGAAGCCCGCCTTCGTGGACGCCGAATTCAAGGCCCGGTTCCCGGAAATCGAATGGTCCATCACCCCCGGCAACTCCTCGCCCCTCACCGATGGCGCGTCGGCGGCGCTCATCATGAGTGAGGAGAAGGCCGCCCAGCTCGGCCTGAAGCCGCGCGCCCGCTTCCACTCCTTCGCGGTCACCGGTGACGACCCGCTGCTCATGCTCACCGCCGTCATTCCGGCCACCCGTAAGGTGCTGGCGCGAGCGGGACTGTCCATCAACGACATCGACGTCTACGAGGTGAACGAGGCGTTCGCGCCCGTGCCGCTGGTCTGGGCACACGAGCTCGGCGCCGACCCGGCCAAGCTCAACCCGCGCGGCGGCGCCATCGCCCTGGGGCACCCGCTCGGCGCCTCGGGCACCCGCATCCTCACCACCATGCTCAACCACCTCGAACAGACCGGCGGCCGCTACGGCCTCATGACCATGTGCGAGGCGGGCGGCCTGGCCAACGCCACCATCATCGAACGCCTCTGAGTTCGCGCCTCGCATCACGGGCACGCTCGGCAGCGAGCGGGCCGAGGCCGGCAGGGCTGCCGCCCTCGTCGGCCCGGAGGCCTCGACGAAGCGACCCTTTCGCCGCCGCCCCGACAGCGCATCGGGTGCCTGCGCGCTGCACGCCGGATGGCTTCCCGGGCACGGGAAATCGCCGGCACTGTCGGAGACCGGCCGTAGGCTGGCGTCGGTTGCGCGGGCAGCGCGTGGGATAGGCGGAGGCGTTGTGCAGGTTTCGTGGGATCAGGTGTTCAGCTGGCGGGTCCAGCGGCAGTTCGTGGATCCGCGGACGAACAGCGATGCCGTGGCTGTGGTCGAGCGGCTGTGCGGGGTGCAGGCGCAGGTGACGTCGGCGGCGGAAACCGCTGTGGCGCTGCGGCGTTCGGCAGGTGAGCCCGGTGCGGTGGTGACGGCGCTGGCGGCGGGCGCGCTGATGAAGACGTGGGCGATGCGTGGCACGCTGCACGCCCTGACGCCGGAGCAGGGGGCCGCTGCGTTATCGCTCATGGCGTCCGCACGCACGTGGGAGAAACCTGCGTGGACAAGGGCTTCCGGGGCGACACCGGATGATGTGGCGGCGCTGGTCAAGGCGGTCGGTGACATTCTCGACGGGCGTGTTCTGACCCGCGACGAACTGGTCGCGGAGCTGATCGCCGAGCGGCGATTCCAGCCGCTGGAGGGCCATCTGCGCTCCGGGTGGGGTTCGATGCTGAAGCCCCTGGCCTGGCAGGGCGCGCTGTGCCACGGCCCGTCCCGTGGCACGTCGGTCACCTTCACCAATCCCGCGCACGTCATCCCCGGCTGGTCCGGTATCCCCGACCCGGATGCCGCCGCGCCCAGCATCATCCGTGCCTACCTCGGCGCCTACGGCCCCGCCACCCCGGAGATCTTCAATACCTGGCTGACTCGCGGGTTCCTGAGCAAACCGACTGTGCGCCGCTGGTTTTCGGACCTCGGCAACGAGCTGACGGAGATCGACGTCGAGGGCCGACCCGGCTACTTCCTCACAGCTCACCTGGACGAACTCGCCAGGACCAAACCAACTTCCGCTATCCACCTCCTCGGCCAGTTCGACCAGTACGTCCTGGGCCCCGGCACCGGCGACACCGTCCTCCTCCCCGGCGACCACCGCGCCAAGGTCAGCCGCACCGCAGGCTGGATTTCCCCACTCGTCCTGACCGGCGGCCGGATCACCGGAACCTGGGACCTGAACAAGGGCGACCTGACCGTCTCCATGTTCGACGGCGCACCCATCCCCACCGCCCAGCTCACCGCCGAACTACCCCGCATTGCCAAGGCCACCGGCCAACCCGTCACAACAGTCCGCGCTGCCTGACGCAGATTCCCGGTCACCGCCGGTCCCGTGACGGCAGCGGGACCCACCCCGCAAACCAGAACAGAGCCGCAGATGCCACTGTCAGCACCGCGAACAGCTGGCTCCAATGCTCCATATGGTCGAAGTTGACGATGTAGCTGACCAAACTGGCAAGGCACAACCCACCCGTGATGGCCAACGCGACCAGAAAACGCCAGGTCCTTCGCGCTCCACGCAGGTCCGACATCGCGAGATCCCCCCGAATCCGGTGTGCGCGAGCCCCTTCGGCCCACACATGATGCGGAATTCTACGCTTTGGCGCGGCCCGGAGCACCTGCGTTTCGCATCGCACCTGACGTCGCGGACCTACTCGTCGGCAATCGTGACCGGCAGCATCCGGCCGGCGACGCGATGTACGAGGACACCACAAGGTGGCCCGAAGGATTCACGCCCTCTCTGCTGTCGAGTGGGATTTGTCCGTCAGTTGCTGCTGGGCAGGAGGGACGGGTCGTGAGCGCCAGGGCCCAGTTGGGGGCGTAGGTCCCTGGCGGTCAGGTGGTCGCCGCATTCCGAGCAGACGGGCTGGACGGTCATGATGTGGCCGCAGGCCTTGTGGACGGATTCGATCGGGGGGCCGGCGGGGGCGGCCCATTCGTCGCCCCATTGGCGCATGGCGGCCAGGATCGTCCAGAGGGAGCGGCCCTTGTCGGTGAGCAGGTAGTCGTAGCGGACCGGGTTGTCCTGGTAGGGGGTTTTGTCCATGATGCCTTGGGCGACAAGGTGTTCCAGGCGCTGGGTGAGGACATTGCGGGCGATGCCCAGGCGGGAGCGGAAGTCGTCGAAGCGGGTGATGCCGAAGAGGGCGTCACGGACGATGAGCAGGGTCCACCATTCGCCCACCACCTCCAGGCACTGGGCGATGGAGCAGTTCATGTCCTCGAAGCTGGTTCGCCGCATGACCCCAGCATAGTCGGTTGCTTCAGAAGACTCACTCGCCTATGGTCCGTCTCATGAAGAAACTCACTCGGGCCTACGGCCGGACGTATGGGGGAGAACGATGAGCACCGTTGTCGCACAGGAGGAACGCCGGGCCGTCGATCCACGGGTGGTGCTCGGGATCGTCGCGGTGGCGGTGCTGCTGTCCAGCCTGGACCTGTTCATCGTCAATGTGGCGCTGCCGCGGATCGCGGAGGATTTCTCGGGAGCCCGGATCGCGGGACTGTCGTGGGTGCTCAACGCGTATTCGATCGTGTTCGCGGCACTGCTGGTTCCCGCCGGGCGGCTGGGTGACCGGAATGGGAACAAGACCGCGTTCCTGACCGGGCTGGGCGTCTTCGTGCTGGGGTCGGCGCTGTGCGCGGTGGCGTGGAATACCGGTGCGCTGGTGGCCTTCCGGGTCCTGCAGGCGGCGGGCGCGGCGTTGCTGACGCCGTCCTCGCTGGGCCTGCTGCTGGCCGCGACACCGGCCGAGCGACGGGCGACGGCGGTGCGGCTGTGGGTGGCGTTCGGCGGTCTGGGTGCGGCGCTGGGGCCGGTGATCGGCGGACTGCTGGTCGAACTGCATTGGCGCTGGGTGTTTCTGGTGAACGTGCCACTGGGGATCATCGCGCTGGTGCTGGGGGCGCGGCTGTTGCCGCGAGCGAACGGCACTGGCGGATCGATGCCGGACGGGGTCGGCGCGCTCATGTTGATCGGGTCGGTGGCGTCGCTGATTCTGGCCGTCGTCAAGGGTGAGGACTGGGGGTGGGGATCGCCCGGCGTCATCGGCGCGTTCGCGGCGACCGCCGTGTTCGCGGTGGTGTTCGTGGTGTCGTCGCGTCGCCATCACAGTCCCGTCGTCGATCCGGGACTGCTGCGCGTGCCGAATTTCGCGCTCATGCTCGGCAATTCGCTGCTGTTCAATATCGCGTTCGCCGGGATGCTGCTGTCGGCGGTGCTGTGGATGCAGAACGTGTGGGGGTGGTCGGCCTTGCAGACCGGGCTGGGGATCGCGCCCGGGCCGCTGATCGTGCCGCTGGTGGCGGTGTCGGCGGGCCGGCTCATCGCCCGGATCGGTGTCGGGCCGGTGCTCGCGCTCGGCGGGGTGGCGTTCGCGGCTGGAATCGTCTGGTGGGCGCAGGCGATCACGCTGCGGCCGGACTATCCGGCCGGGCTGCTCGGCGGCATGCTGGTGACCGGTCTGGGCGTCGGCCTGACCATGCCGACCAGTGTGGCGGCGGGGACCGCGGGGCTGCCGCCGCAGCAGTTCGCGACCGGGTCGGCGGTGCTGAGCATGGCGCGACAGCTCGGAATGGCCGTGGGTGTGGCCGTTCTGGTGGCGGTGCTGGGTACACCGGCCGGCGCGCAGGCGACCCTCGACGCCTTCCAGCACGGCTGGTATGTGATCGCCGGCGCTTCGGTGGCCGCGGGCGTGCTGGGCCTGGCAGCGCGAATGCCGAAGGCCGCACCGGTATCCGGGTAGATTCTCAGGGACCGACTCAGGGGTTGTCCGGATGTCCCGCTCCGCGGCCGTCCCTACCGTCGAGATATGCGAATCGGACTGACGGTGACAGCGCTGGCGCTGGTGGGGGCCGCGGGATGCGGGAGTATGGCCACCTCGGCGCCGCAGCCGGTCTCCACCACCCCGATGGCGGTGTCGCCCAAGCGGGTCGAGCGGATTCGCGACGACATCGACGGGCTGGTGCGGGCCGGGACCACCGGGGTGATCGCGACCCTCACCGAGAACGGGCAGACCATCACCCTCACCGCCGGGGTCGGGGACCGTACCACCCGGGCGCCGATTCCGATGGCCCCGCCGCAGCAGGTGCGGGTCGGCAGCATCTCCAAAACCTTTGCGGCGGCACTCATCATGCAATTGGTGTCGGAAGGGAAGGTGCGGCTCGACGAACCCGTCGACACCTATCTACCCGGCCTCCTCAGGGGCAATGGCGTGGACGGGCGCATGATCACGGTGCGCCAGATCCTCCAGCACCGCAGCGGACTGCCGGAACTCTCCGACGACCCCGAACTCGACGAGGTGCGCGCCGCGGCCGGGGGCCGCACCTTCACTCCCTCCGAGGAGATCGCGATCGCGCTGCGCCGGCCCGCGCAGTTCGCGCCGGGGGAGCGGTTCAAGTACACCAATACCAATTTCATCGTCGCGGGCATGCTGGTCGAAAAGGTCACGGGCAGAACGTATTCCGAGGAACTCACCGGCCGGATCACGACGCCGAATCAGCTCGCCGACACCTACCTGCCCGCTCCGGGCGAGACCGGCTTCCGCGGCCCACACCCGCAGGGCTACACCCTCGTCGGCGGCGTCCCGGCCGACGTCACCCGCTCCGAGCCGTCGGTGGGGTGGTCGGCAGGCGGACTGATCTCCACCGGCAACGACCTGAACCACTTCTTCATGGCCCTGCTCGCCGGAAAGATCGTCGCCGACGGGCAGCTGCACGACATGCTGACAACCCCACCCCGTTCCCCCGACAGCGCCCTCGACTACGGCCTCGGCATCGGCGCGATCCAACTTCCCTGCGGCGCACACTACTTCGGCCACGTCGGCGAGATCGCCGGCTACCTCACCATTTCCGGCGCCACCCGAGAGGGCCGCGCGGTGACCATCGCGATGAACGACTCCCCGGACACCGACCCGGACATCACCGGCCTACTCAGCGACGCCCTGTGCCCGTAACGGTCACAACCGCCCCTGCAGTCATCCGCCGGGGATGGAATCCGAGCATCCCCAGGGTTCCGGCACTCGGCGCGTACCATGACCTTGCCCTGACGTCCCGTTTCGAGTGAGGTTGCCAGTGACCGAACTGCCTGTGTGGGCCGACGATCCCGGGGCGCTGGAGCTCACCGAGGAGCAGTACGACGAGCTCCCGGATGCCCTGCGCAAGCTGATCGAAGTCATCGACGGGAATGTCATCCGCTGCCAAAGCGGCAGCGCGGAACATAGTGATGTCGCTCGGCGGCTCGCCAATCATATCGAAGCGGCGAAGCCCGACGACCCCTGTATGCGGGTGTCGACCGATGTAGACATCCACTTCACCCGGAGGAAGCGGCGCGACGGCGCCTTCTCGTTCCGTCGCCCCGATGCGACCGTCTACCGCGGTGTCGAACGCGGCACCAAACTCACCACCGCCGATGCCTTGCTGGTCGTCGAAGTCGTATCGCCCGGTTCCGGATACACGGACACGGTCGACAAGCGTGCCGAATACGCATACGAGGGGATTCCGGTCTATCTGATCGTCTATCTGGACTCGAGTCTCTATGTGAAGATGATCCAGGAGTACCGGCTCGATTGGGCCGCGCGGACCTACCGGCTTGCCGAAACCCACGAAGACGCGTTGCTGCTGGAGAGCCCTTATTCAGCAGTCGTTCCATTCAGTCGATTGGATGGCTGAGGCGCACTGCGGTTCTCGGGGGTCAGCGTGGGTGAAGTTCGGCGGCGAGTTCGAGTAGTTCGGGGACGTGGGAGCCGTCGGTGGCTGCCCGGTGGATGGCCTCGGCGAGGGGGAAGGCGCGGACTTCCAGGATTTGTTCTGCGTCATCGGGGTTGGTGGGGTCGCCGGTGAGGGTGACGTCGGCGGTGCACCAGAGCCAGGCTTTGTGGGGGTGGGGTTGCCAAGGGCGGTAGGGGGCGGGCCGGTCGGTGGTGGCGTAGTGGGCGCCGAAGTGGTGCAGGGGGCCGGACAGTTCGGCGCCGGCTTCCTCGGCAAGTTCGCGGATTACGCAGGACTCGATGGATTCTCCGGCTTCGCGGGTGCCGCCGGGGAGGATCCAGCGGTTCCGGTCGTCGCGGCAGAGGACGATGCGGTCGCCGAGGAAGCAGACGACGTGGATGTTGGTGACCAGGTGGTCGGGTGGGAGGTCGGTGGAGAACTGGACGTCGAGGCCGCCCCATTCCCACCGAGCGGGGGTGTGGAGGAGGGGATAGCGGTCGGCGAGGGTCATGGTTCGACGGTACTGTCCCTCCGCGGAGTGGCGGCCCGCCCCACCTTCTAGAACTGGTTTCAGTATTGTTCCCCTATGGCCTTCGTCATCGACAAAAGCGTGGAGATCGACGCGCCCGCCGAGCTGGTCTGGCAGGTGCTCACCGACGTGGACAAGTACGGGGAATGGAATCCCTTCTGCCTGGAGTGCAAGACCACCCTCGAACCGGGGTCGCCGATCGATATGAAGGTGCGGCTGGTCGGGCCGAAACCCAAGCAGCAGCGCGAGTTCATCCGTTCCCACACACCGGGTAAGGAATTCAGCTACAACATGAAGCCCGCGCCGCTGGGCCTGCTCAGCAGCGAGCGCTCGCACACCCTGACCCCGCTCGAGGACGGCCGCACCCGCTACTTCTCGCACTTCCAGCTCAACGGGCCGCTGGCCCCGGTGGTCGCCGGCCTGCTGGGCGGCGCGCTGACCACCGGGTTCGAGGGCATGACCGACGCCGTCAAAACGCGGGCAGAGGCCCTGAAAGCCGTGCGCGACTAGCGTTCACGCCTCGAACGGCAGCACGTTGCCGGCGGCGTCGCGGCCACCGCTCTCGTTCTCGATGGCGGTGGCCAGGTCCTGCACGCTGGTCCAACTGCGTGGTTCCTCGTCCTCCAGATTGCCGATGGTGTACCAGGTGGCGGTGCCGCGATAGCGCACCAGCCCGTGACCCGAATAATCCAGCGTCACATCGAGATCCCCGGAGACCGTTCCCTCTTCCCGGGTCATGACGGCTGCCTCGCTGCGGATTTCGACAACGGCGACTATGTGAACTCTCCCTTGCTGGCACAGTCCTTCACCGCGGTCTGCAGTGCGGTCTGCTCCTTGGTATCGACGTTCAATCCGTACTTTACTTTCACCTGGATGTAGTGCCCGATATAGGCGCACCGGAAGGTCCCGGGCGGCAGATAACTGGACGGATCCTGGTCGCCCTTGGAGCGGTTGGCGGTGGGATCGGAAATCACCAGGTTCAGCGCGTCATTGGCGATATGGCGCCGGGTGTCGTCGTCGAGGTTCGCAGCGCCCGAACGCCACGCCTCGGCCAGCGCCACGATGTGGTCGATGTCCAGGGCCGACGAATCGGTGGTCCACTTGTAGGGCTTGAGGGCGTTGGTCTTCTTGTCCATGACCCCGTACTGGTCGCGCCAGCCGCCATTGGTGCCGACGCTCAGTTTGCAGCTGCTCGGATCCAGCTTCACCGGCCCGGTGGCGTCACGTAGTAGCACCACGTCACGGGTGGTGCAGCGATTGTATTGCGCGAAGGCGTCACCGAATCCGTGCTCGGGCTTGTCGGTGTCCCAGTGCGGGAATCGGTCGCGGGAGTAACCGGTCATCGGCAGTTCGTCGGCCACCTTCAGTTTGCCCAGCAGACTGCTGATCTCCTTGGCCGATCCCGCCGGTTGAGCGCCGCGATCCGGTATCGGCGGGCCGCTCGCGTCCGATTTATCGGTGCCGACATGCTTTTCGAGGACGACGGCCACGATGGCCAGCACGATCACGAACAGCAGCGACACCGCCGCTTTCAAGACGCGGCGCAGGGTGGGGGAGGAACGGATCTTCGACCATGTCACCGCGCATCACCGCCCGCGGCGGCCGGGGACAGGGGCTTCGACAGGCGTGACGGCTTCGTGTGCAACATATCCCGCAAACCTTGGCAATCAGCGACCCGAAACGGCAAGCCGCACGAGGGTTTCGGAGACCGGTGTCACACCGCGCCCCGAGAATCGGCGTCCGGAACCGGACTCGCGGCACACCCGCCGCAATTCCATACTGAGTCGCCGTGAGATCGAAAACAATGACGGTGCAGGGATTTCCGCTCGGCTTCCGGCGCGTTGCCGTGTCGCGCTAGATCTGATGCCACCAGGCTATGAAGAACACCGCGCCGCCCGCGCACAGCGCGATGGCCACCGGTACCGGCCACCACGGACCGCTGCGGCCCAGCAACCGCTGGGCGAGACGCTGTTCGAGCATTCCGAGCCCGGCGATGAGCAGTACCCACAGGGGGAACGGCAGCGCGCCGCCGGCGAAATGCACCGCCCACGCCCCGGCCAATGTCGGACCGCCCCAGGAATGTTCGAAATCGTGCGCCGCCACCAGGGGATAGAAGATGCCGCGCACCGCGGCCAGCACCATCAGGAACGCCGCGAACCAGGCGACCAGTCCAACCGCGACCGCCAGCACCGTGTGCCCGGCGGTCCGCCACGGTCCCGGTTCCCGCAGCTCGAACGGCGCCCGGAACACTCGCCGCACCACCCGGGCCCGAACCCCCGTGGGCGCGAAGGCAACCGGCACCGAGAGCAGCGCGTAGTACGCGGCCCGCAGCACCCGCTCGACCTTCCCCATGGGGACAACCCTAGCGCCGGCTTATGGTCCGCCCCGGCAGCCCGCGACCTGGTGCCGCGCCCGCCGGAGATGCGTCGGCGCGCCGGGCAGCCCTACCCGACGCGCCGAATCGCCTGAGCATCAGGCGGTGTCGATGTCCTGAGAATCAGGCGTTGTTGAGCTTGTTCAGCCGCTCGCAGGACTCCAGGTACTCGGTGATGAGCCGCTGCACCACGTCGGCGGAGCGCTCCATCTTGTTCATCATGCCGACGACCTGGCCGACCGGGTTGAAGTTCACGTCCTTGGCCTGCTCCGGGTACCGGTGGCCGCGCTTGACGCCGTCGAGGGCGACCATCATCTGCAGCGGCATGCCCAGCGGGTTCGGGGTGTCGGGACGCTCCCACGCCTCGGTCCAGTCGTTCTTGAGCATGCGGCAGGGCTTGCCGGTCCACGACCGCGAGCGCACGGTGTCGAGGCTGGTGGCGTCGATGTAGGTCTGCATCTGGGCGGGCGGCACATTGGCCTCCTCCACCGTCAGCCACAGCGAGCCGGTCCACGCGCCCGCCGCGCCCATGGCGAGGGCGGCCGCGACCTGGCGGCCATTGCCGATACCACCGGCCGCGAGCGCCGGCATGTCGCCGATGGCGTCGATGACCTGCGGCCACAACACCATGGAGGCGATCTCACCGCAGTGGCCGCCGCCCTCGGTGCCCTGCATGACCACGAAGTCCAGACCGGCGTTCTTGTGGTTGAGCGCGTGCTTGACCGAACCGCACAGCGCGCCGATGAGGCGGCCGGAGTCCTGGATCTGCTTGATCACGTCATCGGGCGGGGTGCCCAGCGCGTTGGCGACCAGCTTGGCCTTGGGGTGCTTCAGGATCACCTCGATCTGCGGGGCGACCGTGGTGGCGGTCCAGCCCAGCAGCTGGTTGTGGCGCTCCTCCGGCGGCAGGTGCGGCACGCCGTGGTCGTTGAGGATCTTCTCGGCGAAGTCGCGGTGCTCCTGCGGAACCAGCTTGGCCAGTTGGGCCTCCAGCTCCTCGGGGCTCAGGCCTTCGACGCCCTTGCCCTCGTACTTGGAGGGGATGACCAGGTCCACGCCGTAGACGCCCTGCACGTGCTCGTCGAGCCACTGCAGCTCGACCTCGAGCTGTTCGGCGGTGAACCCGACCGCGCCGAGCACACCCAGACCGCCCGCATTGCTGACCGCGGCGGCCACGTCCCGGCAATGGGTGAAGGCGAAGATGGGTACGTCGATGCCGAGGCGATCACAGATCTCGGTACGCATGGTGTGGTGGGCTCCTCTGAACTTTCCGGCACTGGAAATGTTGTGCCCACCACACTAGAACATGTTCTACATTCGGACCAGTCTCTCGATGCCTGCCCGTAGGTCACTGTCAACAACATGTTCTAGTTGCCGGGAGTGGTCAGCCGTGCGCGAGCAGGCCGTCGGCGTGCAGATCGTCGAAAAGGAGCTGGTCCACGGGCGGGACGTGCGGCCGATCGGCGTAGGTGAACCAGGCGATCTCGTCGATCTCGCTGCTGGCCGCGAGGGTGCCGGAATACTCGGCGGTGTAGCAGGCCATGCGCACGACGGCGTCGGGAATCAGCGCCTCGTAGGTGCCGACGTGAGCGACGGTGTCCGGCGCGAGTTCGACCGTGAGCTCCTCGCGGATCTCGCGGACGAGGGTTTGCAGATCGGTTTCCGCGCCCTCGCGTTTGCCGCCGGGGATATAGAAGACGTCCTTGCCGCACGGCCGCGCGCACAGGATGCGACCGTCCTCGATTCGCACCCAGGCCACCGTGTCGATCAGCCGCTGCTCCCGCTCCGTCTGCATGGGCGCAGCCTAGCGGGCGTCAGTCCGCGGGCTCCCAGGCGGCGACGAGCTCGAGCAGGCCGGGGAAACGAGCCTCGAGGCCGTCGATCATTTCCTTGGCCACGTTGGGTGCGGAGTAGTCGATGACGATCCGCCCCCCGCCGCGGGTTCACCGGGGACGTCTCCTCAGGTCGGCACGGGAGTTACCGCACATAGTGAGACATTGTGTGCGGTAGTTCCTTAGCGTGACTTTTCGCGATATTGGGCCGCCGACGTTCAGTCATAGCCGGGAACATGCTGCCAGGCAACGCATTTCGGAATCCGAGGCCCGCCCCGCAGCTACCTGGCGTGACTTTTCGCGCCACTGGCCCTCACGGGCCGGATCGAGCAGTCGGATCGGCCTCCACTGGCCCCTCGCGAGAGCGGCGGCTCGACTCCCGCTCCACCCGAGCAGTTGGATTCGGGGCGTCGATGTCGCGGGTTCGCCGGCCGCCGCGTACGGCTCAGAAGCAGTACGGGAATTTGCACTGAGACGGATCATTGGGACCGAAGATCGCTGCGATCAGTCCGTTGATCACAGCGTCCGCCGCTCCCGATCCCGTGCTGATAGCGACATCTTGTGCGCCGACAACGGTCGGGGTCGGCGGTGCGGCCTCGGCGATTGCCGTCGTCGGGGCGGCGATCACGATCCCTGCCGTGAGGGCCAGCATCGTCTTTCCAAGCATTGTGTTCCCTTTTGTTCTTCGATCGGTGAATCAAGTAATGCCACCGGCAGGATCAGGGCAATGACCTGGTCAGGGCTGCGCCGAGGCGGTTGGCTTCGGCGCAAGGTTCGCCCTCGCCCGTTTGGACGCGCACATTGCGGACCGTGAACACGACGCTGCCGAAAGGGGCCGATGTTGCGACATAGCACCCCAGCTTGTTGGTGTCCTGCACCGATCGGTACACGATCACATCTCGGCCGTAGTACGCGGTCCTGCGCACATCCTGGTAGTGCCCGGGCGTGAGCTGATCATCCACTGTTTCGTCGGTGGCGGTGAGAACCAACTCGAAAGTCTGGTCGGCGGACTGCCACCTGCATGCCTGCCAGGTCGGGGCTGAAGTGGGCATACGTGTCTTGGATGCCGTATTCAAGCCGGCCGCAGCGAGGGCGGTTTCCGACATCGAGCACGCATCCCAGACAACACCGGCCGTGGAAACCGTAGTAACGGGAGGACTTCCAGGCGCGGCGGTGACAGGCGCGGGCGTGCCGGGTGGTGCTGTGGCCGCGGGTGTCGTGGCATCGTCGTCGACCGGGCCGGGTTGCGGTTGGGCCGATCCGGCGTCGGTGCGGGCCGTGGCGGTGGCAGCGGCGTTGGTCGCCGACATAGACCTGCTCGGAGTCTGCGAGCTGTCCACGGAGGCTGTGGTGCCGCATCCCGCGAGCAGGCCGGCTGCACCACACGCCACGATTGCGAAAAGAGTTCCGCTAGCTTTTCTCGCTATCTCGGAGTCCTTCGCCGCCAAGATTGATCGGCGCCTTCTGAGGGTTGGTCGAACATCCGGCCGCAAACGAGCGCGCGCCGAAAGTTGTTGAATATCCAGCCTGTTCGGACTCATGGCCATTTGGTCGGATGATCCCCTCATTCTGTTAGCAAGACTACCGCCCCCCAAAATTTGGGGCTCGCCACCAGCATTGCGATAGCGCTCACCAGCGTTCGTGACGCCAAGCTGACAGGACCATCACCCCCGGCGGGCGTCAGTCCGCGGGCTCCCAGGCGGCGACGAGCTCGAGCAGGCCGGGGAAGCGGGCTTCGAGGTCGTCGATGCGGACCTGGCTGCGGCGTTCGAGGCCGTATTGACGCTGGCGGGTCACACCAGCTTCGCGGAGCGCCTTGAAGTGGTGTGTCAGTGACGATTTCGGGCGGTCGATGCCGAACCAGCCGCAGGAGTGGTCGTAGGCCTCGGATTCGAGCAGCAATTTCTGGACGATGTGCAGCCGCAAAGGGTCACTGAGCGCGCCCATGACGGTCTCGAGTCGCAGTTCGTCGAGTCCGGGTTCTGGCAACGGATCCGGCATGACGGCCGGTTCCGCGGGGAGCGTGAACTTCGGCGCGGGGCGCTGCTTGGCCGGCATCGATGAACTCCTCACTGTCGACGCTTGTACGACTTTCATCGTACAGCATGCTATGTTCGACTTCGTTCGTACTAGTTCGAGTCGATTCGAACTTTGAGTGGAGGTAGTGGAAGTGGTTGCGACACAATCTCGCCCGGCACAGACTGCGGAGCCGATCGATCTCGGAATCGCAGCTCGCGTCGCCCCGACGTGGTGGATCTGGCTCGCGGCGTGGCCGGTGACCGCGGTCTTCGTGCTCTCGAACGCGGCGACGCCGCTGTATGTGCTGTGGCAGCGCGACTTCGGGTTCTCCAAGGGCATGATGACCGTGGTCTTCGCCTTCTACATCGTCGGTTTGCTCGGATCGCTGCTGGTGTCCGGCGTCGCCTCGGACCGGCTCGGCCGCAAAGCCGTGCTGATCCCGGCGCTGATCCTCGCGGCGGCCGCATGTCTGATCTTCGCCACCGCGCCGAGTGTGATCGCGCTGATGATCGCTCGCCTGCTGACCGGCATCGCGGTGGGCGCTGCGGTATCGGCGGGCATGGCAGCCGTGACCGATGTCGCCGGACCTGAGCGCAAGCACCTGGGCGCGCTCTTCGCCTCGACGGCGATGGTGCTGGGCGCAGGCGTCGGCCCGCTGCTGTCCGGCGTCCTGTCCGAAACCGTCCCGGCCCCGACCGTCACCGTCTTCCTGGTCGAGATCGCGCTGCTGGCAACCGCTTTCGTGACAGTGCTGCGGATGCCCGTCGGCCGTCCGGCGCACCGGGATGCGGGCTCATGGATCCGGGTACCCCGGGTGCCCCACGCGAACCGCCGTCAGCTCTTCCTCGGCATCGCGGTGTTCGCGCCCGGAATCACGGCCACCTCCTTCGTGCTGTCCCTCGGCCCGGCCCTGCTGTCCGGCCTGCTCGGCACGACGAGCCGAATCGTCGCCGGCGCCATGGCCTTCGCGATGTTCTTCACCGCCACCGCCGTCCAGTTCGCCGCCCGATCCCTGCCGCGCCCGGCGACGATGGCGATCTCCGCCACCGCGACCGCCCTCGCGATGCTCACCCTCGCGATCGCCGTCCACACCCAGTCGCCGACCTTCCTGATCGCCTCGGCGCTGCTCGCCGGGGCAGGCCAGGGCCTGGGCCAGCTGGGTGGGTTGTCCCTGCTCAACCACGCCGTCCCGGCCGCTCGATTGGCAGAAGCCAACGCGGCGTTCAATATCGGCGGCTACATCCCCGCCGGTCTACTGCCCGTCAGCGCCGGGTACCTGAGCGACCTCGTCGGCCTCTCGACCGGCGCGACGACCTTCGCACTGACCCTACTGGCGCTGTCGGTGCTGGCCGTCGCGGCAATCCTGCGTAATCGCCCTGCCCTCACTCCGGCCTGACCCACCGGCACGCCTTGGCGCACACACCATTTCCGATGTGTGCGCCGAGGCATGTTCGCCGTTCACGAGGGTGTGGGGATGGCTTGGGCTATGAGAAGCTTCACGGCGCGGTGGACCCGGGTGGTGTCGCCCGTCACCCACCAGTCCTGGATCAGGCCGCGCATACCCGAGATGAGCAGGGTGGCGGAGGCCTCGGGGTCGGGGATGGTGGGGTCGATTCGGCCGAGGGACTGGGTCATTGCGGTGATGAGCACCAGGATGGCGTCGGTCGCGTAGGCCTTGAACGGGCTGTTGGGGACAGTGGCCGCGCCGAGAACCTGGAGCAGCACCGGGAGACTGTTCGCGAACTGGCCTGCGGTGTTGATCGCGAAGGACGCCGAGAGTCGCTCGCGCAGAACCTCCGCCGAGTCGATGCCCGAGAACAGCGCGGCGATATCGGGCCGCTGGGTTTCCAAGGCGGCGACCAGCATTGCCTCTTTCGTTCCGAAGTAGTGGATCAGCATGCGGGAGCTGGTGCCCAGGTATTCCGCCAGCGGGCGCAGGGAGAGTTCGGCCAGGCCGTGCTCGGCGATGTAGGCGATGACGCCTTCGAGGAGCTGGGCGCGGCGGGCGTGGTCGAGTGGGCGGGGCACGGGTTGACTGTAGCGGGTGGTACAGGTATCTATGTCAGCATGAGTGTAACGACTGGTACAGAAACTCGCCGGGGCGTCGTGGTGACGGCAATGGCGGCAACCACCTGCCTGGGGGCCGACCTCGACACCACCTGGTCGCGACTACTGGCGGGGGACAGTGGGATCGGCACGCTCACAGACGATTTCGTCACCGGCAACGACCTGCCGGTGCGGATCGGCGGGCGGCTGGTCGCGCAGCCGGGGGAGCAGCTGACCCGGATCGAGCAGCGGCGGATGTCGTTCGTGCAGCAGCTGGCACTGGTACTGAGCCGGCAGGTCTGGCGGGAGGCGGGGACGCCCGGCGTCGAGGCGGAACGGCTGGCGGTCGCCGTGGGCACCGGGCTCGGCGGGGGCGAGGCACTGGTCAATGCCGTGGACCTGATGAAGACCGGGGGCTACCGGAAGGTGCCGCCCATGACGGTGCCCATGGTCATGCCCAACGGTTCGGCGGCCACCGTCGGATTGGAGATCGGCGCGAAAGGCGGTGTGTACGCGCCGGTTTCGGCCTGCGCCTCGGGCGCGGAGGCCATCGCGCACGGCTGGCGGCTGATCGCCACCGGCGAGGCCGACGTGGTGGTGGCGGGCGGCGTCGAGGGACACATCGACGCGGTGCCGATCGCCAGTTTCGCCATGATGCGGGCCATGAGCACCCGCAATGACGAACCCGAGCGCGCCTCACGGCCTTTCGACAGGGACCGGGACGGGTTCGTGTTCGGCGAGGCGGGCGCGCTGCTGGTGCTGGAGTCGGAAGCGCATGCGCGGGCGCGGGGTGCGCGGATGCTCGGCCGGGTCCTCGGCGCGGGCATCACCTCGGACGGCTACCACATCACCGGCACCGCGCCCGACGGCGACGGCGCCGCCCGCGCCATGCGCAAGGCCCTCGCCACGGCCGGCCTGACCGGCGCGGACATCGACCACATCAATGCCCACGCCACCGGCACCCAGGTCGGTGACGCCTCCGAGGCGAAGGCGATCATGACGGTCGCGCCACATGCCTCGGTGTACGCGCCCAAATCGGCCCTGGGCCACTCCATCGGCGCTGTCGGTGCCCTCGAAGCCATGCTCACTCTGCGCACGCTCAACGAGCAGATCGTCCCGCCCACACTGAATTTCGAGACCCCGGACCCGGATACCGAGCTGGATGTGGTGGCCGACAAGCCGCGCCATCAGGAACTCCGGTACGCGCTGAGCAACTCCTTCGGCTTCGGCGGCCACAATGTCACCCTCGCGCTGGGACGCGCCTGACCGATAGCCCTTGGGCCGCGGCCGGATTCGAGAGCTCAGGGCAACTTGTCCGTCTGGACACGCGGGTCCAGCTTGCGCAGCGTATCGGGGCGGTCGGTCAGGCACGGCCAATCCCGGCTCACCGCTTCGAGAGTCGCGTGACCCGCCGGAATGAGTGCGTCGGCGTCGGGGCGATCGGCGAGGGTGTCGCCCAGATGGTCACTGGCCGGGCGGTCGAGGGGCTGGATGACGGTGTTCGGCAGATCCAGCAGCACCGAGAGGATGTCCAGGCGGCCGGGCGGAATCAGCGCGCGGGCCGCGGCGAGAGCGGTGGCCGGGACGATGATGGTGTGGCCCGCGTCCGCGGTCGCCCATACCACCGATTGCACGTATGCCACGCGATGCGCCCAGGCGGTCAGCGCTGCGGTGTCGAACACGACGCCGCCCAGCGTCGGGGCGGCGGGGGTCATGCCGCGCCGGCGTGATCGCCGGGATCCTCCTTATCCGATAAGGGCGGCAACCCCTGCACGGCACGGGCGCGATTGATCAGATCCAGCGGCGGGCGGCCGCCGAGCGCGTTCTCCAGGCGGGCCAGCGATTCGGCCCGATCGACCCGGGCCTTCACGGATTCGGCGACGAACGCGGAGATCGAGGCGATGCGGCCGGTGCTGCGCCAATCGTCGAGGGTGGCAGCGATCTCCTCCGGCATCGTCACGGTGATCTTGCGGGTACGACGCGGTCTCGCCATACCGCGATGGTATCCCACGCATACCGGAAAACCCCTGGCGACCGCACGGAATTTACACACTGGCCTGCAAGTTCGGTGAAATCCGTCCTGCCCGCGCCTACCCCGGATTACACCGGTTCGGCCGCGATTTCGATCCGAAACTCGGAGCCGATCCTGGAGCGCACTGCCCGCAACTGCCCGGGCATATCGGAGACGGATCGCCCGATTCGAACCGCCGCGGAGAGCGCGCGCCGTGTATCAGCCTGGCGCTCCTGGGCCGTTCTCGGACGCAGTCCAACCACTGCCGACCTGGTCGCCAGTCGGCGTGTCGTGCTACCGACTCGCGGGCAGGTTTTGAGGTCCCGCAATCCATCAGCAACCACACGTACCGGGCTGCAACGACGAGAGGACCCAACTCGTGACCGCCGGACACACGCGCGAATGCCAATGGGCGGGAAAGGAGCACGGTGACCCGGCCGCCGCTGGCGAGGAATGACATCGGCCGGCTGGTGCCTAAAGGTTCGGAGCCCCACCTTTGAACGCGCGGGTCAAACAGCATCCGGATCAAAGCCGACTTCAATCCGGAATTCGGGCGTACGGAAGCGATGTCGGCAGGCCGCGAAGCGACGAGATCGTCACGCCACCGGATGCGGTTCCGGCACCGCCACCGCGGTGGCATCCCGATCGGCCCGCACCCCACGAAACGACGAATGCCGTTGCAGACCTTCCGCACTGACCTCCCGGTATTCGATGTCGGCCGGTCCGGATTCCACCTTCCTGGACCGGCTTTCGTCGTTTCCGGCGGTAGCAACGCGAGAGGGCCGAAAAGGACTCGGCCCCAGCCTGTTTGGCGTCGGCGCTTTCAAGCCGATAGGTTGACCGTGCGGATATGGACAGCTGTTGATGTGTCTCTGCAATTAGATGGTCGCCGCCGGTACGCCCCGCCATCGAATGCCCGGCGGCGGACCATGAGAGCCACTTCTCCGGTGAGACGTCCCCGGCTACAGCATTTCGGCGTACATGTGGCCGTCGAGGATTCCGAACTCGATCCGGCAGGGGAACGCCGACGGGTGCCCGGCCGCAACAGCGTGCAGGTTTCCCCCGATGACGGTGGTCGCCCAGTTTCGCAGCTGCTCGGGTAGCTGGTAGCGCGCGCCGTTGGTTGCCCGCAGATACAGGGTGTCGGCGCCGGCGGGGTCGTGGATGCCGACGGCGGCGACGTCGAGGATCATCCCTATCTGCTGCGGCGTGGCGATCATGGGTGGCTCGAGTGGTGTCATGCCAGGAAGATAATGCTGGTAGCGGGCGGTGCGGGCTGCTCTGGCCGATGCGGTCCGATACGTCCGGGTCGGTCTCGGCTTCCGGCTGAACGCACCGAGACCTGCTGCAGCTGTCGCACCCGGAGACCGGTCAGGACGAGCGGCGCCACCTGTTCGACTGGATCTGCCACCGCGACGCATCCCTCGACGGCCTGCGCCTGATCGAGGGCTTCGAGCGCGCCCAGACCGCGCCGGCGCAGCAGATCCCCGAGCTCGTCCGCGAGTACCGGCTGTCGTGGGAGATGCTGCCCGACGAGGCACTCAACGACCCGCACGGGTGGGAAGCGCTGCGGCACAACGGGATGCCGCAGACCGCGCTGATGCGCCAGCTGCCGCGCCTTACCCGCCTGGGCCTGCTGTCGCCGCTCGGCAGCCACGCGAACGAGGTCGCCGCGCGACTGGCCAACCCGGAGCGCATGCGGAACGCGCGCGTGCACCCGGTGAATGTCCTTGTCGCGCAGCGCACCTACGCCTCCGGTCGCTCCGCGCGGGGCGAAGGCACGTGGGAGCCGTCGCGCCCTATCGTCGATGCCCTCGACGGGGCGTTCTACGCAGCGTTCGAGGCAGTCGAGCCCGGATTCGACTCGGCGGTCCCGACATTGCTCGCGGACTTCGCTCGTGGTCTCTGACGGTCGCGCCGGGCAAGCGCGCGAACACCATCGGCTCGGTCAGGAGACAGACCGCCTCGGTGAGCAAAACACCGCTCGGCCCGCAACGCACTCATTCGCGCGTTGCGGGCCGAGAATCCGATCATTTGGACGTACGCGGCTCTTGCGAAGGCCGTCGGGTGCAGTCAGGAACTGATCGAGGCAATCGTTAACCGGCGCGTTCCCTCGGGCTGGCTGGCTAAGCCGCTGACCCAGGTCGGTGACCTCGTGCAGGGCGCGTACACCAAGCTGCGCGGCGGCGATACCTCCGGGGTGCCCGACTTGCAGACTCGATCGACTCGATCGAGGCGCAGGCGAAGGGCGCGGGCGACGCGATCGACGAGCCCGCCAATACCGACCCAACTCCGTACCGAACTAACTGTCGGAACCGTTCCCGTCCGACATCCGGGCGGTAATTCGAAAGGAGACCCTAATGCGCGACGCCGACGGCCATCCCATCTTCTCTCGATGCCTCGCCTGCACCAACCGCATCCACTGGGTGGAATGCCCGACCGGCGGGTGGTGGAAGCACGACAGGCATCCCGGCGACGACCACGACGCGGTCTCGCCGCTGCGTGTGCTGGAAGAGAGGGACGACAGCGGCAACTATGTGGTCGTGGGAACCACCATATGACCACGCCCCTCCGTTGAGCACCGCCTGGGTCATCTCCGAACCCCGGGGTCTGAGTGCTGTAAAAGCCCTGATCGCATCGAATTTGGCGGTGTTTTTGTGATTGACAGGGGCGTGTTCCCTGAGGAACGCAGCGGTACCGCAGGATTTGAGTGGAAATCGACTGTCGATGTCTCCCCGGATCGAGATTTTCCACTCGGCGGTGCCGGTGACCTTCGGGCCGTCGACCCGGCCACGCGAGCTGACATCGCCGTGAGACGCACTACCCGTTCCCGGGTCATCCCGCACGAGAACCGGTCATTCGGATTGCGCTGATCCGAAACCTGCCGGTCAGGCGCGGATCCGAGTTCGATACGGTGGAGTGTGCCCACGGCCGTGGGCGTCGCCGCAATTCTCCAGTCAAGAGGGCAGAACTAGATGGATCAGAGTTCGATCGCGTGGGCCGACGGTGCGCTCGTCACCATCGACCAGCGGGCGTTGCCGCACGAGGTGCGGGAGCTTCGGATCACGACGGTCGACGAGGTCATCGATGCGATCAAGACTCTGGCCGTGCGTGGCGCGCCGGCGATCGGCGTGTGCGGCGCGTTCGGTGTGGTGATCGCGGCCCGTGCCGCCACCACCGACGGCGTGGTCGACGCCGGGCGGGTCGAGGCCGAGGCCGCGCGGATCGCGGACGCCCGGCCGACCGCGGTGAATCTGGCCTGGGGTGTGCAGCGCACGCTGGCCAAGCTTCCCGAGGGGCTGCAGGCCATGCTCGACGAAGCCCTCGACATGCTGGCCGAGGACGGGCGGGTGAATCTGGCCGCCGCCACCGCGGCCGCCGATCTGATCCAGCGGCTGTGCGCGGACCGCCCGCTGCGGCTGCTCACCCACTGCAACACCGGCCGCCTGGCCACCACCGCGTGGGGGACCGCCATCGGCGCGCTGCGGGTGCTGCATCAGCGGGGCGCGCTCGCCGAGGTGATCGTGGACGAGACCCGCCCGCTGCTGCAGGGCGCGCGCCTGACCGCGTGGGAGATGGCCGAAGCCGGTATCCCGCACCGGCTCACCATCGATTCCGCCGCCGCGTGGGCCATGGCCACCGAGCAGGTGGACGCCGTGGTCGTGGGCGCGGACCGGATCACCGCCGACGGGTCGGTCGCCAACAAGATCGGCACCTACATGCTGGCCATCGCGGCGCAGCACCACGGTATTCCGTTCATCGTGGTCGCACCCGAGTCGACGCGGGACATCTCCACCGCGAAGGGCTCCGACATCGTGGTGGAGCAGCGCGCCGCGGCCGAGGTGACCGGATTCGGTGGTATCGCAACGGCTCCCGAGGGCACAAAGACGTTCAACCCGGCCTTCGACGTCACCCCGGCCGAGCTGGTGACCGCCGTGGTCACCGAGTTCGGGGTGCTCGAGGACCCGGCGGCCGCGCGGACTTCCGCGTCGGCGGCCGCCACCCCGAAGTCTGCGGCGGGCGCGGAGATCGCGGAGATCGCGCGCGGCCTGTATGCCAGCGGCTGGATGCCCGGCACGGCCGGCAATATCTCTGTGCGCCAGGGCGATACGGCCCTCGTCACCGCCAGCGGGTTGTCGAAGGGCGAGCTCACCGCCTCCGACATGGTGACCGTCGCCGTGGTCGACTCCGAGCCCGTCGACGCTTCCGGCCGCAAGCCCTCGGCGGAGACCACCATCCACACCGCCGTCTACCGCACCCGCGGCGCCGACGCGGTGGTGCACGTGCACCCGCCGCACGCCACGGCCGTCTCGATCACGACGGCCGGATCAGGCGTCACCACCGCGCGTTTCGCGGGCTACGAGCTCATCAAGGGCCTCGGCTCGGCCCGCCCGGATGTCATCGACATCCCCGTGTTCCCGAACCATGCCGATGTCCCGCAGATCGGCGCGGATATCGAGAAGTACCTGACCGAGCATCCGGAGGCCCCGCCGGTGCTGTTCATCGCCGGGCACGGCATCACCGCCTGGGGTTCGAGCCTGGCGCAGGCACGCGATCGCGCGGAGTGCCTCGAGGCCATGTGCCAGCTGACCACCCTGACCGGACACCGAGAGATTCCGGTGGGCGACCATGTATGAACTGAATACAGCGTTCCGAGAAAGGAACCTCCCATGACCCTGTTGCAGATCATGTCCGCCAAGGACGCCGGTGATGTGGTGCTGCGCACCGACGATGACGCGGCGATCGCCGCCGAGCTGGCCAAGCGCGGCATCACCTTCGAGCGCTGGCCGCTGCTGGAGGGTTTCAGCGCCGCCACCACCACCGAGCAGCTGCTGGCCGAATATCAGGGCCGCATAGACGAATTGAATGCCGACGGCCGCTACAAGTTCATCGACGTGGCGCGCATCCACCCCGACGACAGCGATCCGGAGTGGCCCGTCAAGGCGGTCGCCGCCCGCACCAAGTTCCTGGACGAGCACCGCCACGCCGAAGACGAGGTCCGCTTCTTCGCGGCCGGCGCGGGCTGCTTCTATCTGCACCTGGGCGATGAGGTGCTGGCCACCGTGTGCACCGCGGGCGATCTGGTCTCGGTGCCGGCGGGCACCCTGCACTGGTTCGACATGGGCACCCGGCCGGAGTTCGTGGCCGTGCGCTTCTTCGAGGAAGAGGACGGCTGGATCGGCGATTTCACCGGCGACAAGATCTCGTCCGGCTTCCCGACCCTCGACGAACTGCTGGCACCGGCATGATCAAGGCGGTCGTGCTCGATATCGAGGGAACCACCAGCCCGACCAGTTCGGTGCGGGAGGACCTCTACGGCTACACCCGCGACCGGCTCCCGGCCTGGCTGGCCGAGAACCTCGGCGGCGCAGCGGATCCCATCCTCGAGGCCACCCGCGCCCAGGCGAACCGCCCCGACGCCGACGCCGCCGAGGTGGCCCGGATCCTCATCGAGTGGCTCAATACCGACGTGAAGTCCGAGCCGCTCAAGGCCGCCCAGGGCATCATCTGCGCCGAGGGCTTCCGCAACGGGTCCCTGCACGGCGAGTTCTTCCCCGACGTGCCGTCGGTGCTGCGTGCCTGGCGCGACGCCGGTCTGGAGCTCTACATCTACTCCTCGGGTTCGGTTCGCAACCAGAAGGATTGGTTCGCGTTCGCCCGGGGCGGCGATCTGTCCCCGCTGATCAGCGGCCACTTCGACCTGTCCACCGCGGGCCCGAAGCGCGAAGCCTCCTCCTACGAGAAGATCGCGAGCGCCATCGGCGTCCCCGCCGACCAGATCCTGTTCCTGTCCGACCACCCCGACGAAGTCGACGCCGCCGTGGCGGCCGGCTGGCAGGCGATCGGCGTCACCCGCCCGGGCGAGCCGAACAGCCCGCGCGGTCCGCACCGCTGGGTCGGCGACTTCGCCGATGTCGTGCCCAACTGACCTGCCGCACAAGCGAAGACGAGGCGAGCCCGTCCGGATTTCTCCGGGCGGGCTCGCCTCGCGTTCGGGACAGCTGTCAGCGCACGCCGGCGGTGGCAGCCCGGTCGATGAGGTACTCGACCAGCGTCATCAGCACGTTCTTACACGAGCCGCGGTCGCGGGCGTCGCACAGCAGCACCGGGATTCGCTCGTCCAGGTCGAGCGCGTCGCGCACCTCGGCCGGGGTGTACAGGGGCGCGCCCTCGAAACAGTTGACGGCCACCGTGAAAGCGACGCCGCGGCGTTCGAAGAAGTCGATCGCCGCGAACGAGCCCTCCAGGCGGCGGGTGTCGGCCAGCACGACCGCGCCCAGCGCACCGCGCGCCAGTTCGTCCCACAGGAACCAGAAGCGGTCCTGGCCGGGCGTGCCGAACAGGTAGAGCACCAGGTTCTGGTCGATGGTGATACGACCGAAGTCCAGCGCCACCGTGGTGGTGGTCTTGCCCTCGACGCCGCGCAGATCGTCGACGCCGGCGGACAATTCGGTAATGAGTTCTTCGGTGCGGAGCGGAGTGATCTCGCTGATCGCCCCCACCATCGTTGTCTTGCCCACGCCGAAGCCGCCCGCGATGAGGATCTTCACCGAGGCGGCCATGGGCTGGGCGGTATCAGAGTTTTCGAATGCCATCGAGTACCGCTCGCAGAATGTTGAGGTCACCGGGCGCGGCCTCGGGGGAGGCCGGGGCCCGGAAGTTGAGGATGTTGTCTGAAATCAGGTCCCCCACCAGGATTTTGGTCACCGCCAGCGGCAGCCGCAGGGCGGCCGAGACCTCGGCCACCGACAGCGGCAGCCGGCACAACCGGACGATTTCCGCATACTCCGGTTCGACACGACGCAGCGGTGGGGCGGCATTGGGTACCACCACCACCGTGAGCATGTCCAGATCGTGCCCCGCTCCCATGGTTCGGCCACCGGTCCGTGCGTAGGGACGCACGAGCGGACCGGCCGCGTCATCGAACCACTGTTCCCCCGGCCCCGGCCTCATGACAGTCGGGGGTTGCCTTGTCCGGCCAGATTGTGGCGCGGGGTGGTGGACAGGTAGTTGCCTACGCGCTGCACGGTCAGGTTCATCTCGTAGGCGACCATGCCGAGGTTGGCCTGTTCGGTGGCCTGCAGCGCGAGGCAGGCATGGCTGCCTGCGGCGGTCACGAACAGCACCGCGCGCTCGAGTTCGATGACCGCCTGGCGGACGCCGCCGCCGTCGAATCTGCCTCCGGCGCTGCGCGCCAGGCCGTAGAGGGTGGAGGACATGGCACCGAAGTGCTCCGCGTCCTCGCGGCTCATGGCGGAGGAGCGGCCCAGCAGCAGCCCGTCGGTGGAGTGCACCACCGCGTGACGGACGCCTGCGAGCCGGTCGACCAGATCATCGAGTAGCCAGTTGAGATCACCAGCGTTTGAGGTGGTCACCGTCGCCTTCCTGTCGTTCCGACTGTGTGCCTTCGTAGAAGGCCTGGGACTCAGGCCCGAACGAACCGGGGTCGGCCTGGCGGCCCTGCCTGGTTCCGTTTTCGATGGCGGAGAAAAGGTCTCGGGCCTGCTCGGCCGTGCGGGTGGCCTGGACCGCCGACTCGGGGGCCGACTGCTCCTGCGCCAATTCCGGTGCGAGACTTGCCTGCCGGCGCCTACGCGGGAGCGCGGGCCGGGCGTCGGAGCCAGTGTAATGGGAGCGCCCGAATTCGCGAGACCGGAAACCGTTTTCCACCGGCGGGACGGGTTCGGCCGGCGGATTCGGGTTCGGCCGCGGGTTGGTCGGCGGGTCGAACGGCGTTGCGGCTCCGAAGGACATGACCGGCGGCACCTGCGAGCCCGTGGACGGCCCGAACGGCTCGCGCTGGGGCGCGACCGGGGCCACCGGCGCGCTGGGCGCGACGGGCGGTTCCGGTGCGGCCGGGGGTGTGTAGGACTCGTAGCCGACGATGGGCAGCTCGTAGCTCGAGATCATCGACGCGGGGACCGCCGGCGCCGCGGGGAGCTGCGGCAGCGCGGCCACCGCCAGCGAGGCCGCGGACGGCTCGGCGGCGTCCAGCTGCCGCGGCACCACCGGGATCTCGCCGGTGCGGCCGGAGGGCTGCACGACCACGATGTTGGGCACCAGCACGATGGCCCGCACGCCGCCGTAGTCGGATTCGGTGAGCCGCACCGAGATCCCGTTACGGGCCGCCAGCTGGGCGACCACGAAGCGGCCGAGGCGGAAATCGTCGGGCAGCATGGCGACACCGAAATCGGGTGCGTCGCGGAGGATCTCGTTGATCCGCGCCAGCTCCTGCTCGGGCATACCCATGCCCTGGTCGATCACCTCGATCGCGACACCCTTGCCGACCACATTGCCGCGCACCTCGACCTGCGACTGTGGCGGCGAGAAGTGGGCGGCATTGTCGACGAGTTCGGCGAGCAGGTGCACGAGGTCGGCGACCGCGCTGCCCGCGATGGACACGTCGGGCAGCCGCGCGATCTTGACGCGGGTGTAGTCGAGGGTCTCGCCGACGGCCGAGCGCACGATCTCGAGCAGCTGCACCGGATTACGCCACTGGCGGCCGGGCTGACCGCCCGCGAGAATGATCAGGTTCTCGGCGTTGCGGCGTTCGCGGGTGGCCAGGTGGTCGAGGCGGAAGTAGATGTCGAGCAGCGCCGGATCCTCCTGCGACGACTCCGCGGCGTCGAGGATCTCCAGCTGGCGGTGCACGATGACCTGGCTGCGGTGGGCGATATTGAGGAACATCGCCTTGACGCCCTCACGGGTGCGGGCCTCGGTGACGGCGGCCGTCACGGCGGCGGCGTGGGCGTGGGTGAACGCCTTTGCCACCTGGCCGATCTCGTCGTGGCCGAAGTCCAGCACCGCGGCCTCGGCGGCGATGTCGACCGGCTGGCCCGTGCGCAGCTTGGCCATGATCTCGGGCAGCCGCTCGTCGGCCAGCACCAGCGTCTCGTTGCGCAGGCCCTTGAGGCGGCGGATGATCCGGTTCGCGAGCACCAGCGACACCAGGAAGGCCAGCCCGGACACCGCCAGCATGCCGCCGCCGGCGAGTGCGGAGTTGCGGGAATTGCTGTCGGCCACATCGGCGGCCATCTTCTCGTTGTGGCGGCTCATCTTCTCCCACAGGTGCAGGATCTGGGTGTTGAGCCGGGCAACGGTGTCGCGCCACTCCTGCGGGGTGAACGTCAGCGGTGCGACCTGCGGAGCGGCACCGGGTTTCGCGGGCGGCACGGTCATGGGATCGAGTGCCCGCGAGAGCAGCACGTTCTCCATCATGACGATCTTCGTCCAGTCCGGATCGTTCATGAGGGCCTGCATGTCGACGTCACCGTTGGTGCCGTCACCGCCGGCCAGCACGCCGAGGTTCACCCGGTAGGTGCCTGCCACGCGCGAGAATTCGATGGCCAGCTCGGGCGGCAGGGCGCCGCCGGCGAGCAGGACCTCGCCGACCGCGGCCTCGCGGGAGAGCATCTCGGCGGACTGCACGACCTGCAGGCCGTTGGCGACCTCCAGAGCGACTTCGGAACTGGGCGCGGTGTCGGCGACGATGCGGGTGCCGATCCAGACGAACTCGAGCAGCTTGCCGTAGAAGTAGTAGACGTCGGAGACCGACACCGCACTGGTGTCGATCTGGGTGCGCAGACCTGCCAGCTGGCGGGTCAGGGTGAGCAGCCCGCCGACGTCCCCGGTGACGGATTTCGGGCCGACCTTCTCCATGGCGGCGCTGACCGGGGCCATGCCCTGCAACGCGGTGTCGAGACGGGTGCGCGCCTGCGCCAACGACTTCGGATTCGCGTCATCGCCGCCACCCATCTGGGCGAGAGAGAGCTGGCGCTCCTGCTCCACCGCGGCGATCACTTCTCCGGTGGGCGGTCCCGCGGCGGACAACGCGTCCGCCCAATCCCGCGCGTGCTTGCCCTCGACCACCAGGTACCCCGCGCCACCCACGCCGATCACGAGCAGCGCCAGGCTCGGGACGAGTGCGATGGCGAGCACGCGGGTCCGGACCCCGAGCCTCGCTCTGAACATCGGGCAAAGGTAACGGGGCGTAAGTCACATATGCCCCACCGATCCCGTTGAGCGGGACTGAGGTTGACTTTCTCATTCATGTATGAGTGTGCATCGCAAATAATGCCCTCGATCAGCTACCTGCTGGCAACCGGAATTCCGGGCAGGACAGCACAATTCGCGACTCTCACGCACGCTGGCGCGGTGCGGCGGAGAGGAAGGATCCGACCCGCTGCACGGTCAGGTTCATCTCGTAGGCGACCATGCCGAGATTCGCGTCGGCCGCGGCCTGCAGCGCCAGGCAGGCATTGGCACCCGCCGCGGTGACGAACAGGACGGCGCGGTCGAGTTCGATCACGGCCTGCCGCACCCCGCCCGCGTCGAATCGGTGCCCGGCACTGCGGGACAGCCCGAACAGGGTCGAGGACATGGCACAGAAATGCTCCGCGTCCTCCCGGCTCATCCGCGCCGACCGGCCGAGCAACAGCCCGTCGGTGGAATGCACCACCGCATGCCGCACGCCCGCGAGTTTGTCGACGAGATCGTCGAGGAGCCAGTCGAGATCACCAGCGGGGGAGGTGTTCACCATCGCCTTCCTGTCGGGTGGCGGGCGGCGCGCCGGGATCGGTCTGCCGCCCCTGTCGGGTGCCGTTCTCGATGGCCGAGAACAACTCTCGCGCCTGCTCGGCGCTGCGTTCGTCCGGCGCCGGGGCCGGAAAGTGCTCGGGGGCCGGATGCCCGGCCAACTCCGGCGCGAGATGCTCCTGGCGGCGGCGCCGCGGCAGCTCGGGCCGGAGATCGGCGGTGACCTGCGTATCCGGTGCGGGAAAGTCCGGTTCGGGCGGGCCCGGATGCCACGCATCGAATGATGCCGCCGCCGCTCGGAATTCCGGCGACGCGATCGCCGCCTGCTCGAGTTCGGCGCGGCGCTGCGGGGGCATGGCCTCCGTCCGCGGTTCCGCCGCGCCGAGCTCGCCCTCGATCAGCCCGGACGGGATGAGGACGATGGCGCGCGTGCCGCCGTAATCGGAATCGGACAGGCGCACCGAGATCCCGTGCCGGGCGGCCAGCCGCGACACCACGAACAGGCCCAGGCGGGAATCCGAGGACAGGCTGGTGACGGCGAAATCCGGTGGCCCGGCCAGCAGCTCGTTGAGCCGGGCCAGGTCGGACTCGGGAATACCCATGCCCTGATCGCTGATCTCGACCGCGACCCCGCGGCCCACCGAGGCGCCGGAGATCTCGACGCGGGACTGCGGCGGGGAGAAGGAGGCGGCGTTGTCGATCAGCTCGGCCAGCAGGTGGATGAGGTCGGCGACGGACCGCCCGGCAATGAAAGCCGCAGGCAGGCGGCCGGTCTGGACCCGGGTGTAGTCGGCGGTCTCGCCGACCGCGGACCGCGCCAGTTCCAGCAGCGGGACGGGACTGCGCCACTGGCGGCCGGGACGCCCGCCCGCGAGAATGATCAGGTTCTCGGCATTGCGGCGTTCCCGGGTGGCCAGGTGGTCGAGCTGGAAGTAGATGTCCAGCAGCTCCGGATCCTCCTGCTGGGATTCGGCCGCGTCGAGGATCTCCAACTGCCGGTGCACCACCACCTGGCTGCGGTGCGCGATATTGAGGAAGACCGACTTCACGCCCTCGCGGGTATGCGCCTCGGTGACCGCGGCGGCGACGGCCGTCCCGTGGGCGTGGCCGAAAGCCTCGGCGACCTGTCCGATTTCATCGTGGCCGAAGTCCAGGACGGGAGTTTCGGTCTCGATATCGAGGTGTTCACCGGCGGCCAGCCGGCTCATCGTCTCGGGCAGCTGCTCGTCGGCCAGGGCGAAGGTGCGGTCGCGCAAACGCCGGAGCCTGCGGATGATCCGATTGGCCAGCGCCAGCGCGACCAGGATCGCGCCCACCCCGACCACGACCATGCCCGCCCCGGCCGCCAGCGATTTCCTGGTGGTGTCGTCCGCGGCGGCCCCGGCCAGCTGCTGGGCCTCGGCGTTCTCTGCCTGCCAGAGGTTCGCCAGGCCGTGCGTGACCTCGCCGGCGCTGTGCTGCCATTCCGCGACCGAGATCGGGAGCGGTTGCAGCGCCGAGCGTTTGGCCGAGCCGTCCGACGGCACCAGAGTGTGCTGGGCCAGGACCGGCTCCACCACGCCCAGCTGCTGCCAGGCGGTGGTCGAGACCAGCGCCCGGGCCGCGGCGGCCTGCTTCTCGTCGGGTGCGCTGACAATGCCGTCGATCCGGGTGCGGTAATAGCCGACCAGGCTGAGGTATTCGGCGCCCAGCTCGGGGGAGAGGTCGTTGCCGTCGACGAGGGCCGCGCCCAGCGCGTTCGCGCGGCTCATGGCCTCCAGGCAGTGCAGTACGTCCGCGGCCTGGGTGAGCTCGACGGCGGTGGCGGCATCGGGCGCGGTCTTCTGTGCGACCTGCACGCCCGCCATGACGGCCTCGGGAATGTGGTTGTAGAAGGCGTAGGCGTCGGCCAGCCCGAGCGTGCCCGCATCGACGCCGGCGCGAATTCCGGCCAGCTGCTTGCTCATTTCGCCGAGGGCGCCGGTGGCCTGGCCCATGGACGCGGGCCCGATCCGCGACAGCGCCGACTGGGCCGGGGCGATCAGGCGCACGGCACTGTCGAGCCGCTGGCGTGCCGTCGTCAGCTGGCGCACATCGGAATCCATCCCGGCCACCCGCCACAGGGTCAGCTGCCGTTCGGCCTGTACGGCCTCGATCAGCTCGCGGGTGGGCGCGATGCCCGCCTGCATCTCGTCGGCCCAGGTGCGGGCCTGGTGTGAGCGGTCGATCAGGGTGCCGGCGACGCCGAGGCCGATGGCCGCCAACGCCACGCTCGGTACCAGCGCGATGGCCAGGATCCGGGTGCGGACCCCGAGCGTCGGAAAGCGCATCGCTGCAACGTAACTGCGCGGCGATGCGCTCGGCGGGTCGAGTCCTTTTGTGCGGGACGGGATTTGACACTGGCGAGACGAGTCCCCTAAGCCGGGAGGTTGCCTATACCCTGCGACTTCTTTGGACTTCATTTACCTTCGAGCCAGCTGTGAGCTTCCCGCGAGACCAGAGTGGGCAAACTTTCAGCACTAGCTTCGTCCGCGCCCGGGACAGCGGGCCGCGCCCGGCGATCCGGGCGCGCGGACGGAGAATACGAAGTGCAGCACAGGAAACGCGCATGGCCGGCAGCCATCGCGGGCGCCACGGCCACGGTGTCGGCGGCGACACTCATGGAGCGGGCCAAGGCCGCCGGATTCGCGACCGGCAATGTCAGCACCGCCGAGATCACCGACGGCACACCGGCGGCCGGCACGCTCGTCCGGGTTGGTCAACGGTGCGGGACGCTCTCGCCATCACCTCCGATATCAGTGATGTGCTGGCACTGGAGGTGCACGCGGGCTTCTACGACGCGACCGGTCAGGTGGTGGGTGCGGGGACCTTCCAGCACGCCGACGCGGAACCCGGCGGTGGCGCGCACGCACGGAACCCGGATGGCATCCCCTTCACGACCACCGCGTCCCCGGCCGATGCGCCGATCTCCGCCGCGGTGCTGTCGATTCCGGTGCTGGTCAACGAATAGTCTTTTCCCGCAGCGCTTTTCATGATCCCGCGCACGCACCCCTCGTGCGTGCGCGAGATCGGGTCCGGTAGCCGGTGCTGCCTCACCGGCGATGGATCCCTGCCCGGGTACTGCTGGCTGTTTCTTCGTTCCGCGTTCATGAACGGTTACAGATTTCGCAGGTAGCAGCCAGAAACAAGGCAATCACGACATTTCGGCCCAGCTGGCCCTCCGGCCGGAACCCGATCCGAGCGGGCGGAACCGCGCAGTCCCGGCCGGGCGCGGACGTGGCGGAGTAGATTGTGTGTATCCGCAAGTTACTCGCAAGTAGGAGGCAATGATGTCGGTGCCGGCTGCCGCGGTGTTCGAACGGTTGCGCTCGTTCGCGGCCGTGGATACCACCCAGGACCATGCGACCCGAGCGATCACCGAGGTGTTCACCGGCGAGACCCTGGGCTCGGTGCCGGTCGGGACCGCCGCCGATGTCACGGCCGCCATCGCCAAAGCGCGTATCGCGCAGGCCGAATGGGCCGCGCGCACGCCCAAGCAGCGGGCCGAGGTGCTGGATCGGTACCGGGCGCTCGTGGTCGAGAACCGCGAGTACCTGATGGACATCATCCAGGCCGAGACCGGCAAGGCGCGGTGGGCGGCCCAGGAGGAGGTCATCGGGCTGATGTTCGCGGCCCGCTACTTCTCCCGCGTGGCTCCGCAGCTGCTCGCCCCGCACGGTGCGGCCGGCGCGTTCCCGGTGCTGAACCGGGCCTCGGTGCGTGCGGTACCCAAGGGCGTGGTCGGGGTGATCGCGCCTTGGAACTACCCGATGCTGCTGTCGGTGGGCGACTCGATTCCGGCGCTGCTGGCCGGTAATGCCGTAGTGGTCAAGCCCGACAGCCAGACCCCATACTCCTCGCTGGTCAACGCCGAGCTGTTCGCGCGCGCCGGGCTGCCGCGCGATCTGTTCGCCGTGGTCCCGGGACCCGGCACGGTGGTCGGCACGGCCATGGTCGAGGACTGCGACTACCTGATGTTCACCGGTTCCTCCGCCACCGGCCGCACCCTGGCCGAGCACTGCGGGCGCCGCCTCATCGGCTTCTCGGCCGAGCTCGGCGGCAAGAACCCGATGATCGTCACCCGCGGCGCCGATCTGAACAAGGCCGCCAAGGCCGCGGTCCGCGCCTGCTTCTCCAATGCGGGCCAGCTGTGCATCTCCATCGAGCGGCTCTATGTCGAGCGTGAGGTCGCCGACCAGTTCACCGCGAAGTTCGTCGCGGCGGTGCGGGCGGCGAAACTCGGTGCCGCGTACGACTTCTCGCAGGATATCGGCAGCCTCATCTCCGAGGCTCAGCTGGAGACGGTCACCAAGCATGTCGCCGACGCGGTGTCCAAGGGGGCGAAGGTGCTCGCCGGCGGCAATGCCCGCCCGGACCTGGGCCCGCTGTTCTTCGAACCGACCGTCCTGTCCGACGTCACCGACGCGATGGAGTGCGGCCGCAACGAGACCTTCGGCCCGCTGGTGTCGATCTACCCGGTCGACTCGGTGCAGGAGGCCATCACCCGCGCCAATGACACCGAGTACGGCCTGAATGCCAGCGTGTGGGCGGGCAGCAAGGCCGAGGGCGAGCACATCGCGGCGCAATTGCACGCGGGCACGGTGAACGTCGACGAGGGCTACGCCCCGGCCTGGGGCACCACCGGTGCGCCGATGGGCGGCATGGGCATCTCCGGCGTCGGCCGCCGCCACGGACCCGACGGCCTGCTGAAGTTCACCGAACCCCAGTCCGTCGTGGTCACTCGGTTCCTGAACCTGGACGCCCCGCCCTTCATCCCGCAGAACACGTGGCAGCCGTTCCTCATGGCCATCGCCCGCGGCATCCGCTTCCTGCCGGGTCGCTGATCCTCCCGCTGGACCACCCGTCCGGCGTGCGTACACTGTACCCGTCGGAAGGGTGGTCGAATGCCGGAGAATCCGCTTGCCGCGCCGGGCGCGTGGGACCAGGTCGCTGAGAGTTACGACGACGTCGTATCGGACATGATGCGGCCGTTCGCGATTCGCGCATTGGAATCGGCCGAACTGAGCGGCCGGTCCCGGGTCATCGATGTGGCCACCGGGCCCGGCGTGCTGGCGCTGCTGGCCGCGCCGCGGGTCGCGGAGGTGGTCGCGGTCGACTTCTCCGAGGCCATGATCCGTCGGCTACGGCGCGCCATCATGCAGACCGGGGTCGGCAATGTGCTCACCGGCGTCGGCGACGGGCAGGATTTGCGCTACGCCAGTAACACTTTCGACGCCGCGTTCTCGATGTTCGGGCTCATGTTCTTCCCGGACCGGGCCAGCGGGTTCGCCGAACTGCACCGGGTGCTGCGACCGGGCGGCATCGCGGTGGTGTCGAGCTGGGCCCCGATCACGGACTCGCCGCTGATGACATTGCTGTTCGAGGCGTTCCAGGCCGGAATTCCGGGATTCCCCGCGCCCCAGCCGAATCCGGAGAGCCTCGAGAATCCGAACCTGTTCGAGAAGGAGCTGCTCGCGGCCGGTTTCACCGAGGTGGTGCTGCGGCCGCACGCGGAATCGTTCAGTTACGACAGCGCCGAGCAGATGTGGGACCGGCTGACCCGGGGCAGCGCGCCACTGCAGGCGACCCGCCGGCGCACCGACAAGGCCACCTGGGCAGCCCAGGAAAAGGTCATGATCGACTATCTGCGCGAGCACTACGTGCCGGGCACACCGCTGTCGACGACCGCGTGGCTGGGCACCGGTCGCGTTCCGCGATAAGGACTTCCGGGTTCGGAGCTGCCCGGAGGCTCCGGAGGTTTACGATGGCGCGGCCGACCCGGAGAAACCGGCCGCGCCACCTTCCTTCATCCGGCCAGCTCGTTGCCGCGCAGCGGAGCGGGAGCCGCTTCCAACGCCGCTGTCTCGGCATCGGTGAACAGGCGTGACCGGATGACGAATCGGACTCCCTCGGGGGCCTCGAGGGAGAAACCACCGCCGCGGCCGGGGACCACGTCGACGGTCAGATGGGTGTGGCGCCAGTACTCGTACTGGTCGGCGCTGATCCAGAACGCCGTGTCCGGGAAGACGCGGCCGAGCAGCACATCGGCCGCGCCCACCCGGAATTCGCCCAGGGGGTAACACATCGGGGAGCTGCCGTCGCAGCAGCCGCCCGACTGGTGGAACATCACCGGACCATGGTGATCGATGAGGTCCTGCAGCACGTGTGCGGCGGCCTCGGTGATGGTCACCCGGGATACGGAACCTGCTTTCATCACGCTCCTCGCAGACCTTCCGGCCTGTCCGACTCTGAATTACCGACAAGTTCTGAATGAACCGAATTGCTTGCGGTTCAGAAGAATCCGAGCTTGTTCGGGGAGTAGGACACGAGCAGGTTCTTGGTCTGCTGATAGTGGTCGAGCATCATACGGTGGTTTTCCCGGCCGATGCCGGACTTCTTGTAGCCGCCGAAGGCCGCGTGCGCGGGATAGGCGTGATAGCAGTTGGTCCACACCCGACCGGCCTTGACGGCGCGGCCCACCCGGTAGGCGGTGCTGCCGTCGCGGGTCCACAGGCCCGCGCCGAGGCCGTAGAGCGTGTCATTGGCGATGGTTACCGCTTCGACCTCGTTGTCGAAGCGGGCCACCGCTACCACCGGACCGAAGATTTCCTCCTGGAAGATCCGCATGTCATTGCGGCCCTCGAAGATCGTCGGTTCGATGTAGTACCCATTGGGGAAGCCCTCCACCTTGCGCATCTCGCCGCCGGTGAGGACCGTCGCGCCCTCTTTGCGGCCGATGTCGATGTAGGACAGGATCTTTTCGTACTGGTCGTTACTGGCCTGCGCGCCGATCATGGTCGTGTCGTCGAGCGGATTGCCGCCCTTGATGGCCTTGGTGCGCTCGAGGCAGCGGGCCATGAACTCGTCGTAGATCGACGAGTGGATCAGCGCCCGCGACGGGCAGGTGCAGACCTCGCCCTGGTTGAGCGCGAACATCACGAAGCCCTCGACAGCCTTGTCCAGGAAGGCGTCGTCGGCGGCCATGACGTCGGGGAAGAAGATATTGGGGCTCTTGCCGCCGAGTTCCAGGGTCACCGGGATGATGTTCTCGCTGGCGTACTGCATGATGAGCCGGCCCGTGGTGGTCTCGCCGGTGAAGGCGACCTTGGCGACGCGCGGGCTGGAGGCCAGCGGCTTGCCCGCCTCGACGCCGAAACCGTTGACCACGTTGACGACTCCGGGCGGCAACAGGTCGGCGATGAGCTCGATGACCAGCAGCAGCGAGGCCGGGGTCTGCTCGGCGGGCTTGATGACCACGCAGTTGCCGGCCGCAAGCGCGGGGGCCAGTTTCCAGGCGGCCATGAGGATCGGGAAGTTCCACGGAATGATCTGCCCGACCACACCCAGCGGTTCCTGGAAGTGATAGGCGACGGTGTCGGCGTCGATCTGGGAGAGATGGCCCTCCTGCGCGCGCACCGCGCCGGCGAAGTAGCGGAAGTGGTCGACCGTCAAAGGCAGGTCGGCGGCGAGGGTTTCGCGGACCGGCTTGCCGTTCTCCCAGGTTTCGGCGACGGCGAGCCGCTCCAGGTTCGCCTCGATCCGGTCGGCGATCCTGTTGAGGATGTTGGCACGATCCGTCACCGACGTGGCACCCCAGGCGTCGGCCGCCCGGTGCGCCGCCTCCAGGGCCATATCGATGTCCGCGGCACTCGAACGTGCCACCTGGCAGAAGGTTTCACCGTCGATCGGGGAGGGATTGTCGAAGTATCTGCCCTCGATCGGCGCTTTCCACTCACCGCCGATGAAGTTGTCATAGCGGCGGTTGAAACTGACAATGCTCCCGTCGGTGCCGGGTTTTGCGTAGATCATGGCGCGGCTCCTGATCCCGTATCTGCGGTGACGGGGGCCACTATGAACCGCGAAGGTTGGCGGGAGGTTGGCGCCGGGTTGGCGAAACGTTGCTGAGTCACTGCCGTCGAATACGGCTGCGGCAATGGACATTCCGGACAAGGTCGGCATATTCGCGGCACGGGGTGCACCTGCGCACGCGCTGCGGCATCGATTACGCGCGCAAGGCGGTGTGCAGGCGCGCGGTCGCCAGGGCGCGGCGGCTGTCGCCGTGCGGGAGCAGATGCAGCACGTGCTCGTGGATCTCGATGTCGTCCGGGCAGCGCTGGCCGAAACGCAGGGCGTGCTCGGGGTTGTGGTCGGCGAGCACGGCGGTGCGCAGGCAGACGTCGAGGTGTTCGCGCCACTGCACGATGCCCGGAACGTCCGAATCAGGCAGCAGCGGACCGCGATACAGGCGGACGGCGGTAGTGAGGTCGCCCGCTTCGAGGGCGGCGAGCAGCTCGACGGCGTCGCAAGCGAGGGGTTCGGTGAGCATGTACCGGCGGTCGGCGATGCGGCCGTCGGTGGCGGCGCGCAGGCGGGAGACGTCGGCCTTGAGGGTGCTGGAGGACACCGACCGGTCGCCATAGACGGCCTCGTGCAAGCGTTCCGGCGTGAAGCCCTCGGGCTCCAGGGCGAGCAGGGTCAGGATCTCCAGCTGCCGGGGCCGCATCGCCATCTGCTTGCCCTGCTTGTAGAGGCGCGGCACCCCCAGCGACTCCAGCCGGGTATCACCGGCCGGGCGGGACTGTTCGGCATGTACTCGGGCTTCGATGGCTGTCACCAGGGCTCGGACCGTTGTGAGGATGAGCGGATGTGAGCGATCCCAATACGTCGACAAATCCAGCACGCCGAGCTGACGACCGTCGGCGCCGCGGATGGGCGCACAGTAACAGACCCAGCCGTGCAGCGCCTCCACCAGATGCTCGGCGGCCCAGACCGAGGTGGGGCGGCCGCTGTGCAGCGACAGCGCGACGCCGCTGGTGCCCATGTACGGCTCGTCCCAGCAGCCGCCGGGCGCGAGATTGACCGATTCCGCCCGCCGCCGGACCGAGCGGTCGCCACAGCTGAAGAGCACGGTCCCCGTGTCGTCGGTGACCACCGCGACCATGCCCGAATCCTCCGACAGCGCCCGGAGCTCACCGGCCATCTCGGTGATGGGCGTGCGCAACGGCGATTCGGCCCAGCGCGAACCCAATTCGTCCCGATCGGTTCCGGGCGCCACCGCACGCGTCGGATCCACCGTGCGCAGCGACCGCTCCCACGACTCCGCCACCTCGTTGCGCAGCACCACCTCGGTGCCGGGCGGGCGGCCCGAGGAGGCCGTGGTCCACCGCACCCATGCCTTCTCCAACTCCGCACGCTGGTGCGAAGGAACCGGCAGCTGTGTCATGGCGCAAACTCCTCGCGGTGCGACCGGACCGAGCGATATTCCATGATGGCGCGCGGTCGCATCGCGCGGGCCGCATTCGCCGCAGTCTGTGCGCTAATTCGTTCCGGGCGGCTGCGCAGCCTTCGCCGCCCCGGTTCCGCGCGCTCGAACGGTTCCGGATTCCACTGGTAGACAAGAAGTCATGGTCCTCCCTTTCCGCTTCGGCGTGAACCTGCTGGCCCCCGCATCCCGCCCGGAATGGATCGAGAAGTGCCGTCGCGCCGAGGGACTCGGCTACGACGTCATCGGAGTGCCCGACCATCTCGGGCTGCCCGCGCCGTTCCCGGCGCTCATGCTGGCCGCGGATGTCACCGAACGACCGCGGTTGAACACCTTCGTACTCAATACGCCCTTCTACAACCCGGTTCTGCTGGCCCGCGACGTGGCCGGGCTGGATCAGCTCACCGGAGGGCGGTTCGAGCTGGGGTTGGGGGCCGGGTACGTGCGGGCCGAATTCGAGGCCGCCGGAATGCCGTTCCCGCCGGCGGGCCGCCGCGTCGCCCACCTCGAGGAGACGGTCACGACGCTGCGCCGCCTCTACGCCGATCCGGAGTATCAGCCGCGTCCGGCGCAGCCTTCCGGGCCGCCGCTGCTCGTGGCCGGCTGGGGTGAGCGGGCGCTGCGGCTGGCAGCCGAGCACGCCGACATTGTCGCCTTCACCGGCGCGAGCTCGGCCGACAGCGGGCTGCTCACGCTCGCGGACGCCGACTCGACCGCGAAGAAGACGGACTATGTGCGCGGGCTGCTCGGAAACCGGGCCGGCGCCGTCGAATTCAACCTGCTCGTGCAGGGCATCGCCGCACCGGCCGACCGCGAGGCCGCGGTCGCCTACCTCACCGAGCACCTGCCCTTCGGCTACACCGGCGCGCCCGAGGACCTGCCCGTGCTGCTGGTCGGCACCGCCGCGCAGATGGCCGAGGTCCTGCGCGAACGCCGGGAACGCTTCGGGTTCAACTACATCACCGTGCTCGAGCACAACATGGACCGGTTCGCGCCGCTCATCGAGCTGCTGACGGGGGAGTGATCCCCGCAGGACTCAGGTGCCCGGGACCGCGTCGGGGGCGATGAACATGTAGCTCTTCTCCTCCACCCGCTGCTTGATGCGCCATTCGCCGTCCATGCGCACGAAGGTGTCGTGATACCAGAGCCCGCACAGCATGAGCTGCCGCGTACCGTCGGCGGCGGTGACCAGCATGGGGTTGTGGCACATGGTGCGGGCGGTGGCGTTATCGCCCTCCACGCGGATGGAGGAGTTACTGATCAGGTGCTGGAAGGCGGAGAAATTCGGCATGACGGTGGCGAGGAACTTCTTGGTGGATTCCACGTCACCGGCCGGGCCGCCCATGGCGGTGTAGTCGATGTGCGCGTCGGGGGTGAAGATTTCGTCCAGCAGCTCCCATTGGTGGGTGTCCACGGCGTGGGAATAGCGGACCATGAGGTCCTCTATTTCCAGGCGGTCCGAAATCTCCTGCAGGGACAGCATGGTGCCTCCGAGTGGTGCCGATAACTGTTCAGGGACGGTGGGCCAGCGTACGGCGAGGCGGGCCTTGATCTTGCCGTTTCCGAAAGATATTGCGGGCGAATGAGAACCGCCGAGCTCGGCGGCACGCCAACTGCCCGGAGCAGGGGGTTTTGCTCGCTGACGACCTACCGGTCGCTACCGCGTCCTACTGGCAATTACCGATTTCTGCACCTCACCTATTGACCGACCGCAACAGCACTTGCCCGGGTCTGTGCTACTGAATGTGGCGTTGGATCATGATGTGGCCGAGTTGGATTCGTCGATGTCGAGGGTTGGGTCCCGGTTCACGCGTGCGGAGCCACGGGCTCGGGGCGTGGACTCGGGGCAACAACGGCTCCAACCGCGCCCATTGCGCATCGGTCGGATCCGCTCGCCCCACCACTTCGAGACACTTCCTGGTCCGCTCTCGGGACCGCTGCTCGCTGGGCTAATGCTTGCTGAAGCCGGTCGGGCGCACCACGATGACCACCCAGTCCGGGGCGTCCGCGGGAGCCTGCCCCGGGGGCGGGGCGTCGGCGGGACGCTCCGCCTCTTTGTAGCGGTTGGCGATATGCAGGAAGAAGCTCGACCCTCGGTCGGGGTCGATGCGCTCGACGTTGCCGCGCACTTCCAGGTAGCGGTACGGATCGTCGGGATCCGAGACTGACATGGCAACCTGCGGGTTGATCTGCACATTGCGGTATTTCTGGCGCTTGGTGGTGTGCGCGAACCGAAGCAGCTCGCCGTCCCAGTCGAACCACATCGGACTCACCTGCACCGTACCGTCCGGCCGGGTCGTCGCCAGGTGCCCGTACAGCGGGCGTTCGAGCAGATCGCTGTAGCCAGCGGGAACCGCAACCATGATGTGCTCCAATCTCTCCGCTTCCTTCTATATTTCCAAACATTTGGAAATACTTTAAAGGATAGCATGGGTTGATGGTGTCCGCGAAGCGCTTACGAGGTAACCCAGCACCTGAGCTGGATCTGGCGGCGGTGATGCGTGTCCTGGGGGATCAGGCGCGCCTGGAGATCGTTCGCCTGCTCTCCGATGGTCGACTACGCACAACCGGCGAGATCGCGAAGCACGTCAATCTGCCTGCTTCGACCTGTTCGTATCACCTCAAGCAGTTGTTTACGACCGGAATCACCGAGTGCTGGTCAGAAGGCACTGCTCGCTACCCGGTATTGCGCCGCGAAGCAATCGACGATCGATTCCCTGGCCTCATCACCGCGGTGCTTGCCGACCACCAACCAGCCGCACACCCTTGATCGACCTCGGCGCCGGAGGGTTTGCGTCGGATCGCCGGGCTGCCGGCGACTTCCCGCGAGTGGGCGACCCCGCACCGCACCACCGATCCGGAGTGGGGCAGGGTGAGGCGGTGCCCAGCATTGTCTTGGACCGGGTCAGTCTCGGCCACGGATCGACCTCGGTACTCGTCGAGGCCGATGCCACCTTCGCGGCCGGGCGGTGCACGGCGGTGGTCGGACCGAGCGGGGCGGGCAAGACGACCCTCCTGCGGCTACTGAATCGGTTCGGGGAGCCCGACAGCGGCCGGGTGCTACTGGACGGGATCCCGGTGGCCGACCTGGATGTACTGGCGCTACGGCGGCAGGTGGGGTTGGTGCCGCAGCGTCCGGTGCTGCTCACCGACACGGTCGCCGAGGAGGTGCGCGTGGGGCGGGCCGTCGATTACGAGCGGGTGGGCGGATTGCTCGGGGCGGTCGGCTTGCCCGACGGGTTCGCTGCGCGCCGCTGCGCCGAGCTGTCCGGGGGTGAGGCGCAACGGGTTTGCCTGGCGCGGGCGCTGGCGGTGGAGCCGCGGGTGCTGCTGCTCGACGAGCCGACCTCGGCGCTGGACGGGGCGTCGGCGGTGGCGATCGGTGCGTTGATCCGGGCGCATGTGGCGGCCGGCGGCAGCGTGGTGCTGGTCAGCCATGATCCGGGATTCGTGGCCGAGGTGGCGGACGAGGTGTGGACGCTGGCCGCCGGGCGGCTCACGCGCGGTGCGGAAGCGGGGAATCAGCCATGACCCAGGGACTTTCGGTGCCCGACTGGACAGGCGTCGGCGCGTCGCTGGTCCTGGTCGCCCTGGCGGCGGCCATCGCCTACCGGCAGCAGCTGCATCTGACCCGCGAACTGCTGATCGCGGCGGCCCGGGCCGGGGTGCAGCTCGTCGCGGTGGGCGCGATTCTGCTGATCCTGTTCCGCCACACCGGATTGCCGGGCGCACTGGGCTGGGTGGTCCTGATGATCGTCATCGCCGGGCAGGTGGCCGGGCGACGCGGGGCGGGACTGCCGCACGCGACGCGCTCGGCGACCATCGGCGTGGCGTTCGGCGCGTCCATCACTCTGGGCGCGCTGATCGCGCTCGGCATCATCTCCACGCAGGCGCGGGTGGTGGTACCGGTGGGCGGCATGATCGTGTCGTCGGCGATGCAGTCGACCGGAATCGCCCTGCGCCGCCTGGTCGAGGATGCGCGCCGGGCCCGTGATGCCGTGGAAGCGCGGCTGGCACTGGGTCTTTCGGCGTACCAGTCGTTCCTGCCGAATCAGCGTTCGGCGCTGCGCACCGCGCTGATCCCGGCCATCGACTCGACCAAGGTGGTCGGTCTGATCAGTCTGCCGGGCGCGATGACGGGTTTGATTCTGGCGGGCGTGGATCCGCTGACGGCCATCCGCTATCAGATCGTCGTGATGTACATGCTGCTCGCGGCCACGACCCTGGCCGCGCTGGCGGCCACGCGGGTGGCCGAGCGGACCCTCTTCGACGGTGCACAGCGCCTGGTCCGGCTGCCCGACTGACGACCGTCAAGCCCGCAAAATCCTAATGAGTGAGATTTCAAATGCGAGCTCAAACGTCCGAAATGCCGTTATCGTTACGGTGTCGCCGGTAAAACGCTTGGGGGATAGGTAGTTTCGTATGGAAGCGATCGAGTTCTTCATGCCGTTCGACGCCGCGGGGGTCAATCCGGCGGAGCCGGAAGCCGAAGCGGGGATGTGGTCCTGGCTGGAGGCCTACGGGCTGGTTCCCACCGAGCCCACCCGGCGGCGCATGGAACGCACCCGCCCGGCGCGCATGTATGCCCTCTGGTGTCCGAGTGCGGACGCCGACGAGCTCACGCTGCTGAGTCAGTACACCGCATGGGCTTTCATCGTGGACGATCAGTTCGACATCGAAATTCCCGATCCAGGCAGGTGTCTGGAGGCCATTACCGCCATCGAGGCCGTACTGGACGGTACGACAACACCTTCCGGCGTGCTGGCCGTCGCCTTGGCCGAGCTGTGGCCGCGGCTGTGCCACGGCCGGTCGGCAGCCTGGCGGCGGAGCGTGCGCCGGGAGATCCACGACTGGCTGTGGACCTACTACACCGAGAGCGTCGGCCGGCTATCGGGCAATCTGCCCGACCTCGAGACCTACCGCGCACATCGGCGAGACGGCGTGGCACTGTTCGTGTTTCTCGATATCAGCGAACGCGCCGAGGGCGTGGACCTGTCCGCCGCCGTCCGCCACCTGCCCGCCATGCGCAGCCTCCGGATGGCGGCCGTCGAACACATGGGCCTGTTCAACGATGTGCTGTCGGTTGCCTCGGACGAGGCCTCCGGCTACCTCTACAACTCGGTACTGCTCGCGCAGTATCACCACGGGCACAACAGAGCTCAGGCCCGGCAACTGGTCAACGGCATGCTCTCCGAATGCGTCGAGCACATGATCGAGGCGGTGCAACGCCTGCCGACCGAGCTCGACGATGCCGGCCTCACCGGCCGCGAACGCGCGGACGCCCTGGTCACCGCCCAGAATTACACCGTCTATGTGCGCGCCAACCACGACTACCACTACCAGGCGGCCCGCTACACGAGCGCACCCGCGGAGGCGCTCGAGCACGGGCTGCCACTGACCTGAAGCAGGAAACCTTCCGGCGTTGCCGAAATGAAATCCGCGGGCAACCCTCAGGTTTCAGACTGTGATGGGACCATGAGCTTCTTCTGAGCATGGCTGCCCAGCCGCCATCGGGTGGCTGCGGCAACCGTGTCCGAGCGAGCGGGGCCGATTATGCGAGCGTCGAAACCGATCCGATTCACCGCAGGACAGCACACCGACGGCAAGCGCCGGTGGGGCCTGTCCCGTCCGGCCGCGGCCGCCCTCGCCGACCGTGACGAAACCTGTGCCCGCACACTCGAATCCCTATCCCGCCCGCTCGACGTCGACACCGAGCGGAGAGCTCGCAGACGCCTGTCCGAGGCCCGGGTCGCCATCGATCCGGTGCTGCGCTCGGCGGTCGGCGCGCTGTCCGAACCCCTGGATGTGATGGCCGGGTATCACTTCGGGTGGTGTGATCCCGAGGGGCAGACGGCCACCGGCGCGCAGGGCAAGGCGCTGCGCCCGGCCCTCACCTTCGCGGCGGCCGCGGCCTGCGGCGGCGTGGTCGAGGGGTCGGTGCACGCCGCCGCGGCCGCCGAACTGCTGCACAACTTCTCGCTCGTCCACGACGACGTCATGGACGCCGATCCCTTCCGGCACGGCCGGCCGACGGTCTGGCGCGTCTGGGGCGAGACCAATGCGACGCTGCTCGGCGACGCGTTGCAGGCGGTCGCGCTCGGCGTGCTGTGTGACGGCGCACCCGAGACCGTCACCTCCGAGGCGGTCATCCGGCTGGCCGAGGCCACTGTCACGCTGTGCCGGGGCCAGTACGCGGACTGCGCCTTCGAAACCCGGCCCACCGTCAGCGTGGACGAGTACCTGGCCATGGCCGCCGGGAAGACCGGCGCGCTACTCGGCTGCGCGTGCGCGCTGGGCGCGCTGTGCGCCGGGGCCGACCACCGCGTGGTGTCGGCCATGCACACTTTCGGCATCGAGATCGGGCTCGTGTTCCAGCTCGTCGACGACTTCATCGACATCTGGGGCGATCCGGAGATCACCGGAAAACCGGCGCACAGCGACCTGATTCACCGCAAACAGTCCTTCCCGGTGGTGTGCGCCCTGGAATCGGATACCGCGGCGGGCCGCGAGCCGGTCGCGATGGACCAGATCAGGCGGGGACGAAACGCACTTCATAGGACGTCGGCCACTTCTTGCCGGTGAGGAGGAAGTGGTCGGTGCCGGGG
>NZ_JBSGCB010000058.1:0-55259 GCF_053601595.1 Nocardia sp. NPDC004711 | reverse complement strand
AAGCAGTTCCTCAACGGCCGTATGCAGGGCCCGATCGGTATGTCGGAGGAGAAGGACGAAGCCCAGATGGCCCGCGAGCAGGCCATGTTCGACTCGGGTCACCACGCCGGTGGCGCGGAGGAGATCGAGGGCATCATCCCGCAGATGCGGGCGCAGCCGGGCATGCCGGTGCGTGGCGCGGTGGGCCGTCGTCGCGAGCGGGTCCGCCAGATTCTGCACACACTCCCGCCAAGCGCACAGGAAGCGATCCTGGTGGACATCGGCCAGGTCTCGGATCCGGAGACCGTCGTGCTGGAAGGAGTCGGCTATGCCCGGTGAGCCCTTGGGTCGCCACCTCGCCACCGCTTCGTCGGGTCGCGACTACAAGGGCGAAACGAGGTGACCGGCAATGTCTTTGCATCGTGTTGCCCTCACCGCGCTGAGCATCGTCGGCGTGTTCAAATCGGTGGACCTGCTCTTGCCGCGCATCCTCACCGTCACCATCGTGACCGTCGCACTGTTGTTGACGATCGGCCTCGCTGAGGTCGAGGCGCCGACCCGCCGCGAAGCGTCAACGTTGAAAACGGGCTCCGTGGTGCCCTGGCCTGTGCGCGAATCAGCTGGCGCTTGGGACACTGCGCAGCATCCCCGAGCTGAGTCGGAACGCGGTGTTCCAGCCCGGTAGGAGTCGGCGGCTTGACCCCATGTACCAGCCTCAACTACGGTTTTAAATCTATATTAGAAGAAAATTTCTGAGAGCTGGTTCGACGATGAACGCTGAAAGCGATGGCTCGACGTCTCCGTTGCCGGAGCACGAACGGGATGCGGCCCGGCAGCTTGCGGTCGGCCTGTACGACGCGCTGGCCGCAGGGGATCGGGAACGGCTGGAGGTCCTTCTCCATCCCCGGTTCGAGGGGCGGACCGCCGACGGGATGCCCTTCGAGCTCGGTGGCGTCTACTACGGGCCCGACGCGATGCGGCGTGACTTCTGGGGTCGCATCGCCAAGCACTACACGGCGCGTGCTGTTCCGGCGCAGTTCACTTGGCTCGATGACGGGCGGCTCGCGGTCATCGGCCGGTACACCGGTTACGCCCGGATCGGGAACGGCGAGCTGGACGCGGAATTCATTCACATTCTGACCTTCACGCAGGGCCGGATCAGCGGGCTCGTCCAACTCACCGACACCGAACGATGGAGCCGCGCCCTGACCCCGGACAGCGGCCTTCGTGCAGTCGAGTTCTCGGTGACGGACGGGATCGCCGTGCTGCGGCTCAACCGGCCCCACCAGCGCAATGCGATCGACCAGACGATGGCCGACGATCTGTACGAGGTCGCGCAACGCTGTGCTGCGCGACCGGACCTGCGGGCCCTGGTGATACTGGGCAACGGCCCGGCCTTCACCGTCGGGGGAGACATCACGGTCTTCGCCGACACCGAGCCGCAGGAACTGTCGACAACCCTACGGCGGATGGTGACGCCGTACCACGATGCCCTGCGAGTCTTCGCCGAACTGCCGGTTCCGATTGTCACCGCCGTGCACGGCTCGGTCGGCGGCGGCGGGCTGGGCATGGTCTATTGCGCCGATGTCGCGCTTGCGGCAGACGGCACCAAGTTCGCGACGGGATTCTCGACGCTGGGACTGTCCGGCGATGGGGGCACCTCGTGGTACCTGCCACGGCTGGTCGGACTGCGCCGGGCGCAGGCGCTGTATCAGGGCCGCGTCCTGGATGCTCGCGAAGCCCGCGAGTGGGGCTTGATCTCGGAGGTCGTCGACGCGGAAAAGCTCGAGGAGATCGCGATGAACCGGGCCGAGACACTGGCGGCGGGACCGACGCGTGCCTACGCGGAAGTCCGTGCCCTGCTCCGGAATTCCGAGTCCTCGACGCTGCCCGAACAGCTGGCGGCCGAGATCGACGCGCTGGCTCGCACCGGCGCGACGGTGGACGCTGCCCGGGCGGTGCGTAGCTTCATCACGAAATCCAAGCCCACCTTCGAGGGCCGGTGACATGACCGGGACGGAGGTGACACGGGCCGAACAGCTTCGGTGCTGGTTGTCGGAACGCACCGAGGTGAACGGTTCGCTGCGGATCGAGCGAATCGGCTTCGGGCAATCGAACATCACGAGCCTGATCAGCGATGAGGCGGGTGCCGCCTGGGTGCTGCGCGAGCCGCCGCCGGGCAACCACGACCCCAGTGCGCACAATGTGCTGCGCGAGGCCCGAATCCTGAACGCACTGGCCGACACCGGAATTCCGCTCCCGACCGTGATCGGGACGGATGAGGCGGGTCCGTTCTATGTCATGACCCGGATGGCGGGTGCGCCGCTGGAGAAGGAATCGGATGCGGCGGAGCTGAGTCCGGCACAGCGGTTTCAGCTCGGACGACAGGTGATCGAGGTGTTCGCGCGCCTGCACTCCCTCGAACCGGTGTCCGTGGGGCTGGAGGGCCTCGGGCCAGACACCGAATTTCTGCCGCGGCAGATCCGGCGGGCGGTCAGGAACTGGTCGCAGTGGGGTGAGCGGAGCTCGCACGACCGGATCTGGCAGTACGTGCGGTCATTGCTCGAGTCCGAGGCGCCGCGGCAGCAGCGGTCGGTGATCACCCACGGCGACTACCGATTGTCGAACCTGCTCGTCGAGTCCGGCAGGATCACCGCCGTCCTCGACTGGGAACTGGCGACGCTGGGCGATCCGCTGGCGGACCTGGCCTGGCTGCTCGACGACTGGCGCGGTCCCGGCGAACCGCGGATCATCATGCCCAGCCCGACCCGGGCCGGCGGCTTCCCGAGCCGCGATGAGCTCATCGACATGTATTGCGCGGCAACCGGTCTCAATGCCGACTCGATCGGCTACTACCGTGCCTTCTCACACTGGCGGGCGGCGACGCTGCTGCAGGGCGTGCTGTTGCGCCGTCGATCGGGAGCCATGGGCGACCACGGTGCACTCGACCTCGCCGAACTGGACACCACCATCGGCTACCTGCTCGAGGAGGCGGCCGTGTTCATTCACGGAGCCCATCACGGCAGCCGACGCGCGACCCGAGGAGACCAGCAGTGAAGCCGGAGGACGACTACACGCACCCGGTCGGCGGCGAGTCCAACTTCAACGAATCCATGTACTTCCATTTCCACTCCCCGGGAAATCGGATCAGCGGATTCGTCAGATTGGCCAACCGCCCCAACGAGGGACGTGGCGAGCGGACGGTGTGCATCTATCTTCCGGATGGGAGACTCGCCTTCGGATTCGCGCGGCCCGAGGCGACGACGAACGAGACGATGTCGGGAGCAGGTCTCGAATTCCGAGTGGTCGAACCGTTCGCCATGCTCGGCGTCACCTTCGATGGGGAGGTGAATCTTCTCGACACTCCCGAAATTCTTTCCGACCCACGCAAACTCGCGGGTACGCCGGTGGTCGATTGCGTCGTGGAGCTGACCTTCAGCCGGCTCTGCGATCCCTACGCGGAGAACTTCGACGGCGATGGTCCGGCGTTCGCGCCCAACCATTACGAGCAGATCATGGCCGTTGCGGGCACGATCGCCGTGGACGGCACCCCGTTCGAGATCGCGGGTGCCGGATTGCGCGATCACTCGTGGGGCCCGCGATCGTGGCAAGCGCCGTGGTTCTATCGGTGGCTACACGGCTCGAGCCCCGTGTTCGGGTTCATGGGCGCCTACTTCGGAGCCGAAAACGGGGAGCCGCTGACGGGCGGATTCGTCTGGAATGGCTTCGAAGTGCACCGCTGCATCGATGTCCGGGTCAGCACCGAACGGGATGAGAAGGACACGCCGCGCCGCATTCTTGTGGAACTTGTTGCCGTCGACGGCCGAAGCTGGCGCATGATCGGCGACGTCGGAGCCACCGTGCCGCTGCGACACCGCAAAATCGACGACTCGGGGGCCGAGCAGATCACGCGAATCCTCGAGAACCAGATTCGGTGGATCGCCGACGACGGCTCGGAATTGTTCGGTATGGCCGAGTATCTGGACCAGATCGTGAACGATGCCCCGGTGGGACTCGGTGTCTGAGGTTCCGTTCATGACCACCGTGCAGGCGACGGACCTGACCGGTCCGTCGGCCCTGCGCGTTTCATCGCTGCCGGTGCCCGTCGCTCACGACAAGGTCGTCGTGGCCGTCCGCGCGGTGGGCGTCAACTTCCCCGATCTGCTGATGACATACGGGCAATACCAGCTGCGTGTCTCGCCGCCGTTCGTGCCCGGCGTGGAGGTGTCCGGCATCGTGGTCTCCGCGCCGGTCGGCACCGCGCTGTCCCCGGGCGACGAAGTCGTGGCCTTCTGCCCGGAACTGGGTGGCTACGCGGAGTTCGTTGCTGTCGCGCCCGAGATGGTGGCTGCCAAACCCCGGGAGCTCGATTTCGGTGAGGCCGCCGCGCTGCCGGCGAACTTCCAGACGGTGCACTTCGCGATGACCCGGCGTGCGGTCGTCCGTCCCGGCCAGAGCGTTCTGGTTCTCGGAGCGGCCGGTGGAATCGGAACCGCCGCCATCCAGATCGCGAAGGCACTGGGCGCCACCGTGATCGCGGTGGCGCGCCGGGAAGGCGTCGCACAGCGACTCACAGCGCTGGGCGCGGACCACGTGGTTCGGCTCGTGCCCGGATGGGCCCAGCAGGTTCGCGATCTCACCGATGGGGTGGGTGTGGATCACGTGCTGGATCCGGTCGGGGGAGCGGCATTCGATGACGCGGTTCGCGTGCTGGCCGGCGAAGGGACACTGTTGGTCGTGGGCTTCGCCTCGGGCGAAGGGATTCCGGCGATCAAGGTCAATCGGCTACTGCTGCGCAATATCTCGGTCACGGGCGTGGCGTGGGGGGAGTACCTGCATTCTCGCCCTGCGGCTTTCGTGGAGACCATGGCCGCCCTGAGCGACTTGGCCGGATCCGGATTCCGGCCCTATGTGAGCGCGCGTTACGAGCTGGCCGACGCGGGCGCGGCGCTCACCGCTCTCGAACAGGGATCGATCGTCGGCAAAGCAGTCATCGAATTGCCTACGTCCACATGATGATCCTGATCGCCCTCTATGCCGCGTACTTCCTTGTGATGGCCGGTACGGCAACGGCGGTGGGCGCGTTGTCGCGCCGGCAGGAGCGGCACAACAAGAAACCTTAGCCGCCCCTGCCGCTTCCGCCTTCGCGGTCAGATGGCTGACAGGACTATGGCAGCCACACCGAAGATAGCCACCCAGCCTTGGAACACGCGCCGCAGGACGAGCGGTGCCGATCGCAACTCCATGAATTCCGATCCGATGAAATATGCCTTCACGAAGGCGATGGCCACCGCGGCGGCGGACGCGAACTTGACGCTGATCGAGGCGAGCGGATGGTCCGCGCCGAACCACCAGGTCACGCATGTTGCGGCAACAAGGCCGATCCAGACCCATGTAGCCCTGGGCGGGATATCGACTGCATTCATGAATAACACCCCACGTAGAGAAGCGTGAAGATGACGACCCACAGCAGATCGACCATGTGCCAGTACACGGCGGCGATCTCCGGGAACCGGGTGGCGGTGGTTCCGGCCCTGTCGTCGGTGCATTTCCGGCGCCAGAGCGTCACGAGGATCGCGCCGATCAACACATGCAGGAGATGGATCCCGGTCAGGATGAAGTAGAACGTCCAGAACATATTGCTGGTGACCACGTGCCCGGAGGTGATCGCCGCGCTGTACTCGACGGCTTTCAATGCGGCGAACACCATGGCGCACCCGAGAACTCCGATCAGCACGACACGTGCGTGTGCCATCGCGTCTCGCCGGTACGCGTGCAGTGCGACGACCACCAGGTAGGAACTCAGCAGCAATACCAGCGTATTGACGGCGCCGATCGATCGGTGCAGATGCGCCGCCGATTCGGCGAAGGCGATCCGGTCGCGCCGGTTCTCCCACAGGAAGACAGCGAAGAAGAGACCGAACAGGGTCATGTCGCCGAGGATGAATACCCACAAACCCAGCTCGCCCGGCGCGTCGCCGGGGTCGGGCTTCGCCTGGCCGACGGCCCCCGGACCCGAGTCGATTTCGTCCCAGACGAACCTCGGCAGCTCTACGGCGTCGAAAGATCCCGACGCTGTCATGCCGTTGCCGGTGCCGGCGCGCCGAGAGCTTCGTCGAGCGTGGAATTCGCCTGTCGAACAGCGAAGAACATACCGACGAGGAACGCGCCGTACGCGCCGAGGGCAAGCCAGAACACGAAGACGCCGTTCCAGGCGAAGGGGCCGGACAGGAAGAAGTACGCGAGCACGTCGGGAACGAAGGCGAAGGCGACCCACAGGTTGAGATACCCGCTCCAGCGCGGGAAGATGCCGTGCTTGTCGTTCAGAACAGCGGTGCCGATCACGAGGTTCTGAATGATGAACGGCATGATGGGGGTGAACAGGATCATCCAGGTCACATCGTTCATCAGCTGCAAGGTGTGCGGATCCCGGTCGGTTCGAAATGCCATGAGCGCGAACAGCATCTGCGGAACCAGGTTGATGATGACGGTCACCGCGGCGGCGATCAGTTGAACGAAGGTCAGCAGGGGCGTGCGGCCCTCCATGCGCAGCATGTGCATGGAGATGAGTCCGAACATCGGCAGCATCAGCACCACGCCCACCGAGGCCGTGACAAAGCCGATCATCACCCGGGTCGGGTCCTCGGTGTAGAAGCGCACGACGTCGTCGGTGGAAGCCGACGGGCTCAGCGGAAGCGGAAGCATGCCTGCGATCGTCCAGCCGATGAGCGTGACTATGAGCGCCGCTGGGCCACCCAGTGCGCAGAGATTCCTGACTCGAGCGTTCATCGGGGCATCCTTCGATCCGGGCCGGCTGTGGGCCGACTGGGCAGTGCAGAAGTTAATTTATATTAAAATAATCACCGCTTCCAGTGGTGGGTGGCTGCGACCGCTCCGTACCTTCCGGCGGGGTCGGGGTTCGGCATGCGATCGCCCCGGGTGTCCCCGCCGAATCGCGTTCGTGAGAGACACCCCGGGGCGTCGAGGGGTTATGACCCGGACGCAACCAGATCCTGCTGAGCGGGAAGCTCATCCGCTGGTTCGAGGTCGAGTCCCTGTCCTTCGATGTCGATATTCGGCAGTGCACGCTGAAGTGCGCGCGGCATCCACCAGACGGCATCGCCGAAGATCGACATCACGGCGGGCACCAGCAGCATGCGCACCACGAAGGCGTCGACGACGACGCCGACCGCCAATGCGAAGCCGAACTGCCGGATCATCGGGTCGTCATTGAAGATGAAGCCCGCGAAGACGGCCGACATGATGGCCGCGGCCGCGACCACGACTCGCGCGGCTTGTTCGAAACCGTGGGCGATGGCCTCGTCCCCGTGCTGTCCGTGCGCGTGGGCTTCCTTCATAGCGGAGACCAGGAAGACTTCGTAGTCCATGGCGAGCCCGTACAGCAGGCCGGTCGCGACGATGGGCAGTACCGCCAGGATCGGTGAGGTGGCGTGGAATCCGAGGAGCGTCTGACCCCAGCCCTGCTGGAAAACGGCGGTGGTGGCGCCGAACGCGGCGAGAATGCTCAGCACGAAGCCGAGGGTGGCCTTGATCGGGATGAGGATGGAGCGGAACACCAAGGCCAGCAAGAAGATCGACAACACCGCCACCACTGCCAGGTAGACGGGGAGTGCGTGGGCGAGGCGTGCCGACACATCGATACCCAGTGCGGTGAATCCGGTAACGCCGATGTCCGCATGCCGTTCGATCGCGAAAGTTGGTGCCTCGCCGCGGATCTCGTGAACCAGTTGCTCGGTGGCCGAGTCCGTGGGCCCGGTGCTCGGCACAACCGAGAAGACGACGGTCCGGCCATTGCCACTCACAGCGCCGAGTGTCACCGACGTGACGCCGGGCAGCTGCGTCAGATCGCGGTAGAGGGCAGCGATATCGGTGGTGGCGATCGGACCTTCCCGGTTTCCGGCGTCGGCGACGACGACGAGTGGCCCGTTGTATCCCGGACCGAAGCGGTTCTTCACAACCTCGTAGCTCTCACGCTGTGCGGTTCCCTGGTTGTAGCTCGCACCCGAGGGCAGTCCGAGGCTCATCTGTGTGGCCGGGAACGCGAGCAGCCCGGCAATGATCAGCGCGGCCGCCGCCGCGAGGAACCGGTGCCTGGTCACCATGCCTACCCAGGTGGTCGCGACCTTGCGTGCCCGCCGCGAGGGTGCATCGGTGGCCCGCCTGAAGGCAGCCCGCTGGCGTGCTCTGGTCGAGCAGATTCGCTCGCCGGTCAGGCCGAGCAGCGCGGGCAGTAGCGTCACCGCGGCCAGGACGGCGATCACCACCGTCACTGTCGCGGCGATACCCATGGTCGTGATCAGGTGGATCCGGACGATGGCGAGCGCGGTCAGTGCGATGGCGACCGTGCTGCCCGCGAAAACCACTGCGGTGCCCGAGGTTCCGAGCGCGCGGCCCACGGCTTCCTCGGCGCTCGCGTCATTGTCGAGGATGTAGCGGCGCTGCCTGTTGACGATGAACAGTGCGTAATCGATGCCGACGGCAAGGCCGATCATGAGCCCGAGGACCGCACTGAGCGAATGCAGCGAGACCAGATGCGACACCACCAGAGCGCCACCGACGCCCACGCCGACACCGGTCAACGCGGTCACCAGCGGTAGCCCGGCCGCAACCACCGATCCCAGGGTCACCAGCAGCACGAGTGCGGCGATCGCGACGCCCGCCACCTCACCTGCGCCCACGATGGCGGGCACCTGGACCATCGATGCCGACGGCAGCACGGCGATGTCGTGACCGGCGGTGACGTGTTTCGCTGCCTCCACTGTGTTATCGATGGTGTCGGTGGGGAGTTCGAAAGTCTGCTTGTCGAACTGGAATTGGAGAATGGCGCTGGTCTTGTCCGGGGAGATGATTACGCCCGGTACCGCCTGTCCGTTGATGGTCAACGGGGTAGCGGCGGCGGCGTGACCCGATGACGCTCCGGAGAGCGTGGTAGCTCCAGCGGCGCGAATGGTGGGACTGTTCATCCCCTTCGCGGCTTCCTGCTTCAGTACCGCGCGGGCGTCGATGACGTGGTCGCTGGTGTACACCTTGTCGACTGCCGCGAGCAGCGTGCCGAGGTTGTCTCCGGAGTCGATCCGTGAGCCGTTCTCGGTCTCGAAGGCGATGATGCCCTGTCCACCTGCCATCAGCGGCATTTTCCCGGCCAGGTCGTGGATGAGGTTCTGGGCGGGCGTGCCGTCGATCCGCACCTCGCTGCTCAGCTGGGGTGGGTAGACGGCGAGCAGGCCGATGATCGTCGTCAGAACGACGGCCCAGGGCGCGATGAAGTGCCAAGGTCGCCGATAGGCGGTTCTTCCGATGCGATACAGCAGGGTCGACATTGCGTGATTCCTCTCGGCACACCCCGGCGGCGGCCACAACGGTCCTGCCACGGAGAAAACTGATAGTCAGCTATCAAAACGGTAGTGAACTATCGTTTTGGCTCGCAAGGTACGCTCGGTCACAACCCCGGTATCGGTGAATCGACTGAAGGAGCGATGTCTGCGTGGCGACGAAACCGCTTCGGACGGACGCCTTCGCAAGCATCTCCCGGATCATCGATGCGGCCCGGCGGCTGTTTGCCACCGAGGGCGGCTCGGCGACCCTCGCTCACATCGCGCGCGAAGCGGGCGTCGGCGTCGCGACGTTGTACCGGCACTTCCCCAACCGCGAGGCGCTGGCCCGTGCCGTCTACGAACGGATCCTCACCACCGAAGTCCTACCGATGCTGGCCGAGCTGGACAAGGGTGGCCTGCCTCGATCCGTTCTGCTCGACGTCGCCGAACGGGTGGCCGACATCATTCAGAGCGAACGGGCGCTCGCCACCTCGGTCGGAAACCTGACCGAGGTCACCGCGGATTTCCTTGCGCAGAGTGACGAGATCTTCGGTCCTGCGGTGGAACGCGCTCAAGCCGCAGGAAACCTGCGCCCCGATCTCGAACCGCGCGACGTGCCATACGTTTTCGCCATGGTGATCACCGCGCTCGGCGCCGTCGAACTCGAGAAGGCCGCGCGGCGGCGCTACCTGAGTTTCCTGCTCGACGCGCTGAATCCCGCTCAGGCGACGCTGCTTCCGCCGATGTAGCGACCGGTCTCCAGTAGGGGTCGAGATGCGAAGGCCGGTACCCGAATATCGGGTGTTATCCGACAGCCGGTCGACGGCTCGGCGCGGTGCTGCCTTGGATGTGCTCGAGCAGGCGAATCAGTATGGCCTTTCCTGATTCTCGATGTCGGACATCGCAGAGATGGACGGGGACTTCCAGCGGCAGATCCAGAGCGATCCGGATTTCCTGCTCGTCGTAGATGTCGGCGCCGTCGAAGCAGTTCACTCCGACGACGAACGGGATGCGACGTGATTCGAAGTAGTCCACCGCGGGGAAACAGTCCTCGAGGCGACGGGTGTCGGCCAGCACGATCGCGCCGAGTGCGCCGACCGACAGTTCCTTCCACATGAACCAGAATCGGTCCTGCCCGGGAGTGCCGAAGAGATAGAGGACAAGGTTCGGGCCCAGTGTGATGCGGCCGAAATCCAGCGCCACAGTCGTGGTCGTCTTGTTCTCCACGCCCGTCAAATCATCGAAGGCCGCACCGATTTCGGACAATCGTTCCTCGGTCCGCAGCGGAGTGATCTCGCTGACCGTGCCGACCAGGGTCGTCTTGCCGACTCCGAAACCTCCGGCGATCAGCAGCTTGACGACGTGGGTATTGCCGAAGTGGGAAGGGCCGCCGGCGTTTTCATAGCCTGCGTATGCCATCGATCACCGCCTGCAGGAGTAGAGGGTCGGGTCCGCTCGCCGGGGGCGGTGGAGAGCGGAAGATGAGGTAGCCGGAGTCGATCAGGTCGCCGACAAGAACTTTGACCGCGGCCAGCAGCAGGTGTAGATGGGCTGCCAGCTCGACGATCGACTGTGGTCTGCCCTGGCAGAGCCGCACGATATCGCCGTACTCCCGGTCGAGGGTCGACACTTCGGTTTCCGAACGCACCGCGATGACCAGGGTGAGCATGTCCAGGTTGTGACGGTCTTTGCCGGCCCGGCCTCGGGTCACGGCAAAGGGCCTGACCAGTGGACCCGGGTCGTCCTCGAACGCCCAGGCGTCGTCCTCGTGGCGGTTCACGGCACCCACGGTGTTCGCAGCGCACCCGGCGTGCTGCGGGGCGTCGCCGACAGCTGTTCGCCGACTTGTCCGACGATGACATTGATTTCGTAGGCCACCAGACCGAGGTCGGCCTCGATGTCCGCCAGCAGAGCCAGGCAGGCGCCCTGTCCGGCTTCGGTCACCACCAGATAGCCCGCACTGAGTTCGACGACCGTTTGTTGCAGCGCGCCCTTGCCGAAACGAGTTCCGGCACCGCGCGCCAGGCTGTGCAGCGCCGATCCGATGGCGGCGAGGTGTTCGGCGTCCTCGGAATCGAGGCCGACCGAGCGTGCCAGCGACAGGCCGTCGGCGGACAGGACCAGCGCGTGCTCGGCACCGGGCAGCCGGTTCACCAGACCGTCGAGAAGCCAATCCAGTGCACTGCGGTTATGGACCTGCGCGTCGTTGTTCATGTTGTGACCGTTCATGTTTCGGGGTCCTGGTAGATGTCGGCCCGCGCCTGCCGGGTGCCGCGCTGGAAGGAGGCCATGGCATGGCGCACCTGTGCGGCCGGCCGGGGCCGATCGGCGTTCGCGAGTGGCGGGGTATCGGATGCGTCGTCATCCGCCCGTAGCTGCGGCGCCAGATGCGTCTGCCGCTGTCGCCGCGGCAGTGGGCTCCGGGAACCCGCCCCGTGAGCCGTTGCATGGCGGCTCTCGAACTGGATCGTGGGGTGGTGTTCTCCGGCCGGGGCCGATCCGTTCGCATCGACCACATCCGCGATGATCTCGGCCGGCCATGGGGGGAGCTGCTCGAAATCGCGAGCCGGCAATCGTGGAACCGGGTCGTGTGCGGGCCGTACGGGTGTGCCGATCGCAGTCGGGGGCCCCGCGCTCCACCCGATCGCCGCTAGCGCGGGCTCGGCGTCGAGCACGTGGGAGTCCAGCAGCTTCGCGGGGACCAGGACGATCGCCTTGATCCCGCCGTAGGCGGACTCCTGCAGGCTGACCGTGATCCCGTGGCGGTGCGCCAGCCGGCTCACCACGAACAGTCCGAGATGCCGTTGTCCGGCAAGGGCCATCTCCTGGAAGTCCGGCGGATCACGAAGCAACTCGTTCAGCCGTTCGCGCTCGTCGAATCGGATGCCGAGGCCCTGGTCCTCGACCTCGACGACCGCTCCGCGACCGACGATATTGCCGTGCACGGTGACCGGGGCCTGCGGCGGTGAGAACGCCGTGGCATTGTCGATCAACTCCGCCAGCAGGTGAATGAGGTCCGCCACCGCGCTGCCCAGGACATGGGCTTCCGGCAGTCGAATCGCGCTGACGCGCGACAGATCCTGCGTTTCCGAGGCCGCGCTGCGGACGATCTGCTCGAGCGCGACCGGCTGCCGCCAGCGGCGACCGGGCTGCGCACCGCCGAGGATCAGCAGGTTCTCCGCGTTCCGCCGGGCGCGGGTCGCCAGGTGGTCCAGCTGGAACAGCAGCTCGAGGTGTTCGGGATCGTCCTGCTTGTTCTCGGCGAGGTCGAGGACCTCGAGCTGACGGCGGACGATGACCTGACTGCGGTAGGCGATGTCCAGGAAGACCTTGTTGAATCCTTCCCGGGTACGCGTCTCGGCGGCGGCAGCGGTCATGGCCGTGCGTTGTGCGGTCCCGAATGCCGCTGCGACCTGACCGATTTCGTCGATCCCGGCATCGATCACGGTCATTTCGGCGTCGAGGTCGACGTGCTCGCCTTCGCGTAATCGGCCGACGATCGACGGCAGCGTCTCGTTGGCGAGCTCCAGGGTCCGCGAACGCAACCAGCGCAGCCGTCGGATGAGGCGGTTCGCCAGCACCACGGCGAGCGCGAATGTCGACAGTGCGATGAGCGCGACGCCCGACCCCGCCAGGATCGAACGCACGAGCGACTGATGCGCGGCGTCGGAGGCCAAGCCGTTCGCGTAGTGTGCATGATCTTGGAACAGGGCCATCAGCTCGGCGTCGACCGATTGTTCGGCGGCCCGCCACGCACTGAGAGAGCCGGGAAGATCGCCCTCTTCGGCCAGCTGGTCCTCCGCGGCGACGGCTGTCTGCCATTGGGGAGATTCTTTCAGCTTGCGCAGCCGTGCCTGATCGGCGCCGGTGAGGCGCGAGGTCAGCCCGTCGAGCTGATGCCGGTACGCGCCCGTCAGTTCGGTTACCCGGCGCCGATCGTCGACCAGCAGCGGGCCGTGCACCACCGCAGCGGCGGCCAAACCGATTGCCCGCGAATGCAGATCGGTCATCCGCATCAGGTCCGAGGCGCTCATCTCCTCGGCGGCGGTCAGCGAGTCGGGGGTGTAGCGCGCCAGCCCCTCGAGACCCATTGCGATGACATCCGCCAGCCGGGTGTAGAACTCGTCCACCTCGGTCGAGCTCGCCTGGCGGGCATCGACATTCTTCCGGACGGTGGGCGCCTGAGCAGCGAGCGCGGCGAACGCCGGTGTCGACTGTGCCACAGCCTTCTCGTTGAGGGCCTGCATCTGCGGTGCCAGCCGGGCGATCTCGGCCAGCGCGGCGTCGGTCTTCGCCCGCTGCCGCTGCAGGTCGGCGCTCGTCTGCGGATTGCCGTCCAGCGCTGCGAGACTGGCTGTTCGTTCGTTCTGTACGGCGGTGATGAAGGTGACGAGCGGATCGAGCTGCTCGGTCAGGTACTCGGACCAGCGGTGGGCCGAGCGGGCGTCATCCACCAGCTCGGCCACCGCTACCGAACCCGTCACCACGAGGGTCGCGCAGGGAATGAGCGCGATGGCCAGCACGCGAATACGAATACTCCGGCGACGCAGGCCGGACGTCCGGAGTGCACGGCCGGTCACGGGGCGCCCTGCGGGCCCAGGATTTCCACGGTGCCGAGATCGCCGTTCAGCCGGAGGAGCTGGCCGTCCTCGATGCGGTAGCTGCCGTTCTCGGTTCCGCAGACACACGGAATGCCGAGTTCGCGGGCCACGATGGGGCCGTGGCTGAGTAGCCCGCCGTGGTCGGTGACCACGCCGCCGGCGACCAGGAACAGCGAGACCCAGCTGGGGTCCGTGGTCTCGCACACCAGGATGTCGCCTTCCTCGAGCTCGACGGTGTCGGGATCGCGGACGACCCGGGCCCTGCCCTCCACCACGCCGCCGCTGGCGGCGACACCGGTGATGATCCTCGGGTCGGAAGGCGTTGCGGCGGTGGCTTCTCCGGCCTTGCGCACCTCCGGTTGTCCCGTCCACGACTGCGGCAACCGGTAGTCCAGTCGCTCCTGGTACCCGGCTGAACGGCCCGCGACGAGTTCGCGATGATCGCCGTCGACGCCGCGGACGAGCTCTTCGTAGGACAGGTGGAAGACGTCCTCGACGCGATCGATCACGCCGCGTGCCACCAGATGGCCGCCCAGTCGCCGGGTCGCAGCGCGGGTGACGTCGAAGGTCAGCAGATAGCCGGCCTTCCCCTGTTCGCGCAGCGCCAGGAAGCGCGCGGTGATCCCGGTGAGTACAGAGACGGTCCGGCGGCTGAATCCCGAAGTGGCACTGCTCAGTTCGGCCATCGCGCGTTCGCGGACGGCGGCCTGTTCGCGGCTGCGCTGCCGGGGTGCGCGCGGGCTGTCGGCCGCAATGGCGCGGTAGTCGGCGAGGCGGTTCAGGATGGGAGCCGGATCCTCGCGCCACGATACGCCGGACAGCTGGCCTTCATTGGAGCCGTGGTAGCCGTGTCGGTCACAGAAGGTGTCGAGGGTGATCTCGTCGTGGGCGAGCGCCCACAGATCGTGCGCGACCTCGTTCTCGTCGGAACCCACGCCGGACATCAGCTGCGCTTCCAGACCCGGATGGCCCAGCTCGGCCACGGTGTCGCGCAGTCGATCCGCCAGACCCGAGCTGACGAAGGCCACGACCAGGTGTTCGATCATGATCTGCTCGAAGCGCTTTCGCGCGTCGGCGAGGAGGTCCAGGCATTCGGACTCGGTACGGGCGGCCATATCGGCGAGCCGATCGAGGCGCCAGCGACGCAACTCGGCGAACATGGCGTCGTGGCGGCGCGGTAGCGTCGCTACGGTCCAGGGCGCCTTGGCCAGGATGGCGGGGTATCTGCGGTACGAGGGGGCGTCGACGGTGGTCGGGCGGACATAGCCGAACAGCTGTTGTTCCATCGCTGTCGGCGAGGTGCCGGGGATGAGGTTGGCCAGGTCACGGAACATGTCGATGTTCGCTGCCGCGCGTCCGGCGAACAGCGTCCAGAACATGTCCTCGATCCGGTCGGGCAGCACGATCTGCGAGGGTGTGAACACTCCGAGCCGGACGAACATCTTCCGGAAGGCGAGCTCCATCGGCTCGTGGATGAAGGTGAATCCGAAGGTGGTGAAGACACCCGGAAACGCCTCTGCCACATTGCCTGTCGTCCACGTCTTCCGCGGATCGCAACCCGGGGAGTCGAGCAGCGAGTAGACGGTCCGGCGGTCGGTCATGGGGTCCCCTCGGTGTTCAGGCGGTGGGCGCGCAGCCGGAGCAGTTCCGGCAGGCTGCCGGTGGCCGCCGCGCCGAGTTCGGTTCGGAGCCAATCGGAAAGGAGCGCCAGGTCCGGGTCCCCGGATTCCGAACCGGTGATGATGGGCAGCCCGCCGTGATAGACGGTCCCGGTGGTCGCGGACACGGTGACGTACTGTCCGGCCAGGGCGGTGACGGTGTCCGCGCCGCAGCCGACGATGCAGGGCACACCCATCTCGCGGCACACGACCGCGGCGTGCGAGGTCGATCCGCCGAACTCGGTGAGCACGGCCGAGACCGCCGACATGGCGGCGACGTCATCCGGGTCGGTGGTGGGCCGGGCCAGGATCACGGATTCGCCGCGGGCCGCACGGTCTTCGGCCTCGTCGGCGTCGGTGACGACGACCCCCGACGCGATGCCCGGGCACGCCGGCTTTCCGCTCGCCACCCGCGTGGCCGTGGCGACCGCCGCGGGGTCCAGATGCGGGGTGAGCAGTGCCTGGATGTCCTGGGCGCCGATCCGGTCGAGCGCCTCGCCGGTGTCGATGAGTCCCTGCCGCTGATGCAGAACGGCATGCCGGACAACGGCTTCCGGAGTCCGCTTGGCGTTGCGGGTCTGCAGCAGCCACAGCGTGCCGCCTTCGACGGTGAACTCGATGTCCTGGACGTCGCGCCGGTCCTCTTCCAGACGCGTGGCGGCGGCCATCAATTCGGCGTGGACGTGCGGCATCGTCGCGCCCAGGTCGTCCAGGTGCAGGGCATTGGCGCGGCCGGACACGACGTCCTCACCCTGCCCGCGCGGCAGCCATTCGCCGTAAGGTTCGGCCGAGCCGGTCAGCGGGTTCCGGGTGAACAGCACTCCGGTGCCGGACTTGTCGTCGAAATTGCCGAAGACCATGGCCTGCACGGTGACCGCGGTGCCGCCATCGTCCGGGATGCCCCGGTCGCGGCGGTAATGGATGGCACGATCGGAATTCCAGGATTGCAGTACCGCGGTGGCCGCGAGCCGCAACTGTTCCCACGGGTCCAGCGGTGCCGGTACCCCGACCACCCGCTCGAATTGCTCGAGGAATCGCCGCCGGGTGTCGGCCGCGTAGCCGGGATCCCCGCTCTCCAGGGCGAGGGCCCGCTCGACCTCGTCGGTCATGCCGAGATTGAGCACCGTGTCCATCATGCCCGGCATGCTGGTCGCGGCGCCGGAGCGGACGGACACCAGCAACGGCCGGGCCGGGGCGCCGAAGTGGCGGCCGGTGATCAGTTCGAGCTCTGTCATGGCCGCCGGGATCGCATCCCAGACGGAGTCGTCGACTCGCCGGCCGTTCGCGTAGTAGTCGCGGCACACGTCGGTGGTCAGGACGAACGCCGGGGGTACCGGAATGCCGAGCGCGAGCATGCGGTCGATGCTCCAGGCCTTGCCTCCCACCACATTTCGGTCGAGACCGGCGAGACCCTCGAGCTGTACGACAGAAGGATGCGTACTCATTCGGCCCTCCCGGCGGCGGCTTCGGCGACCCGGGACAGGCCCGCGAGCCCGATGAGGTTCTCGTGCAGCTCGAACCACACGGTGTGGTAGCTGTCGATCAGCGGTGCGGCCAGCCAGCGGTGCTCGCCCGCGGTGATCCGGCCGAGCGCGTCGGTGAATCGGCGCGGATAGTCCGACAGCAGGGGAGCGATACCCGCCATCCGGGCGACCAGCTCGAGGAAGTTCGCGTGCAGGTCGGAGAGCCGGCGGATGATCGTGTTGTCGTAGTCGGCGTCGGTGTGGTCGTTGGGCCGTTCACCGTCGATCAGCTGCCAATCGGTCACCAGCTGCTTGAATCGCGAATTGTAGGAATCGAATTCGTGGTATGCGGCGGACAGGGTCGTCTGATCGGTGCCGGCGCGCATGGCCGCGAACAGTGTTTCGAGCCGCTGCCTGCCTTCGGGGGTCAGCTTGACGCGCCCTTTGACCTCTTCGAGCAGACCGGCTTCCAGCAGGGGATGCAGAGCCGACTCGAGGGCGTCGCGCGTCAGACCGAGACTCTCGCTCAGGTCCTCGATCCGGGGGCGTCCCTTGAGCCTGGTCGTTTGCAGAATCTGAATTTCGTCGTTCATTCCTCGTACTCCTGGTCGGTGCCGGTCGATCACCAAACGCGGTGCAGGATGCCCTGTTCGAACAGTCCCGCACCCGGTCGGCCATCGAGGACCAGCCGCATGAAATCGTCGTAGGTGCCGAAGGCGGGGCCTTCGCTCGCCGCGCCCATCGGTACCCAGAACCCGGCCGCGCGATCGGCGAGGTGCGCGACGTGTTCGGAGCCGTCGGCCAGCGTCAGCGTCGCCCGCACGAACTGTGCGGCCGCGTCGCGAGCGAAGGCGATACCGGTGATGGGAGTGGACGATTCGCCCGTGATGTAGAAGCCGTCGCCGCGTACCGTGCCGTCCGCCCCGAGGAATTTCATCGCCGTGAGGAAACTGTCCTCGGACACGGCGATCAGGCCGGCGTACTCGATCCACTGGGCCGACTCGTCGCGGAATCCCCACGTGCGGTCGCGCATTCCGTAGCCCTGGAAGGTGTGGGTCGTGCCGTCGGCGAAGGTCGCGGTCCCGGCGATCGCACAGCCCTGTTGATAGTGCTGCAGCGGCTTGCCGGGGACGAGTTCGGGGATGAGTCCGCCGACCGCGTAGTCCGCGGGCACGAACAGCGGCGTATTGGTCAATTCCAAGGTCAGATCGGGGTGCTCGACCCGCACCACCCCGTCGAGCCCGAAGTCGATGGAGGAACTCGTGAAGCTGCCGGGTTCCAGGCGTTCGATGATCTCGGCGGTGCGACCGCCCGCCGACATGCTGCAGCGCGTGCGGCGCCCGCGTTCGTCGTTGGGGGAGGTCGACACGTGCAGGGTGCCGAAGACCTCGGCGTCGGTATCCCAGAACGACAGGTACGCATTGTCTTTCCAGACCGGATCGCCCGGCGCCGCGGCGTCGGTGTGGATGGGTTCGGCGAGCGGGCCCCAGGCCGCGGTCGTGGTGAGGCTGGCGTTCACAGAGAATCTCCTTCGGTGGTGCGAATGATCTCCACACAGCCGCTGGCGCCGTCCACGCGGACGACGTCACCGGTGCGGATGACCTGTGTTCCGTTCTTGGTGTTCATGACGCAGGGGATGCCGAGTTCCCGCGCTACCACGGCGGCGTGGCTGAGCATGCCGCCGATATCGACGACCAGGGCCTCGGACAGGAACATCAGCGAGACCCACGACGGGTCGGTGGTGTGTGCGATGAGAATGTCGCCGGCGTCGATCTCGGCGTCGGACGGGTCGAGCACCACCACGGCGCGTCCTTCGACTACACCGGGTGAGGCGCCGACACCGGACAAGGTGCTGGTTCGTTCCCGCGCCGGAACCTCGATCGGTGTCGCGACGGGCGTACCGGTCCAGGAGGTCTCGACCTCGAGTGACTGGTACAGCCTCCGATCGGTACGGCGCCGGTCCACGATCGCGCGGAGGTCCCCGCCGAGCGAGCCGGTGATCTCCGCGCGCGTGAGATAGAAAGCGTCGTCGGGGGTTTCGAGCCGGCCCGTCGCGACCAGCAGCGCGCCGATGTGCCGGGCGCACGCCCGGATGACGTCGAGGGCTTGCAGGTAGGAGACCTTGCCGACGCCGCGCAGCGGCACGAACCGGCGTGCCAGTCGCAGGAGCAGCAGCGCGGGCAGCCGCTTCGACCACGGGAGATTGGCGAACAGTCGGCGTTCGGCCGCCTCGCGGCGACTGACGGAATCGGCCTCGGTCTGCTCGGGTGCCGCGGTGTCGTCCAGGGTTCGGTACTGATCGATGATGCGCAGGATCGGCGACGGGTCCTCGCGCCACACCGTGGTGGACAGTTCGCCCTCGCCGGGGCCGTGATATCCGTGCCTGCACAGGAATTCGGGCAGCTCCAGACGCCCACGCGAGACTGCCCAGAGGTCGGACAGGACCGCGCTCTCCTCGTGTGATCCGTGCCCGCGCATCAGGTCGGCCGGTACGGTGCCGGCGGCGGTGGCCATCGTGGTGAGCTGTTCGTAGACCGGTTGAATCGCGCACGCGCTGACCACCGCCTGCATGGCGAGGTTGTCGGCGAATCGATCCATCGCTTGGTCCAGGAGTCGTTGCGCGTCCTTCAGGTCGAACACGGCGCTGTCGGTGATGGCGGTCCGCCACCAGGCGTCGGTATCGCGCCGTCGTCGCTCGATCTCGTCGGCGATGCCGAGAAGCGTTCGGGGATAACGCATCAGAATCATCGGGAGCCGTCGGTTCGACGGCTTGCTGACGAAATCGGGTGGGACGAAGCCGAAGAAATCCCGCGAGAGCGCCTCGCCGGATTGTCCCGGGATCAGATCGCCCATCTCACAGAGGAAATCGACCCGGACCGCCATGCGGCCGTAGAAGACATTGGTGATCCGTTCCAGCGGATTCGCCGGAATCGGCCGCCGGTCGACGTCGAGCGCGCCCATGGCGAAGAAGGGCGCGCGCAGCCCGAGCTCGCTGGCGGGAACCCAGGCGCTGGCGCACAAGGGGGTCATCACACCCGGGACCGCCTCGGCCAGGTTGATGGAACTCCACGAGGCGTTCGGGGGTGAATCGCTGTGGAGCGCATTGGGAATGGCGACCACGGTCGGTTTCGATACGGTCATGAGTCCTGATCTTTCGTATGACACACCGCGCACGGTGGCCTCAGCGTAATCTAATTAACACTCATGTCAATATATGCTCCCGGTCACACTGTCAGGTGTCGCGCCGGGCCGTCTCTTGCTCGCGTGGGACGTGGTGTGGTCGCTAAAAATGCACCCTGAAGTGTGCTGATGGCCGCCGGGTGAGCCCGCTCCGCGTCGGTCGTGTGTTATGCATAACGTCGATGTCGACCGCCGGGACGAGGCACGAAATTTAACATAAATTAGAACTGTGCCGGAGGCTGACCGTCTTCGGCGGCGCGCTGGAGGCGAGGACTTCCCATCAAATAGGTTGGCCCGCAGCAGAATTGGCGGATGGTCGGCGAGAACGTTGTCTCGCCGGCCATCCGCCTCGGCGGCACCCACGCTATGCCAGGACGGACAGGGCGATCAGTATCCCGAGCACGCCGGCGATATAGGCCTCGAACCAGACTCGCAAGCCGCGCGGGGCGGTGCGGATCTCCATGAAGTGCAGGCCGATGAGGCGGATCTTGAAGAAGGACACCGTCAGCAGCAGGATGGTGACCGCGGATTCGGAACGATTGCCGAATTCGGTTCCGGTGAGCCAGGAAACGCCGGTGGCCGCGATCAGGACGGCCCACACCAGGCCAATGCGACGCGTGGTGGTCATGACACTCCGTTGTGCATCAGATAGAAGAGCGCGAACAGGACGATCCACAGCAGATCGACCATGTGCCAGAAGATCCCGCCGCTCTCGGCGAGCACGTGATCACGGGCCTCGAGCGTCTCCTTGCGGACGACGAACGCGACCCGCAGCAGAACGATGATGCCGATGAGCACGTGGAGCAGGTGGATGCCGGTGAAAACGAAGTAGTACGAATAGAAGTCGTTCGTCCCCACCGTGTGGCCCGCGGCGAACTGATGCGACCATTCGACGGCCTTGATGACGACGAACCCCGCCGCACACGCGGCCGCCGACAGGAACAGCGCCATCCGGGTGCGCGCCGGGGCGGTTCGGCAGGCCCTCACACCCAGGACCGCCAGTAGCGAACCGGTGAGCAGCAGCATCGTATTGATCGCGCCCAGCGTCCGGTCCAGGCCGGGCTGCCCGGGTGTGAAGGCGGCCGGATCGTGTCCACGCGTGTACATGAACACGCCGAAGAACAGCGCGAAGACGGTCATGTCTCCGATGACGAAGACCCAGATGCCCTCCTCGCCGGGAATCCGCCGCGCGGGTACCGCGACCTCGAGGTCGACGGCGGTTTGTGTCATCGGGCCGCCTCGACGACTTCATCGTCCGAGGTCGCGGGCGCTCCGGTGGTCGTCCACAGCAGATAGGCCAGTACGAAGAACCAGACGCCGAACACGACCGCGGCCATCCAGTAGGCCAGCAGTCCGTTCCACGCGAAGACGCCGTGCTTGAAGAAGATCGCGAAACCGCCTGCGGCGAAAAGGAATCCGGTCCACAGGTTGTAGTAGGCCGCCCAGCGCGGCCACAGCGGCGTCCGGCTGCGATCGCCGAGAATGGCGAACGCGATGGCCAGCGCCATGCCGGTGACAGCCGGCCAGTTCATCACGAACGGCAGCCAGCCCGCGTCGTTGAAGGCCTGGGTGAGCTCGGGTGATCGCTGGTCGGGCCGGTAGGCGGCCACCGCGAACATGAAGACCGGCAGCAGAATCGCGACCGAGCTGATGCCGGCGCTGATCAGCATCACGTAGGTGAACGGCGAGGAGGCGCCCTCGATCTTCTTGAGCCGCACCGCCAGGATGGCGCCGAACGGGATCAGCAGGCCGGAGCCGATCATGATGATCATCAGCCCGGCCCGTTTGAGGTCGGCGTCGGTGCTCCAGAACTCCGCGACCTGCTGTGCGGACCAGCCGGGCGGCTTGGGCGGGAAGAGGCCGGCCATGATCATGCCGACGAAGAGCGAGGCCGCGAAGAGCGGCCCGCTGAGGGCACAAACTCTCTGAACACCGGTGGTCATCGTGCACCTTTCGGGTCGTGCGTTGTCGCCACGTTGCGTACGTAGCGATTCGAACCTAGATTAGAAGACGCCGATATTGACGTCAACGTTAATTAGTGGCTAGCATCACTACCTGGAGACCTTAGGTGGCTCCGATCACGGACGTCGGCGGGCGGTGGGCACTGCGCCTCCGCGTAAGACCAGCGGATTTTCTATTCCGTCTTGCATGGACGGATCCGCACCAACGGAAGAATGAGAGGTTCGATCAATGCCACCCAGTTCCAACGTGGCCGACGTCGTCGTCGTCGGCTCTGGGCACAACGGCCTGGTGGCCGCCGCTTATCTGGCCCAGGCCGGTCTCGATGTACTCGTCGTCGAGGCGCACTCGACCGCGGGTGGCATGACCGCGACCAATCCCTTCCTGCCCGAGGCCCCGGGCTACACGATCAACGAGGCCTCTATGCAGGCATCGCTGTTCCGGACCACGAACATCGACAAGGAACTCGGTCTCAGCGCCAAGTTCGGTCTGAAGCAGACCATCATCGACCCCGCGCACTATCAGCTGGCGGCCGACGGTTCGTCACTCGGACTGTGGCGCGATCCGCGCAAAACCGCGGAGGAACTGAAACGCTTCTCCCGCAAGGACGCCGAAGCCCTGCTCGATCTGTACCGCGTCATCGACGCCGCGGTCGAGATCGGCATTCCGTTGATGCAGACCAGCCCGACCCGCCCCGAGATCCGCGCGATCATGCAGGCCGCCAAGGGCATGGTGAAGAACCGTCGCGAGCTGGTCGCGATCGGCCGCTGGATGGCGTCGTCGCAGACCGAGGCGATCGAGGAGAGCTTCGAGCACGACATGATCCGCGCGCCCCTGTTGATCGCGCTGCCGTTCATGCAGTTCGACCAGGACCTGAGCGGTTGGTCGCTGATCTACCTCGGCGTGCTGAGCCGCTACGGCGTCGCGATGTTCCACGGTGGCACCGGGGCACTGCCCAAGGCGCTGATCGCCAGCATCGAGTCCAACGGCGGCCGGATCCGCACCAGCTCGCCGGTCGACGAGTTGATCGTGCGCGGCGGCCGGGTCACCGGTGTGCATCTGGCCAACGGTGAAGAGATCTACGCTCGCCGCGGTGTGCTGACCGCGTGCAGCCCGCGAAACACGTTGACCCGCTTGCTGCCTCAGGGCGTGCTGCCGCCGAAGCTGCAGGTGGCCGTCGACAATATCCCGACCTTGAAGCGCGGGATCACGGACTACAAGCTGAATGTCGCGCTGAAGGGCAAGATCCGGATGACGCGCCACGAGAAGTGGCGTGGCGATGGTCTCGACCTGCGTGTCGCGTGCAACTCGTACCACACCTACGAACAGACGCTGGCCGCAATGCGTGACTGCGTGCGCGGCGATGTGCCGCAACATGTTCCGGGTCTGGGCATGGTGTCGACGGCATTCGACGAGTCGATGGCGCCTCCCGGCAGCGACCTGTACTGGTTCTGGAGCGGGTTGACGCCCAGCATTCCGCGTCTGCCGTGGGACGAGGCCAAGAAGCAGATCACCGAGAGCGTGATCAAGGATGCGAACCTCTTCTACGAGGGCGTCGAGGATCTCGAGGTGGCCCGCCGGGATCTGGCGCTGCCCGATATTCAGGATCGGTTCTGGGCGATCGATGGCAATGTGTACCACGTCGACCCGATCATCACCCGGTTCGGACCGCGCAAGCCGGCCGCGGGTTTCGCGGGCTACCGGACGCCGGTGCCCGGCTTGTTCCTCACCGGTTCGGGCACCCACCCGGTCGCCGGTATCAGCGGTATGCCCGGTCAGAACGCGGCGAAGGCGATGCTGAAGCACTTCCGCTCCGAGGACAAGGGCCTGCGGTTGTTCGGCCGTGCGGTCGAGCGGCAGCGGGAGCAGGCCATCTCCGAGCGACTGGCGGCAGTGGAGTCCATGGCCGCGGGATCGAACTAGAAGCCCGCGGGCCGGAAAACCCGCACACAATTCGAAATACTGCCCTCCGGTTCACTTTCGTGAATCGGAGGGCAGTTGTGTTTATGGTCGGTTATTAAATCCTACGGTATTCCGTTTTTGTTGAAACATTCCGGTTGAATTTTTCAGTTCGCATCGAACGGTCTTGCACGTAAGCCGACTTATGCTATGCTGACCGTGTAGTGACGCCGACCACATATCGTGGATGCCGGGATCGTATGTCACATATTCCGAATGAGATGGAAGGCAAGGAGCCCCTGCTCATCCTCAGTTTTTAATCTGAAGTAAACAGTCTTCAAGTTAGGAATGCGTGATAAACGATGACGGCTACATTGCAGCCGGTAGTTGCTCCGGAACCGGCCCAGAAACCAATGGAACCACCGGCGATACGGCAGCGTCCGCGATTCGGGGCTCGGGTCGTTGATTATGTGAAAGAGTCGCCGAAGCGCTCTCTCGCCACTATCGGAAGATCTGCGGAATTGACCGCCGCGGTGGTGCGGTATGCCGTTGTGGATTCGATCAAGCTGCGTATGCCGATTCATGAGGTCATCGAGCAGATGTGGTCATTGTTGAAGGTGACCGCGCTGCCGGCGTTGTTGATGGCGGTCCCGATCGGCGCCGAGGTGTCGGTCCAGGTCGGCGGCATCATGAACCAGGTCGGAGCCAACTCGCTGGCCGGCGCCGCGAGTGGGCTCGGCGTGGTCGGGCAGGGTGCGCCGATGGCGGCCGGCCTGCTCATGAGTGGCGCGGCGGCCTCCGCCATCGCCTCGGACCTGGGCGCCCGATCGATCCGGGAAGAGATCGACGCCATGCGCGTGATGGGTGTCGACCCGGTCGAACGCCTGGTGATGCCGCGGTTCCTCGCCATGATCGCCATCGCGCCGATGCTGTGCATCATCATCATCTCGGCCGGCGTGGGCGCGGGTCTGATCATCTCCGCCAATGTCAATCACGTTGTCCCCGGCAGCTTCTGGCAGTCCTTCGGTGCCTTCGCGACACCCACCGACTTGGTGTTCTCCGTCCTGAAAGCCCTGATATTCGCGACGATCGTGGTGTTGATCGCGAGCCTGCGCGGATTGGAGGCGAAGGGCGGGCCCAAGGGCGTGGCCAATGCCGTGAACGCCTCCGTGGTCCTCAGCGTCTTCTGCATCTTCATTACGAATCTGCTGGTGAGCCAGCTGCAGATGATGTTCTTCCCGGCACGGTTGGCGTGAACGAATGATTACTCGTGCCTTCGGTGAAATCGGTCAGGTGACGGTCTTCGTCACCAAGACGATCTACCTGCTGCCCAAGACGATTCGTCACTATCGCCAGGCGACGTGGAAAACCATGAACAATATGGCGTGGGGCAGCGGCTCGCTCATCGTCGACGGTGGCGTGGTGAGCCTGATGTTCTTCCTCGGTGTGGCGGTCGGCGCTGTGGTGGCGATCGAGGCGTTCATGGCGCTGGACCTGCTCGGCTTCGGTCCGCTCACCGGCATCATCGGGTCATTCGGCAATATCCGGGTGATCGCACCGATCGTCACCGGTATCGGATTCGCGGCCCAGGCCGGTTGCCGGATGACGGCGGAGATCGGCGCCATGCGGATCTCGGAGGAGATCGACGCCACGGAATCGATGGGCCTGCAAGCGATTCCATTCGTGGTCGGGACGCGATTGATCGGCGGCATGCTCGTCGTGCTGCCGGGCTATCTGATGGCCCTGGTGATCAGCTTCATCACCGGCGGCATCATCGTGAAGACCTTCCACGCGCAGCCGGCGGGGACCTATGACCATTACTTCGCTCAGTTTCTGAGCCTTCCGGACCTGGGCGCTTCGGTGATCAAGGCGGTCGCCTTCTGCGCCGTGGTGACCATCATCCACTGCTACTACGGGTATTTCGCCAGCGGCGGTCCGGCCGGTGTCGGCGCCGCGTCGGGACGGGCGATCCGAGCCAGCCTGGTCGCGATCGTGGTGCTGAATTTCTGCATGACGGTTGCCATCTGGGGGCTGAGCCCGCTTCTGATCTTCAAGGGATAGGCAATGGGGAAGACGAGAAATCAGGACTTCTTACGGGGGACGGACAGTCAGCAGGCGCGCGTGGTGAACGTCGCGGCCGCGGCGGTGATCGTGGTGGTGACGATCGCGATCGTCGCGGCCGTCTGGGTCCGCCCCCGCTACGAGAAACCCGACGGACTACCGGTGAGTGTCGACGTGCCCTACGTCGGCCCGGGTGTCGGCAAGGGCACCAAGGTGATTCTGCACGGCGCCGAGGTGGGCGAGGTCTCCGGACTCGACCGGACCGGCAGCGGCTCGCTGCGGATGAGCCTGCTGCTGCGACCGGATCAGATCCACGGACTGACCGACTCGTTCGAGGTCGACTTCCGGCCCGAGAACTACTTCGGTATCACCGCGGTGAACCTGGTCAGCAAGGCCGGCGGTGGCAACCTGGTCGCGGATCGGGTGCTCGACCGCATGCCGGCCGGTGACTTCACCATGTCCACGATGCTGGAAAAGGGTTCGCTGGCCATCGACGGCACGCTGACCGAGTCCATGATCACGACCCTGGACAAGGTCATCCGCTACACCGACGGACTGACCCCGCTGATCCAGACCGGCATCGTGGTCGCCGACCGCGCTGCCAAGACCCAGCAGGCGATGCCGAGCGAGCTGCTCGGGCACGCGAACGACATCCTCGCGGTGCTCCCGGCCTTCAGCGGCCAGACGGTCGACGCGCTCTGGGCGCTGTTCGACATCAGCTTCAACAAGGCGCCCGACGGCGGCTTCCACGTCGACGACGAAGCCATGGACCAGGCCGACCAGGGTCTGTACCTGGCCTCCAACAACCTCTTCGGCTCCGCGGGCCGCCTGCTCGCCTCGCACCAGACCGAACTGACCCCGGTGACGCAGCTGGTCCAGGCGCTGACCGACACGGTCCCGCAGCTGCTGGACGGCGGCGCGGCGCTCGGGAAGCTCTCGACGCTGGTCGACCGGTACAACGGCGCGTTCAGCGGTCCGGACGGGGCCAAGACCCTGAATCTCCGTCTGGTACTGGACAATCTGCCGATGCTGGCGGCGCCGCTCGCCCTGACGGGCCTGCCGCAGGCACCGCAGGCACCGCAGGCACCGCAGTCGGAGGTGCCGCGATGAGCCCGAAGGTCGGGACTCTCGTCACCCTGGCGAAGCTCGGTGTCGCGGCGGTGGTCTCGGTACTGCTGTTCGTCATCGTGATCAATGCCATCAAGAACCCGGTGGACGGCAGAACAACCAGCTACACAGCGGAATTCACCGACGCGTCGGGTCTGCACGTGCACGGCGACGTCCGTACCAAGGGCGTGCGCATCGGCAAGGTGCAGTCGGTCGAGCTGGTCCGGCGCAATGGCAGCAGCATCGCCGAGGTCGGCTTCTCGCTCGAGCAGCCGTACCGCCTCACGGACAACACGGTGCTGGCCGTCAAGTACCAGAACCTCACCGGTGTCCGCTATGTCGACCTGGAGACGCCCGAGCAAGCGGGCAAGCCGGTCGATCACCTGGGCACCGCGATGACGCGGCCCTCGTTCGATATCACGCAGCTGTTCAACGGATTACAGCCCGTGCTCAGCACCATGAGCACCGATCAGATCAACACCTTCACCCAGAACGCGATCTCACTGCTGCAGGGCGACGGCGGCGGTCTGGCCCCGATGCTGGACAGCGTCCAGAAGCTCGCGGATCTGGCGCACGACCGCGAAGCGGTCATCTCGACCCTGGCCGCGAACCTCTCCCGGATCTCGGATTCGATGGGCGGCAGGTCGCCCCAGGTGATGGATTTCGTTCAGTCGCTGAGCATTCCGATCGGCAAGGCCATGACGGTACTGGACGAGTTCCGCAAGACCGCCACGTTCGGGCCGCAGTTCATGGCGCCGGTGCACCAGCTGATCATCGAACTCGGCTTGAACAAGGACTTGGACGTCGACACGATGCTGACGCAGGCGTTCCAGTCGATGCCCGCCGCTGCCGACGCCCTGCGGCTGCTGCCGATGGCCTTCGCCGGACTGCAGCTGCCCCAGCTGTCGGCGCAGCCGGGTGCGATGGCGTGCAGCAACGGCGTCGCCACCCTTCCGGCCGAGGTGCGGGTCCTCTTGAACAACAGCGAGGTCGTGGTATGCAACGCGCACTGAGGAATTCGGCCGGCGTCACCGGCCCGCTGGCGATCGTCCGCCGCATCGGTCACAACGAGATGTCGCTCGGCGCGGTGGTGGTCCTCGTCGCCGTCGTCGCGCTCGCGGCCACGAGCGTGCTGTACCTGCACCCGCTGAACCGCAAGACGATCGCGTTCGAGACGACCGACGCCTCGTCGTTGTCCACCGGTGAAGAGGTCCGCGTCGCGGGCATCACCGTCGGCAAGGTCACCAAGGTGTCCATTCAGCCGAGCACGGTGCGGGTGGAGGCCGAGATCGCCGCCGACACCTTCATCGGGTCCGACTCGCGGGTCCAGGTCCGGATGCTGACCCCGGTCGGCGGCTACGCGGTGACCGTGATCCCGCTCGGCACCGCGGCGCTGGGCGATACGGTGATACCGGTCGACCGGGTCGTGGTGCCGTACTCGATCGGCGATGTCCTGCAAGCCGCTCCCCAGGTCACCGACAAGGTCGACGGCGGCACCATCGATGCCGATATCGATCAGGTCGCCCAGGCGCTGCAACACAATCCGGAATCGATCGGCTCGATGATCTCCGGCATGAACAGCATCGCGACCGTGCTGGATCAGCAGCGCGAACAGGTCCGCGCCATCACCGACCTCGCCGCGGAGTACCTGCAAACCTTCAATGGCAGCAGGGATTTCGTGTACGAGCTGATCCGGCAGATCGAAATCGTGCTCAGCACGTACAACACCTGGCACGCCGGCTTCAACGAGGCGTACCACCTGCTCGGCGACACGCTGGACCGGATCCAGCCGCTGCTGAAGTTCTATCTCAACCATAAGGAAGAGGTGCTGTCCGCGGTCACCAACATCCGCGGCGCCATCGAGGGCTTCCAGCAGAACATGGGCCCGGCGATCGACCAGTTGCAGGGCCTGCGGGACCGGCTCGTCGCCTGGCTGGGGCCCGACGGCCTCGCCACGGTCAGCGGGGGAGCGATCTCGGCCGCGGCGCTCTGCGTCCCTGTTCCAGGACGGACCTGCTGATATGACCATGAAACGCAAACGACTGATCATCACGGTCGCGGCCGTGAGCGTCACCGCCGCCATCGCGGGCGGGGGCTACGCGGTGGCCGCGCGAGTCACACCGGAGAGCCGGTCCGGCTTCTGCGCGGCGATGCCCGACGCGGTCGGGCTCTACGCCGGAAACCCGGTGACCCAAATGGGATACCGGATCGGGCGGATCGACCGCATCGAGCCGAAAGGCGACCACGTGGAGGTCACCTTCTCGCTGACCTCCGACCGTCGGCTCCCCGTCGATGCGAAGGCGGTGACCAGGTCGAAATCCTTGCTGGCCGATCGCAGTCTCGAACTCGTCGGAAACTATGGATCCGGGGCGCAACTCGCCTCCGGCTCCTGTATTCCGCTGTCGCACAGCTTCACTCCGAAGAGAATTTCCGAAATCGCTGGATCCGCTGCTGATTTCATCGATGCGATGGCGCCGGCCGACGGCAAGCAGAGCTTCCAATCGGCGGTCGCGGGTTTCGACGACGCCATGCGCGGCAACGATCAGAACGCCCGCGCCCTGCTGCAGCACGCCGCCTCCGCCGCACAGAGTCCGGACCGGCTGATCTCCGATATCGGTTCCAGCATCATGAATATGGCGCCGCTGACCGACGAGGCGCTGCAGCGCTGGGCGACCCTGCGGTCGATCCTGGACCAGATGCCGGGGGTGCTGGCGGCGGGCATCGACCTGTGGTCCGGGCCCACCTCGGTCGCCTACAACGTCGGCTGGCTGGTCGCCACGCTCAATGACATCCAGCACAACTACGGCGACGCGATCTGGCCGTTCATGAAGGGCCCGGTCGCGGATGTCATCCATCTCGCCGCGACACGGTCGAAAGACATTGCGAGCCTGCTGTCGTCGATCCCGCCGGTGGCCGCGATGCTGCGGCAGCAGTCGGGTGCGGACGGTCTGACCATGAGCTATCAGCCGCCGACGGTCGACATCGGCTCGGGCGCACCGGTCCCGGTGACGGGACTGCTGGACCTGGTTCTCGCGAAAGGCAAGTAGATGAATCATTCGACGAGGCTCAGGGCCGGGCTCGGCGCGATCTTCTTGTGCGGCACGGTCCTCGTGACGACATCGTGCTCACTGGGGCCCAACGATCTGCCGTCGGTGCGCGGCGGCGTCGACAACGGATACGACATCACCCTGCAATTCGGCAGTGTGATGAATCTGCCCGCCGGCGCCGACGTCATGATGAACGGCTTGCAGGTCGGCGAGGTCAAGGCGGTGGATGTCGCCGGACAGGCGGTAACGGTGACCGCCGAGCTGAAATCCGGTACCCGGGTGCCCGCGGACATCCGGGCGGTGATCCGGCAGAACACCCTGCTGGGTGACACCTACATCGCACTGGATCAGGACCCGAACCACCCCGCGACCGCATTCCTCGATCCGGGCGGCACCGTTCCCGCGAGCCGGACGACCTCGCCGCCGCAACTGGAGGACACCATGGCGGTGCTCGCCTACTTCGTCAATGGCGGCAGCATCCAGAAGGTCGAAGACGCGATGGGCCGCATCAACTCGGTGATGCCCGCGATGCAGGATGTGCGGCAGCTGGCCTCGGTCGTGTCGACCGATCTGCGCGACCTGTCCCAGCACACCGGCGAGATCGACCGGATGCTCAATGGATTCGACGCCACGGCCGTCGCGATCGATGGCAAATCGTCGCTGCTGTCCACCATGTTCACCGACGACAGCACCCATTCCGGAACGTACTTCTGGCGGCGGTGGGCCGTCAGCATCGTCTCCTATGTCAGCCTGGTACTGCCGTCCATCGGCAGCATCTTCGAAGGCGGCCTGTGGATGGTGCCCATGCTCGATTCCCTGGCGAGCGCGGGCGGAACGCTGCGCGCACTGTGGGACGACGGACCGGCGACCACGGACAAGCTCTCCACCTTCCTGCGAGCGACGCTACTGCCGTTCGTCCAGCATCCATCGGTGAACATCCGCTCGGTCGAAGCGCCGCAAGGCGATCAGCTCATCGGCGACGTCGAGAACGTCCTGCGCATGCTTGGGGCCGTGAAATGATCAACCGGACGGCAGTGTCCGTGCTGGGCATGGCGGTCATCGCCGCCTCCTCGTTCGTGTACATGAACCATCTCGGATTGCGAACGGGCGCATTCGAACACACGAAAACCGCGATGATGGCCGTATCGGACACCAACGGCCTGGTGGCCGGGTCCCGGGTCCTGCTGCGCGGGGTGGCGATCGGCACCGTCACCGATGTCGACGCGTCGGCCGACCATATCGAGGTCGCGTTGAAATACGACGACGGGTATCACATTCCCGCCGGCAGCCGCTTCCGGATCGACAACCTCTCGGCGCTCGGCGAGACCTACCTCGCCGTGCTGCCCGACAGCGAGGCCGGGCCCTACCTGGGCGATCACGCCACCATCGACACGAAGCAGATCGTCGTGCCCACGACCTTCAAGGAGCTCTCGGCACGGCTCACGCGGCTGCTGGAACAGGTTGATCCGCAACGGGTTCAGGACATCTTCCATATGCTGGACGTCGCTCTCCCCGGCGACAGCCGGGTCCTCGGCGATCTGAGCCAGGCCGGTGAACTCCTCGCGTCCACCATTACTCAGCAGTCCGGGAATCTCACCACACTGCTGAAGGCCATGCAGCCGCTGCTGCTGCAGAGCGATTCGGTACCGGGCGATCTGGCGGGCGCCACGCCCGACATGGTCGGTTTCGCGCACGGTCTGACCGACGTGATCGAAGGCATGCACTTCGCGGTCGACTTCGGGCCGCTGCGCGACGGCATCAAATACGGTGCCAGTCCGTTCCTCGACGATCTGCAGGGCTTCCTCGACAAGTCCGCCGGGGATCTGCAGGTACTCGGTGTCGATCTGCTGCCCGGAGTCCGGGCCGGGGCCGCCGCGATGCGGACGGTGAATCTGGGGCAGGTCCTCGACAACGCCCTCGCCGCGACCGCCTCGGGTGACGCGGTGGCCATCCACGTCCAGATCCCGGGGAGGTGATACCGCGCCGCATGTCGACCGAAATTCCACGCCGACAAGACATTTCAGGAAAGAACACGGACATGAGCAAGAAATCAGCAGTGCTGGACGACACCCTTCGCGACGAGGACTCCACCGCATCCGGGATCGACGCGACCACCGCGAAAGGCGATGCCGGACGCTCGCACCTCGGCGCGGCGGTCCGCCGCGGCCGGCTGGCGGGCGAATCCACCGTCACTCTCAAGACGCTCGTGACAGGCGGAGTGCTCGCGGCACTGGTTGTCACGACCGGCGTCCTCGGCTGGCAGGTGCACGCGAAATCGAGTGACGTCGACAGCATGCGTGCCGCCGACTCGCATCGCGCCCATGCCGAGCAGGTCGCGCTCGACTATGCGACGGCGGCCGCCGATATGGACTTCCATGATCTGGCGGCCTGGCGCTCGCGGCTGACCAAGGGCACCAGCCCCGAACTGTCGAACCGGCTGACCCAGGCCGCGTCCTCGATGGAGCAGATCATCTCACCGCTGCAATGGGTTTCGACTGCCAAGCCGGTCGCCGCCAAGGCACTGTCGGAGTCGAACGGTGTGTACTCGATCGATTGTTTCGTCAGCGTGCTGACGAAGAACAATCAAGCGCCCGACGGAATCCAGTCGACGGCCACCTACCAGCTGACCATCGACAGCCGGAACAACTGGGTGATCACCGACATCGGCGGCATCGATTCCGCTCTCGCGCCCAAGGGTTCGTCCCCGCAGACGCCGCAGCAACCGAAATGACCCACCGGGCACCCTCTCGTTCGGAGAGCTACATGACAAACCCTGACGTCGTCGTCGCCACGACGGCACCGACCGACGACCGCCGTAAAGGCGCTGTCACCGTATGGGCCCTGGCCGGTGCGGTCTGGCTGATCATCAGCGCGCAAGCGTATGTGCGCTGGATGCTTTCGGACGGCCAGTTCGCGCCGGCCCCGGTGCTCGGCCCGGATGAACTGGAGCCGTGGCGGCTGGTGGGCATCCGCGTGCTGGAGGTCGCCAGCACCGCGGTGCTCGCCGGCTTCCTGTGGTTCTGCGTCGTCAAACCCCGGCGCGCCACCGGAAAGCTCAGCCTGGACGGCAAATTCGTCCTGGGCGGGCTGGTGGCGTTCGCGGCCGACGTGGTGCTCAACCTGCGCGCCTACGTCTTCGCCTGGAACGCCCACAGCGTCAACCTCGGTAGCTGGTCGCCGTTCATGCCCCTGCACGACCCGGCGGTGTCCGGGCGGTACGCCGAGGCGCTGCTGTGGGGGCCGCCGATGTACGTCTACTTCTGCGCCGGGGTCGCGATCGTCGCCTGCGTCTACGCGAACAAGCTGCGCACCCGGTTCCCGGGCATGAGCAACGTGACGCTGTTCGGCCTGGTCTGGCTCGGCGAATTCCTCTTCGATCTCGTCGTCGAGGTCGTGATCATGCGGGCCACACACGCGTACGCGTACGTGCGGACCTTCCGCGTGCTCACCCTCTGGCCCGGGCAGATCCACCAATTCCCGCTCACCGAAGCCATTTTCGTGGCGACCCTGGGCTGTCTGTACACGTGGATGCGCATGGCGGCCCAGGAGCATCCCGAGGGGATGTCACCGGTCGAGCGCGGCTTCGAGCGCTGGCCGGCGCGGTGGCAGGGACCGATCCGAACCCTGGCCGTCATCGGATTCTGTTCGGTCGCAACGATTCTGATCTACCACCTGCCGACCAACTGGGTAGGGCTGGCCGGTGACTCCGTGGTCGACCTGCCGTCGTACATGCGCGCGGGCTGAGCGGCCGGTGCGATACCGGCCGCCCCGGCTACCCCGCCTGCGCGGGGGAGTCCGCTCGTCGCTCGACGACGTCCCCCAGCAGGTAGATGTCCCACCGCGCATGGTTGAGCGCCTCTTCCTCGTCGTCGAACACCGCCCGGACCGCCTCGAGCACCACCCGGGTGCGCAGCGCGTCGGCGGTGTCCTGGACGGCGCGAACCTTGGAGTCGGCCCGGCTCCAGTAGTCACCCCTTCGCCTCGCTCGAGCAATCCGAGGCATGACCCGGCTCCCAGGCACATAATCCGCGGATCGACGAATTGAATACTCGGTTCAGCCCCTTGTGGACGGGCACGCCGTCGGCGGGTGTCGCCGTGACACTCGCGGAGCGTTTCGCGGCTGGAGCGCCGCCCCATCGTTCCTGATCGGGCGGTCGCGCGGGTCCCGTTCGCATGACCCCCAGTAGACTCACCAGCATCGATGCGCTCAAAGGATGCGAGGTGGCAGAAACCGTGGTCGAGGCGGCGCGTGCACAGCGCAGGGGGCGGGGCCGTCCGTCGGGGTCGAACGGTTCCGAAACACGGGACCGGATCCTGCACGCGGCGCGTGAGGTGTTCAGCGAGGTCGGCTTCGAGAGCGCGACATTCAAGGACATCGCGGAGCGGGCCGGTGTCACGCGCACCAACGTGAACCATTACTTCCACAGCAAGGATGAGCTGTATCAGACCTTGTTCGAATCGACGCGGGACAGCGTGGTGGCGGTCGGGCTCGGTGAGGCTGCGCTGGAAGGTAGCTTGGTCGAACGCCTTTCGGCCTTTCTGCGTACCGCCGTCCAGGTCGACTCCTACGACAGGTCGCTGGCTCGGTTCATCGCCGCGTCGCTGTTCGACTCCTTCCGCAACCCGGAATTTCGCGACCGGGCGCTGGGGCAGCTCGACGATGTGCGGGCATTCATCATGTCCTCACTCGAGGACGCGGTAGCGGAGGGCGCGGTGCCCCGCGACGCGGATCTCGCCGCTATCACGGAGATGCTGATCGCGGTGATGTGGGGGATGAGCATGTACGCGGGTTTCGTCGGAGATCACGAGCAACTCGAAGCGGTGGTCGACCAATTCGTCAACCTGCTCGCGGGCGCACTCTGGTAGGTGCTACCCGCCGCCGAAGCGCGGCGCTCGACCTGCGCCGGTCAGTACTGCGTCGCCATCGCCGCGTCGTTCGCTGTTGCCATCACTGCCTCGCAATTCCTCTGGATGATCGAAAAGCGTGGTGTCGCAACCACTTCGGTTGTGACACCACGCTGTTTCGGGTCGAACGGCGAACTCAGATTCGAACTGGCGCTGTTTGATCCGCCGAAGCGAGCCCGTTGGATGACCCGGCTGCCGACGCTTCCTGGGACGCCCGCCACTTGTTCGGCGGCCACGTCGGCAGTTCCGGCCGGAATCCGTCGTCCCAACCGATGCGGTCCATGTATGCCTCGCGTTGCTTCGGCGTCATGAATCGCGACTTGAACAGGCCCCAGAAGGTCCACGGCACCGACTTCTCCGTGCAGACCAGGTCGGCCAGCATGCGGGTCCACAGCAGCGACAGCGGTACGGTGAGGCAGCCGATCGCCCATTGCAGCCAGGTCGGGATGTTCGCGTTGATGGCCAGGAACACCGGGAAACCGGAGCCGAATTCGCCTGCGGTGGTAGCGATGAGGCCGATCGGAATGATGTAGATCTGCTTCCAGCCCTTTTCGCGGACCAGCGGCCAAACGAAATGCACGACAACGGCGATGGTGGTGATCGCGACCGCGTTCGTGAACGACCAGTAGAACGGGAACTTGTAGAACTTCAGCGGTTGCGGGCCGTAGTACTCGTAGGTGTTCAGCATCAGCCCGGGGTGTTCCATGATCGCGTCGCTCAGGCCGATGGCGGCGAACATCATGAAGAAGCGCTTCACGTCGACACCGCGCTGGATGACCAGCCACACCCAGTACGACTCGAGGCCCATGAACAGCATGTAGCAGGGCGGAATGAGCACCGGAATCGGGAGATCGAAGTTCACGAACGCGGGGCCGAGCAGGTTGTGGGCCCAGCGGAGGTGACCGACGTGGTCGAGCATCGGCTCGCCTATCGAGGTGAGCGCACCCGAGATCAACATGAGGATCGGCAGGTTGTCACGGTCCCGGATCATCCGCTTGAAGGCCCAGGGCAGGGCGATCAGCACCACGGCCGCGCCCGCCCAGAACAGGAAGAACCACGCGCCGAAGGTGCTGGCGTGGAATGGCGGGGGGTCGGGGAGTAGCTTGCCGTAGCCCGGCGCGGGCGTGTAGCCAGGGTCGTTCATCACCGTCTTCCTTTCTGAACAGCACCTTCCGCCGGATGTCGAGCCGGTTGAGGGAGGTCGCTGTGTGCTGCATGGACTCGGCGGGCGGTGCTGGCAGATCGACAGACCAGGCCGATGTGGTGATGCTAGCCACATATTGACGTGTGTGTCAATATTATTCCGGCGGTCGCAAGGGCCTATTATTGAAGATATATTCAAATATTTGCTCTGTGGAAGAGAAGCAGCTTCGGTGGGTGTGCCTGGCTACCAGGCGGTAGCCCGTAGGCGTGGCGGGTGCGTGGCCGGCTGTCGTTTAGGCTGCCGTAATTCGAAGGGGGTGGGCCGGATCGAAGGGTTCCTACCGTGGCAGACGCTGTCGAGCATGTCGATGTGCTGATCGTGGGGGCCGGGCTCTCCGGTATCGGGGCAGCGAGTCGCCTGCGGCGGGCCTTCCCGCAGCGCCGCTGCCTGATCCTCGAGGCGCGGGCCGACATCGGGGGGACCTGGGACCTGTTCCGGTACCCCGGCGTCCGGTCGGACTCGGACATGTTCACGCTCGGGTACCGGTTCCGGCCGTGGGCGGGGGACCGGTCGATCGCCGACGGGGCATCGATCCTGACGTATCTGCGCGATACCGTGAGCGAGGAGGGAATCGGCGAGCAGATCCGATTCGGGCACCGGGTGGTCGCGGCCGAATGGTCGTCGACGACCCAGCGCTGGACGGTGAGCGCGCAGCGAACCGATACCGGCGAAACCGTGGTCCTGACCGCGTCCTTCCTGTTCTGCTGCTCCGGGTACTATCGCTATGATCGTGGCTTTACGCCGAAATTTGCTGGACGGCAATGCTTCTCGGGCCCAGTCGTACACCCGCAACACTGGCCGCACGAAATGGATGTGGCCGGCAAGCGAGTCGTGATCGTGGGTTCCGGCGCGACCGCCATGACCCTCGGTCCCGCGCTGGCGCGGCTGGGGGCGCGAGTGAGCATGGTGCAGCGCTCGCCGAGCTACCTGCTGTCCGTGCCCGCTCGCGACCGCTGGGTTGCCTGGCTACCGAGGATTCTTCCCCGCGGAATCGCACACCGGGTGCTGCGGGCGAAGAGCCTCGCCGTCGACACCGCGATCTATCAACTCTCCCGCCGGTATCCCGAGCGGGCGCGGGCATGGCTGCGCGCCCGCCAAACATCGGCCTTGCCGCACGGATACGACATCGACACCCACTTCACTCCCCGCTATGACCCGTGGGACCAGCGGATGTGCCTGGTGCCCGACGGCGACCTGTTCGAGGCGATCCGTACCGGTGCGGTGGAGATGGTCACCGACCGGATCGACACCCTCACCGAATCGGGAGTCCGGTTGACGTCGGGTACCGAGGTCCCCGCCGACATCATCGTGACGGCAACGGGTTTGGAGTTGCAGGTATTCGGCGGCATCGCGCTGAGCGTGGACGGAGAACCGGTCGATCTCCCGAAGCGGCTGGCCTACAAGGCGATGATGCTGTCCGGCGTCCCGAACTTCGCCTTCACCATCGGCTACGTCAACGCTTCCTGGACGCTCAAGGCGGATCTGGTGTGCGATTACGTCGTCCGGCTCCTACGCCACCTCGACCGGCGCGCTTACGCCAGCGTGACGCCTGTCCACGACCCTGACGCAGTCCGCGCACCGTTTGTCCCCGACTTCACTCCGGGCTACTTCCGCCGGGGCGGCGCCCACTTCCCGAGCAGCGGCGACCGCGCCCCCTGGCGGCTGCGAATGAACTACCTCCGTGACCTGCCGACCTTCCGGCACCACAGACTCGAGGACGGCATCCTGCAATTCGCTCATGCGGAGCACCGCTTCGCGGCAGCTATCGAACCCGAAGCGTCACAGGCGATTACGGGTTGATCGTTCATCCTTCGCGGTGGCAGTGCTGCGGGTGAATTGCAGCATGGTTTCGCGTTGTGCGCGAATATCGTTGCTGGAGTAGTCGATTCGGGAACCGCTGAACCTCGCGATGTATCCGTTGCAGTAGCGGCAGATGAACTTCGGCTTCATCGCCTGCCGTGAATTCCTGCTCCACGTCCAGTGCCTCGCCTCCTACCTCGACGACGTGTGCGGCGAACTGGAGACCTGCCGCCACCCGGGCTTCCGACGATCTCCTGCCGCGGTGAAATTCGCTCCTGCCTGGCCGGTCATGCCACCGGCCGGGTGAGGATCCGCGCACATCGCTCTTGTAACGGCCACCGGCCTTCTCCCGGATCCGGTCACCGCCGGATGCGGACGTATCTGTCAAAATCCAGCACTTCTGATGTTCTCATCAGAATTGCCTTGACAACGGATGCCATCGCAACTGATGATCTGATCAACATCGGTTCTGGAGGCGGAGATGACAAGCATCGACAAGGGCGTCGACACCGGGCGGACGGTCCGGGTCGGGGGACGGCAGATCTACTTCGACGAGGCCGGTTCCGGGGCCGCGGTGGTGCTGCTGCACGGTGGCGGGCCCGGGGCGTCCGGGTTGTCGAACTACTCGCGCAATATCGAGGCGTTGGCGCAGCGGTTTCATGTCATCGTGCCGGACATGCCCGGGTACGGGCAGTCGTCGAAGTGGATCGACCCGGCGGATCCGTTCGGTGATCTCGCACAGGCGGTGGGCGGGCTGCTCGACGAGCTCGGCATCGCCTCCGCGCATCTGATCGGTAACTCGTACGGCGGCGCCGCGGCACTGCGGCTGGCCATGGACCGGCCGGAGAAGGTCAATCGGCTGATCCTCATGGGACCCGGTGGTGTGGGCACCACGCGTGCACTGCCTACCGCCGGACTTCAGCAGCTGCTGAACTACTACACCGGCAGTGGCCCGAGCCGGGAGAAGCTCACCCGGTTCATTCGCGAATACCTGGTGTTCGACGGTGATTCGGTGCCCGAGGAGCTCATCGAGGCGCGTTATCAGGCCAGCCTCGATCCGGCCGTGGTGGCGAATCCGCCGCTGCGGCGGCCGTCGGGGCCGCTGGCGCTGCGCACCCTGTTGCGCATGGATTTCACGCGCGACTCGCGTCTGCGCAAGGTCGAACAGCCGACGCTGGTGGCCTGGGGGACCGGCGACAAGGTGAACCGGCCCGAGGGCGGTCGCATGCTGGTCGACGCCATGCCCAACTGCGACCTGTACCTGGCGGCCAACACCGGCCACTGGGTGCAGTGGGAGCGCGCGGATCTGTTCAACACACTGGCCACCGCCTTTCTGGGGGCGTAGCAGTGAACGTGTTCCTGCGTCCCAACACGGACGGCTCGGTCTTCGGCGCGGTGCATCTGGGATACATTGTCGTGCAATCCAATCGGCAGGCCGATTGGCGGCGCTTCGGCGCGGACGCGATCGGGATGCACGTCGACGCCCTCGGGGGCGCCGGGCTGCGCTTCCGCCTCGACGACCACACCTGTCGCTTCCTCGTCCAGCGTGGTCCCGCCGAGGACGTGACCGCACTCGGCTGGCAGATCGATGACCACGAGACCTTCGATCGCATCATCGCCCGGGTCACCGATCGCGGCGTGCCGATTGCCGAGGGCACCGCCGACGAGGCGGCGCTGCGCGGAGTGGAGCGGTTGTGGCGCTTCGCCGGGCCGAAAGGCATGGTGCAGGAGATCTTCACGGTGCCGGTGACCACCGCCGAGCCCTTGCGGATGCTCAGCTCCGGCTGGGTGACCGGTGAGGCCGGCATGGGGCACGTCGCGATCGTCTCGCGGGAGCCCGAGGCATTGCGCGGCTATTACGAGACCGTCTTCGACTCCCGCTTGTCCGATTACATCGACGAGAACGTCTCCGGGTTGAAGATGAAGATCCGTTTCCTGCGGGTCAACGAGCGCCATCACTCCATTGCCATCGCCAATCTGCGTGGCGTGAAGATCGATCCGATCCGAACCCGGGTGCAGCACATCAATATTCAGTCCGTGACGTTGGATGACATGCTCGCCTCCTTCCAGCGGGTGAAGGACCTGGGCTTCCGGATGGCGTGGTCGGTTGGCCAGCACACCAACGATCGCCAGCTGTCGTACTACAGCGTGACCCCGTCGGGCTTCGAACTCGAGGTCGGCTGGAACCCGATCATCATCGGCCCGGAACTCGAATCCACCTGGGAGCCCACGACTTACCAGGGCATCAGCAAGTGGGGACACACCCCGGTGGGGGAGACGGTGCTGGACCGGTTCGGCCAGCTCCGCCAGGTGCTGCGCACCGTGCGCACGCCGGAGATCACCGTGCCGGAACTGGCAGGAGGGCGCATCCGATGAACACCGACTACGACGTGGTGGTCGTGGGCCTCGGCCCGAGCGGCCTGACCCTGGCCAATCTGCTCGGCCGGCGTGGCGTCAGCGTGCTGGTCCTGGAACGCGAGCCCGAGTACTACGGCCTCGCGCGCGCGGTATACACCGACGACGAATGCATGCGGATCTTCCAAACCGCCGGTGCCGCAGCAGAACTCGCGGCCGATATGAACGTCGACTCCGCCGTGCAATGGGTACGCAGCGACGGCCACGTGCTCGTGCAGTTCAAGCAGGTCGAGCGGCCACTGAGCTGGCCGGTGGTGAACTTCCTGTACCAGCCGTACCTGGAGAACACCCTCGAGGGCGCGCTGGGTGAATATCCGCACGTGACCGTGCGCCGCGGCCGGGTAGTCGTCGACTTCGACCAAGATGCTGACGGCGTCACCGTCGAGCACGCCGAGTGCCGGGGTACCGGGTACGGCAAGCAGGAAGCCGACATCGACGCGGGCACCACCGAGCGGGTGCAGGCCAAGTTCCTGGTCGGCTGCGACGGTGGCCGCAGCGTGGTACGCACCAAACTGGGAATCGACATGACCGGCACCAGCTTCCCGGAACGCTGGCTGGTCGTGGACTTGAAGGCCAAGGACGGCGTGGACGCGTTCCGGCATCTGCCCTATTTCAATTTCGTCTGTGATCCCGAGCTGCCGATCGTGTCCTGTCCGCAGCCGGGCGGGCATCACCGCTTCGAGTTCATGCTGACCGATTCGCAGACGAAGGAGGAGATGGAGGATCCGGAGACCGTCCGCCGCCACATCGCTCGCTACGTCGATCCGGACGAGGTGGAGGTGCTGCGCAAGCTGGTCTACACCTTCAACGCCGTCGTCGCCGACCGGTGGCGAGTCGGCCGGATCCTCATCGCCGGCGACGCCGCGCACATGACCCCACAGTTCGTCGGCCAGGGCATGGGCTCCGGGGTCCGGGACGCGGACAACCTGTCGTGGAAGCTCACCGCGGTCATCAAACACGGTGCGAGCCAGACGATTCTGAACAGTTATGAATCGGAACGCGCGCCGCATGCGAAAGCGATGATCGACTTTTCGGTGTTCAACAAGAGCTTCGTCTCCATCGACAACAAGCTGCTGGCCGCAGGCCGAGACCTCGCGCTCGCCACCGCGCTGCGGGTCCCCGGGCTGGGCGGCTGGATTCGCGCGGCGAAGATGAAGCCGCGACCGCGATTCCGCAACGACGCCTACCTCGGACTGCCCCGCCATCGACTCGGGCTGCGCGGGGTCGAAGGCACCCTTTCCCCGCAGCCGGAGGTGCGCACTTACGACGGCCGCCATCAGCGTCTCGATGATGTGCTCGGGCTCGGTTTCGCGGTGCTCGGTTACGGAGTGGACCCCCGCACGGCGTTCGACGCGGACGACCTCGCCGCGCTGCGGGCGCTGGGTACGCGGTTCATCACCGTCTACCCCTTCGGAGGCCGTCCACAGGGCGTGGTGGGCGACGGCCGCTCGGCGGGACACGACCACACGGACGTCGAGGACCACACCGGCGCGTTGACCCGGTGGTTCGGCAAAGCCGGCGTCGGCGCCCGCGGGCTCGTGCTGCTACGCCCGGACAGATTCGTCTTCGGCGCCGCCGCGGCCGGACGAGGCGGCCCGCTGGCCGCCGAGCTGCGTCGGCAGGTCCTCGGATCGACCCGTCAAATCGGAGTGGCGCCAACACACTTCGGTCCCCTCACGGCACAGGATCGGCATCTCGAGGAGGCTCGATGACATCACAACGCGTCCAGCGGATGGTTCGCGCTCGGCCCCGATCGGCTTTCCCTGGACGAGTTCGATCCGCGGGAAGTCGAGATGGCGATCGACGGCGAGATCGTCTCGACCGGAACGGGTTCCGCCTGCCTCGGGGATCCGCTCGAGGCCCTGGCCTGGCTGGCCCGCACCGCCCGCGACTTCGGCGACCCGCTGCGGGCCGGAAACGGCGGGCGGCGCTGAACCAGCTGACCGACGTGGCGGACGATCTGATCCGCCTGCTGCTGGACCGGCCGGTGCAGGCCGACCGCGAGACGCTCGCCCTGGGCTGTGCGGGCGTGTACTCGAGCTTCCTGCGGCATGCCGAAAAGGCCTCCGCCACTTATGGAGTCGATGTCCGCGACGTGCTCACCGAGGCCGGGCGGCGCGGCCTGGTGGGCGGGCAGGAGGACATGATCGTCGATATCGCCCCCGACCTGATCGGCGGCCGGGCGGGTGACCTCAGGATTCCGGCAGCTGCGGCAGCTGCGGCAGCGGACTGCTGGTGAGCTTCTGCGCGGCGCGCTTGTTCATGCCGAACATGCGCAGCAGGTGGAAGGTCATCTCGTCGGTGCGGGCGTCGGCGTCGGCGTCGGGCTGGGCGTCCAGCAGTTGCAGCAGGCCCAGCAGGGCGCCGCCGGCGGCCATGATCGCCATGTCCGCATCCATGGGCTCGAAGCGGCCCGCCTCCTGCGCGGCGAGAATGTCGCGGCGGGCGCGCGGGGCCAGGCCCTCCTCGCGCAGCAGGATCGACATGCCGGAATGCAGGATCACCTTCACCATTTCCGGCATCTGCCGCTGCAGCCGCCCGGTCATCCGGAAGCTGACCGCGAACACCTCGGCCGGGTCGTCGTAGAGCTCCACGATGCCGTCACGCAGCTCGGCGTAGACCTGCAGGGCCGAGCGCACCGCCTCGTCGAAGAGTTGTTCCTTGGAGTCGAAGTGGTTGTAGAAGGATCCGAAACCGACATCGGCCGCGTCGGTGATCTCTTGAATGCTGACCGCGGATCGCCCCTCCGACAGGAACTTTCGTGCTGCGCCGAGCAGCGCGTTGCGAGTGCGCTCGCGCCGCCGGTCGACGCGATTTCGAGTGACGGGCTCGGCTGCCATGGTCTCACTTCCGGTCGAAAACGGTATGCGAATCATATCTGAGAAATCCATCAGACACGATTTCGCCCTCCCTTCCCGCAATTCCCCATTCAGAAAGCGATGAACGAAGTGCGCGAATCCCTCCCGCAGCCGCCGGCGACGATGAGCCGCCGCCGGGTTCTGGGCGGCGTTGTCGCCGGTACGCTCGGCGCCGCGGCAACCGCTGCGGCCGTGCCGATCGACCTGGCGGTTCCTGCCCGCGCCCAGCAGCCCGCGCCCACCGGCACCTACCGCATCGATCTGCATGCGCATTTCCTGCCGCCGGACTACCGAGCCGCACTGCTCGAGCACGGGCACCTCACCATCGGTGGCTACCCGACGCCGGACTGGTCGCCGGAAGCCGCGATCGCGTTCATGGACTACTACGGCATTCAGGCGCAAGCGCTTTCGGTGTCCGACCCGGGCGTATCGTTCCTGTCCGGCAAGGAAGCCGCCGACATGGCCCGCTATTGCAACACCTATGCGGCAGGGCTTTTCAAATCCGACCCGACCCGCTTCGGCGCCTTCGCGGTGCTGCCGATGCCCGATATCCCGGCCGCCATCGAGGAAGCGATCTACGCCTTGGACGACCTGCGTCTGGACGGGGTCATCCTGCTGTCGGCCTACGACGGCGTCTATCTCGGCGATCCGCGTTTCGAACCGCTGATGATCGCGCTAGAACAACGCCGCGCGTATGTCTTCGTCCATCCCGCGGCCATCCCCGGAACCGCGAAACCTGCGCTGCCGCTGCCGGACTTCCTCGAGGAATTCACCTTCGACACCACCCGTGCCGCCACCATGATGATGCTCACCGGGGTGACCCAGCGGTACCCGAATATTCGCTTCCAACTCGCCCACGCCGGGGGCACCCTGCCCTTTCTGTCCTGGCGGGTCGGCGTGGCCTCGGAAACCGTGGTGGGGCAGATGTGGCCGCAGGGGTGGCCGAAGCCCTCGCTGCTGGATACCGCAGCGCAGATCTCGAACTTCTATTACGACACGGCGCTGAGCGGCTCGGCCGCGGCCATGTCGAGCGTGCTCGCGGTCACCGCTCGCGACCACATCGTCTTCGGCTCGGATTGGCCGTTCAGTGCCATGACACTCCCGCAATCGGGGACACATGATCCTGCCCCGGGGCTGAGCGATATCTTCGATACCGATCAGCGTATGGAGGTCGAACGGCTCAACCCGCTACGACAGCTTCCCCGGCTCGCACAGGCCGTGGGCGGGTGACCCGTAGCTTCGGCTCGCACCGCGCGGCGCGCCGAATATTTCGCCGACCGTGAATCGTCCCTGAAGGAGGAGAACCGTGGGACACGGGAACCGCATCGACACTCATCAACACCTCGTGCCGCCGAAATACGCGGACTTGCTGCACGCCAGGGGAATTCGTCCCGGCGGCATCGATCTACCACAGTGGTCGGAATCCGAGGCCGTGGATTTCATGGATCGCCGCGGCATCCGGACCGGCATCCTGTCCTTGTCCACACCGGGAGTCTGCCTGGGAGGCACGGCCGAAGCCCGGACCTGGGCCCGTGAGGTGAACGAATACGGCGCGGAGATCGTGCGGCGACGACCCGACCGGTTCGGGCTGTTCGCCACGCTGACCCTGCCGGACGTGGACGGCGCGCTGGCCGAGGCCGAATACGCGCTCGACGCCCTGCACGCCGACGGAATCGTGCTGCTGGCGAACAACGATGGCCGCTACCTCGGGGATCCGGAGTTCGCGCCACTGCTGGAACTGCTGCACCAGCGCGAGAGCGTGGTCTTCATTCACCCGGGCGAATTGCCGGCCGAGCCGGTGCCGGGCATCCCGAGCTTCGCGGCCGACTTCCTGCTCGACACCACCCGCACGGCGCTCAGTCTCATCCTGTCCGGCGCCATGTACCGATATCCCGGCATCAAATTCATTCTCGCCCACGCCGGCGGATTCGTCCCCTACATCGCCTCTCGGATCCTCTTGGCGATGTTCGTCGCGAAAACATCTGCGCAGCAGCCAATTCCGGCCGACGATACCGCCGTCGACCCGACCGTGCTGAAGCGGTTCTACTACGACGTCGCCCTGTCCGCCTCTCCCGCGGCACTACCGAGCCTGCTGGCGGTCGCCGAACCCGACCACATCACCTACGGCAGCGACTTCCCCTTCGCCCCGCCTGCCGCGGTCGACTTCATCAATCACGAATACGAGAACTACCCGCTGGACGACTCCCTGCGCGCGGCCATCGACCGTGGCAACGCGGAGGCGTTGTTCCCCCGGTTGAAGGCTTGAGGGCCTCGCGTATCGGTGTGTGCTCGATGGTTGCGCGATACGCTTTGGGGGTGCCGGTAAGGGGATGGCGCCGAAGCTGTGTCGTTTATTCAGGTGTGGTTGTCGATCGTCGCGTGCGGCCACACCTCGGGGATTCACGTCTCGGGGTACCGATGTGGTGCATGAGCCCTTCGAGGATCTGATCATCGATCCAGCCGAACGGAGCCGCACGGCGCTCGCCGCGGCCGCGGCCCGATTCGAGCAGGCGTGGGCCGCGTCCGGGTGCCCTCCTGACCTGTCGGCGTACCTGCCCGACGCCGATGCCGAGCGGCGTGCGGTGCTGGTGGAACTGATCAAGGTCGACCTCGAGAACCGCTGGGTTCGGCATCACTTTCCCAAGCGTCTCGCCGAATACTGCGAGCAGTACGCCGAACTGCGCAGCGGCCCACCGCCTGCGGACCTGGTCTACGAGGAATACCACGCCCTCCGCCGTGGCTCCGGCTCGCAGCCGGTCGCGGGGGAGGAGCCGACGCAAGCCGGGGCTGCCGAGCCCGAAGCCACCGAGATCGGCCGGCCTCCTGTCGAGCTGGACACGACCGAATATCGCAGCACGATGGTCGCTCGTCCGAGCGCGCAGGTCGCGCTCGGGGCGATCAATCCGGGTGACAGGGTGGGGGATTTCGATTTGCTGACGATGATCGGGGAGGGTGCGTTCGCTCGTGTGTATCTGGCGCGGCAGCGGTCGATGCAGCGGCTGGTCGCGGTGAAGATCTCGCACAATCACGGCACCGAGCCGGAGACTCTTGCCCAGTTGGATCACGAGTACATCGTGCGGATCTTCGACCAGCGATTGATCGCCGACGGCGAGCTCAAGCTGCTCTACATGCAGTACCTGCCGGGCGGCACGCTGCTCGATGTGCTGAATCGACTGCGGTCGACCCCGGTTGATGCCCGTAGTGGACGGGTGTTGCTCGATGCCGTCGACGGGGTGCTCGAGGACAAGGGTGAGGTTCGTGCCACCGATTCGGCGGTGCGGGCCCGGATCGCGGCGATGACGTGGCCGGAAACGGTTGCCTGGCTGGGGTGCCGGCTCGCCGACGCGCTCGGGCACGCCGCCGGGCGCGGGGTGCTGCATCGCGACATCAAACCGGCGAACGTGCTGCTGAGCGCCGACGGGATACCCAAGCTCGCCGACTTCAATGTCAGCTTCAGTCAACACATCCGGGGAACCAGCCCGCTGGCGTACTTCGGTGGGTCGCTGGCCTACATGTCACCCGAACAGCTCGAAGCGTGCCATCCGGAGCTTCCGGGTACGGCCGGTGACCTCGACACGCGCAGCGACATCTACGCGCTGGCGGTGATGTTGTGGGCGCTGCTCACCGGACGGATCCCGTTCGCCGACGAGGAATGCGCGGGCATGTCGGAGACGTCGCTGGGCCGGATGCTGGAGCTGCGTCGCCGTCCCATCGATCCGCGGTTCCTGTCCGAGGTTCCCGCCGATTGCCCTGCGGCGTTGCGGCAGGTGTTGCTGACCTGCCTGTCACCGGATCGCGAGTCCCGCTACGGCAGCGGATCGGAATTGGCTGTGCAGTTCGATCTGTGCCTCGACGAGCGGGCCCGTGACCTCGTCTATCCACCGGAGAACAGTTGGCGGGCACGGCTTTCGCGCCATCCCGTCCCGATTCTGTGGCTGATCGCATTGGTCGCCGACGGCCTGGCGGCGGGCTACCTGTACGGGCAAACCATGCAGTTCGGCAGCGGGCTCTTGCCCGGTGGTGCCACCCGCTCGGAGCTCTTACGGTTGACGAACATCTTCCACCTGATCGCCTGGCCGCTGGCCCTCGCGAGCTGGTTCTACATTTGCCGGCATCTGATCGCGGTGCCCCGCGGCCTGCGCAAGGGCAGACGCTACGACGAGGCGCTGCTGGCCCGGGTCCGGTCGTTCACCCTGTTCTGGGCCGACTTCGACGTGATGTTCACCCTGGTGTTCTGGACGATCGGCGCGGGGGTGTTCGTGGCCCTGCTCGCCGCGGTGGTCCGCCTTCCGCCGCGGCTGCTGGTGCATTCGGTGGAGTTCGTGCTGGTGTGTGCCGCGTTCGCGGTTTCCTACACGTTCTTCGTGCAGACGTTCTACATCGTCCGTTGCGTGTACCCGATCTATTTGCGCCATGGCCGCACGACGGCTCGCGATGCCGCCCACCTGCGCGCACTGCGCCGCAGATGCACGGTCTACCTCGGCATTGCGGCATCGGTGCCCCTGGTGGCCGTGGTTACCGGATTGAGCTTCCTCGGGCAGGACGAGCGTGCGCGCATCATGGATTCGGTGCTGTGGCTGTGCGTGATCACCGGGCTCGCGTTCGTGGCCACCTACTGGCTGTTCCGAAAGCTGGAGGCCGACCTGCGGGCCCTCGAGCGGGTCGTCGAGAAGCGATCGGGCATCGAGGACGCATGACAACTCCCGGCGCGGGACGCTAGGAGGCCGATGCGCCGGCCATGCCGCGCTCGATGGCCGCGACGATCTGCGGGCGGAGCGCGGCCGCGGGGATGATCGAATGCACCGAACCGACCTCGCGGGCGCGCGCGATGGTGTGGATCGCCTCGAACTCGGCGGCGACCTCGCCCAGCTTGTCCGAGCGCACCGCGGCCTGCCGGGCGGCCAGTTCGACTCGCAGCCGGGCCCTTTCGGCGCCGTCGGCGGCGATCCGCGCCTCGAGCTCGCGTACTTCCGGGTCCGCTGCGGTGCGGTTGTTCACCTCGCGGGAGAACACCACCGCCGCCGCGGGTGCGCCGCCGATCACGGAGGCGAACGAGCCTTCGACCGCGAGCACCTCCATATTGTCGTTGAGCGCGCCGGAGAAGACCACGAAGGCTCCGCCGTGGTAGCGCGAGATCACGCAGAACACGATCGGGCCGTCGAAATTCACTATCGCGCGGCCGATTTCGGCGCCGTATTCCAGTTGGATGTTGCGCAGTGATTCGGGCGAGCCGTCGAAACCGGAGAGATTCGCCAGAATCACCACGGGCCGGTTGCCGCTGGCGGCGTTGATCGCGCGGGCCGTCTTCTTCGACGACTGCGGGAACAGGGTTCCCGAGGTCCAGGTGTCCGGGCCGTCGGCCGGGACCCAGCCCTTGCGCTGGATCGTGCGGGATTCGAAGCCCACCACGGTCACCGGATAGCCGGCCAGATGGGCGTCGAACACCACCGAGGTGTCGGCGCCGGCCATGTCCGCCCACCGCTCCAGCACCGTGTGGTCCTGGTCGACCACCGACCGCATCACCGTGCGGATATCGAACGGCTTCTTGCGCTCCGGGTTCTGCTCGGCGGAGAAGATGTCGCCGACGACGCTGAAGTCGCTGGAGCGGTGCACGTGTGGGTAGCTGCGCACGTCGCGGTCGACCGGATCGGTGGTGACCGCCCGACGCGGGAAACGTTCGCCCGGAGCGACATACGCGTGCTCGTAGTGCGCGAACAGGATGTCGCAGGCGGCGGTCAGATTCGGCGCCCAGTACTGCGCCTCGCCGTTCGGGCCCATCACCCGGTCGTAGCCGCCGATGCCGAAGTTGTCCTCGGCCGAGACGCCACCGGAGTAGTCCAGCGACTGCTTGCCGGTGAGCACCATCGCGCTGTCCGGAGTCATCACCAGAATGCCCTTGGTGTGCGCCAGCATGGTCGCCTCGGCGTTCCAATACGGCTGGGCGCCGACATTGATGCCCGCGACGATGATGTTGATCTCGCCGCCGCCCTGGGTGAAGGTGATGATCCGGCGCAATGCGCGCGACACCCAGTCCATGTTCTCGGTGCCGCTGTCCATCGAGATGGTGGCACCGGAGGACAGCGTGAACCATTCCACCGGCACGCCGAGGCTTTCCGCGAGATCGATGGCGGCGACCACGCGTGCGCATTCGTTCCCGGCGACGGTTCCCAGCGCCTTGGTCGGGTCGCCGAACAGGGCGATACGGGTCATGCCCTCGGGATAACGGTCGGTGATCGTGGTCACCTGCCCCACGATCACGCCGGCCGTATTGCGGCCGTACGGGCGGTCCACCGGCCCCAGCTTTCCGGACGAATCGAGGTCGAGCTCGGTGAAGCTGCCGCGACCGCGGGTCAGCTGCGGAATCAGTTCGTACGGATAGACGGTGCCGCGAGCCCTGGCGCGTTGCACCCGCTGGGCGTACTCGTCGAGGGGGCGCAGCGGATCGGTGGGCGGCTCGGTGATCGCGAAACTGATCTCGTCGCTCGAATGATATGAGAAGCGCAGCGCCACATCGCGAATCGTGTCGTCGGGGCCCGTCGAGAGGCGGCCGATGACGGTGATCTCCTCCAGGCCGGCGCCCAGGGTCAGTGGCGCGATGGTGCGCGCGATCACCTCGATGCGGTCGGACGGGATCTCCATCACCGGCCAGACGAACAGCGCAATCCGGTTGTGGTCCAACCGCTTCGGCTCACGCTGCGTCTGCGCGCGGCGGATGCCGTCGAGGCACGCCGCGATCTTGCGCTCGATCGCCGGTACGGTCACGATCTCGCCGTTCTCGTCCCGCTGGGCGGAGAAGTCGCGTACCTCGGCGAGGGCGATGAACCGCTCGTCGGCCGGATTGTGCTTGGCGACAGAGTGATACAGATAGATGCCGGACGGCGCGGGCAGGCGGGTGCCGTTGAAGTTCTTCAACCGCCACAGGTCCAAGCGCTGCCCGGTGAGCGGATGCATGTCACGGATGATGAGGTCTTCGGAGAGCCCGGATTCCGTGCGGCGGAAGGTGACATGCCGGACGTCGGCGGTGTCGCCGTCCAGGACCGCCACCGAGATACGCCGCCAGGTGCCGGACTGCGGATGCGCTTCCAGTTCGGTGCGCAGCGCCGCCGACAGCTCGTCCCCGTCGGCCGGCGCATCGTGCCACGAAATGTAGATGTCGACAACGAGATTCGGCACGTTCGGCCCCGCCACGTCGGCCACGACGTCGAGCGTGGCCGCCAGGTCGGCATGTTCGGCCACCGTGGAGACCAGGTGCAGCCGCTCCCCGGCGAGCTCGAACGTGCCGGTCACCAGGTGCCGGCCCGAGCGGTCGAAGGCCATCACGTCGTCGAGGTCGTGGATCCGGTAGTACTGCCGGGTGATCACCTCGAGCAGCGGGTTCGGATCCGAGATGTATTGCCCCAGTAGGCCGGTCAACGGTTCCGGGGCGTCGACCATGGCCGCGACGCGCCGCGCGTAGAAGGAGGCGCTGGGCCGCCGGGCCAGGTAGGCGAGGCTACCGCGCACCTTGTCGTACACATCCTCGCGGGCCGCGCGGATCAGCGGCTCGTCGAATACCCGGAAGCGCAGGGTCCGTGCCACGTCGCCGATCAGCGGATAACGCAACTGCGTGGCCAGGATGAGGCGGTCGAGCACCTCCCTGAGCTCGGGCACCTCCGCGGTGCGCTCGTCGGCATTGGCCAGCCAGCGCTCGAGTTCGCCGGCGATCACCGGTACCTGGTTGTCCATCCGTTGCAGGGCGAGGAACAGGCGATAGACCGCCTCCTCCAGTTCGGGCGTGCGGTCGAGCGAGGTCACATCGTAGTGTCCCAATGCGCGAGAAAGCCTGGCGCGGAAGGACTCCGGCAATCCCTGCACATCCACGTCGAGTGACTGCAGGAACGAGTGGAAGTGTTCGCGCGGGCTGTGCACGGGGTCGGCCACCTCGCTCTCGCCGATGGTCGGGCGGTTGCGGGCGAGCTCGCAGACGTCGGCGAAGGTGGTCAGGATCGCCAGTTCGGCCTGGGTCAGCTCGGGGTCGTCCCCCGACAGCTCGTTGCGCAGCTCGTTGTACTCCTCGAGCAGCGTGCGGGCCCGGGCGGCGCTGACGTCGTAACCCGTGAGCAGGGTGCTCAGGGCGTCCAGCCGGGCGAAGGCCTCGGAACGGGCGTCGCCGCGGATCTGCTCCGGCGGCGCGAACTCCACGCGGCGGCTCTCGCCGACGCCCCCGAGGGCGTCACAGGTATCGATGGCGTCCACGCGCAGCAGCGGCGCACCGGCATCCACCTGCGAGTTCACCACGGCGTTGAGCTCCCGGACCCGGCCCGGACCGGGGGCACGGACCGCGGTCTCCATCTTCATGGATTCCAGCACCACCAGGGTGGCGCCGGCCTCGACCTCGTCGCCGACGGCGACCGGAACCGCGACCACGACCGCGGGCGCGGGCGCCCGCACGATGCCGGCCTCGTCCTGACTGATCTGGTGGCCGACGCCATCCACCTCGACCAGGTAGCCGGTCGGCCCGGCCACCGAGACGACGTGATGGCGGCGGTGAGCGATCGCGTAGCGGCTTTCGAAGGCGCTCAGCCGATCGACGACGACCTCCAGGTCACCGGAATCGCCGCTCACCTGGTAGCGCCGCGGGCCCACCTGGCCGACCACCAGCGTGTAGGGCTGGTTGCGATAGGACAGCTCCACCGTCCGCCCGATGGCGTGCCTGGCCCGTGGGCGGCCGCCGCGTGCGGAGGAGAGGAAGGCGGCACGCTCGTGCGCTTCCTCGGTGTCGTAGGTGTCGATGGCAGCGGCCACCAGCGCGACATCGGCGACCGCGGTCGGGCCGTCCGCGGTGCCGGCGCCGGTGCGATCCAGCCAGCCGGTATCGGCCTCGCCGGAGATCAACTCGGGGCGGCTCAGCAGGTCCAGCAGGAACGACTTGGTGGTGGTGCCACCCTCGACGACGACCGTGGTCTCGCGCAGCCCGGTGCGCAGCCGGGCGAGCGCCTCGTCGCGGTCGCGGCCCCACGCGATCACCTTGGCCACCATCGAGTCGTAGTCCGGCGGGATCACATCGCCCTCGGCGATGCCGGTGTCCACCCGCAGGCCCGAGCCCAGCGGGAACCTGAGCAGTTGCAGCCTTCCGGGTGCCGGGGCAAAACCGTTGTCGGCGTCCTCGGCATTGAGCCGGGCCTCGATCGCGTGGCCGAACTCTGACGGGCCCTCGCCGTCGAGCGTGCCGCCGGACGCCACGTGGATCTGCAGCTTGACCAAGTCCAGGCCGGTGGTGGCCTCGGTGATCGGATGCTCGACCTGGAGGCGGGTGTTCACCTCGAGGAAGGTGAACCGCCGCTCGTCGGGCTGGTAGAGGTATTCGACGGTGGCGGCGCCGCAGTATCCGGCCGCCTTCACCAGGTCGGCGGACACCTTGCGCAGGTGATCGGCCTCGTCCTTGGTCACCACCGGAGACGAGGATTCCTCGATCACCTTCTGGTTCTTGCGCTGGATGGAACAGTCCCGCACGCCGGGCGCCCACACCGTGCCGTGGTTGTCCGCGATCACCTGGACCTCGATGTGGCGGGCGCCGGTGACCAGGCGTTCCAGGAACACGACGGGGTCGCCGAAGGAACGTTCGGCCTCGCGCTGGGTGCGCTCGAGCGCGAGATCCAGTTCGTCCTCGGCGTACACCTTGCGGATGCCGCGGCCGCCGCCGCCCGAGCGGGCCTTGATGATCAGCGGATAGCCGATGGCGTGTGCGTGCCTGCGGGCGTCGGCGCCGGTCTCGACCGGGCCGCCGGACCAGGGCGCGACGGGGACGCCGACCTTTTCGGCCAGCAGTTTCGCCTCGATCTTGTCGCCGAGCAGGCGCATGGCGTGCGAGGACGGACCGATGAAGATGATGCCGAGCTTGCTGACGAGATCGGCGAACACCGGGTCCTCGGCCACGAAACCCCAGCCCACCCAGACCGCGTCGGCCGCGGCCTCGATCAACGCGCGCTCGAGCTCGGCGTGGTCCAGGTAGGGGTTGGTGGCGCCGTTGCGCCGCAGGGTGACGGTCTCGTCGGCCTGGCGAACGAACAGCGCACGCCGCTCGGCATGGGTGTGCAGGGCGATGGTGCGGATCCCGTGGTCGTACTCGGCATTGAGCTCGCGGACAGCCCGGATCAGACGCACTGCTGGTTCGCCTCTATTGACTATGGCAATCCGCTGGATCATTTCTCCGTCCATTCTCGTGTCGGCGAATCGCGTCGTCGGCATTCATTGTTAACACCGCTTCGACGGTGTGGCGCGCAACGGCACCGAGAGAGTCATCAAAAAGTGTCCCACCGCCGGACATCACCTCAGGTGTTGATTGTCATCACCCTGGGGACGAGTCGGAGGGCCTCGAGGGTGATGGATACCGACCGGTCTCAACTCGTAGGTTCGTTGTACCCCGAAAAGACAGATACCGGGTTCCATGTTCCCCACCAAAGCTCAAGTAGGAGAAGGCCGATGGTATTTCAACCTCATCGTTCGCTGATCGTGGCTCACGTACGTCCGGATGCTATTTCCAACGTTGGCGAGATCTTCGCGGAATCTGATTCTTTGACGGATCTACCGGGGATTGCGGGTGTGACCCGGCGTGAGCTGTGGGCTTTGGATGATCTGTATGTGCACTTGGTGGAGACCGAGGAGCCCGGTGGCGCCGCGATTGGCAGGGCTGCGCGGCATCCGGAGTTCGCCCGGGTGAGTGCGCGGTTGCGCGAGTTCGTTTCGCCCTACCTCGCGAACTGGCAATCGCCGGAGGATGCGCGGGCTCGCATGTTCTACAGCTGGACACCGGAATCCGGTCCGAGGCTGGAGATCCCGAACCGATCGGCTTCGGGTTTCACTACACGAGGGAAGGAAGAGAAGTAAATGTCGGATGTATTCACCATCGAGACGTTGCGCGCGATCTTGGACGAGCATGTCGGGGTCGACATCGGGCCGGAGGAGTTGGAGAGGGCGGACGCGCTGACTCTGGAGGAGATCGGTGTGGATTCGTTGGCGGTCTTCGAGATTCAGAGTGTCGTGGAACGTGACTTCGATGTCAGGTTGCCTGCTCAACTGCTCGGGATGACCGGTGGTGACGTGGTTCGGTTCGTCGAGTTCGCTTTTATCAAGGAGGTTGCGTGATGTCGGGACACACAGAGAATTCGATACTGATCGATGCGCCACTCGAGGTGGTGTGGGATTCGACCAATGATGTTCGGTCCTGGCCGAATTTGTTCTCCGAGTATGCCGCTGTCGATGTTCTCGCGGAGGAGGGTGACACGGTTCGTTTCCGGCTGACGATGCATCCCGACGAGGCGGGGCAGGTGTGGAGCTGGGTCAGTGAGCGGACCGTTGATCGGGTGAATCGGACCGTGGACGCACATCGGGTGGAGACCGGGCCGTTCGAGTACATGCAGATCCATTGGAGTTATGCCGAGTCCGGATCGGGCACCCGGATGACCTGGGTGCAGGACTTTCACATGCGTCCGGGCGCGCCGATCGACGACGCCGGCATGACCGATCGCATCAATACCAACAGCGTGATCCAGATGCAGCTCATCAAGGAAAAGGTCGAAGGACATCTCGTCGGCGCGCCGCCGCGTGCTTGACCGCCACACCAACAAGCCCCCGAATCCACCATGTCGCATCACTCATCGAGAGGAATTTTGACTATGACGAAGTTGCCGCCGGCTCGCATCGATGTTTCCGATCTGCCCGCAGACCGTCGCCGGGGCGGTGAAATCAGGACTGTGCTGAGTCCGAAAACCGTTGGCAGTACGTCTGGTTTCACCGGAGTTGCCACGTT
>NZ_JBSGCB010000057.1:0-55828 GCF_053601595.1 Nocardia sp. NPDC004711 | reverse complement strand
GGCCAGCTGGTCGTGGTCGATTACTACGTGTCCCGTTCGCCCGAGCAGTTCCTGGAGCTGTTGCGCCGCGAGCAGGTCACGGTGCTCAACCAGACTCCGTCGGCGTTCTACCAGCTGGCCGAGGCCGACCGGATCGCCGCACCGGCGGACGACGAGCCGGGCCTCTCGTTGCGCTACGTGATCTTCGGCGGTGAGGCGCTCGAGCTGCGCCGCCTGTCGGATTGGGTTGCCCGCCACGGAGATTCCTCGCCGTACCTGGTGAACATGTACGGCATCACCGAGACCACCGTGCACGTGTCCGTCCGGTTCCTCGACGCCGACACCATCGCCGCCGCGACGGGATCGATCGTCGGCCGGGCCATCGCCGGCTTGAGCGTGTACGTCCTCGACGACCGCCTGCACCCGGTGCCGGTCGGTGTCGCGGGTGAGATGTACGTGGCCGGTGGGCAATTGGCGCGCGGCTACCTGGGCCGCCCCGAGCTGTCGGCGGGCCGCTTCGTGGCCTCGCCCTTCGGCGCGCCCGGCGGTCGCCTCTACCGCTCCGGTGACGTGGCCCGCTGGAACCGTCTCGGTGAGCTGGAATATCTGGGCCGCGCCGACGATCAGGTCAAGGTGCGCGGCTTCCGTATCGAGCTCGGTGAGATCGAGTCCGCCGTGCTGGCCCAGCCGGGCGTGGCGCAGGCCGCGGTCATCGTGCGCGAGGATCAGCCGGGCGATCAGCGCATCGTGGCCTACGTGATGCCCGAGGACGGTGCCGCGCTCACCGGGGACGCCGTGCGCGACGGCGCGGCCGAGTCGCTGCCGTCCTACATGGTGCCCACGGCCATTGTGGTCATGGACCGAATCCCGTTGACCGTCAACGGGAAACTGGATCGCCGCGCCCTGCCTGCCCCGGCGGTGCAGGTCCGCGCCTTCCGTTCGCCGCAGACCGCGACCGAGCGGATCGTGGCCGCCGTCTTCGCCGAGGTGCTCGGCATCTCCGGGACCGAGAACGGCACCGGGCGGGTCGGCCTGGACGACGATTTCTTCACCCTGGGCGGCAATTCGCTCATCGCCACCCAGTTGGTGGCGCGCCTCTCCAAGGCCACCGGCATCGCCGCCGGTGTGCGCATGGTCTTCGAAGCCTCCACCGTGGCCGACCTGGCCGCCCGGCTCGACGCCTACGACACCGCGGTCGATGCGAATACGGCACTGCCGCCGGTGGTTCCGCAGCACCGCGGCGATGTGGTCCCGATGTCCATCGCCCAGCAGCGTATGTGGTTCCTCAACCGGTTCGACACCGCTGGCGGCGGTTACAACCTGCCATTCGCGCTGCGCCTCACCGGATCGCTGAACGTCGAGGCGCTGCGCGCCGCAGTCGACGACCTCATCGACCGGCACGAGACTCTGCGCACCCTCTACCCCGAGCAGGACGGCGTGGGCCGTCAGGTGGTGCTGCCCGCCGGGACCCGCCTGGTGGACCTGGAACCGCGGCCGGTGGCCGCGGCCGAACTGCCCGCGCTGGCGGAGGGCTTGGCCCGCACCGCCTTCGACGTCACCGCCGAGGTGCCGCTGCGTGCCCGGCTGCTGCGCGTCACCGACGAGGCCGACACCTACGTGCTGCTGATCGTGGTGCACCACATCGCCGCCGACGGCTGGTCACTCACCCCGCTCACCCGCGATCTGGCCCAGGCGTACGTGGCCCGCTGCGCATCCACCGCGCCGACCTGGCGGCCGCTGCCCGTGCAGTACGCCGACTACGCCCTGTGGCAGCGCCGCGTGTTGGGCGAGCCCGAGGACGTGACCTCGGTGCTGGCCCGCCAACTGCGTTTCTGGCAGCGCGAACTGGCCGGAACTCCCGATGTGCTGGCCCTGCCGATCGACCGGCCGCGGCCCGCCGTGGCCACCGGCCGGGCCGGGGCCGGGACCGCCGTGCTCGACGCCGAACTGCACACAGCCGTGGTGGAATTCGCGGCCGAACACCGCGTCACCCCGTTCATGGTGCTGCACACCGCGCTGGCCGTGCTGCTGGCGCGGGTGTCCGGGCAAACGGACATCGTGGTCGGCACGCCGGTCGCCGGGCGCGGCGATGAGGCCCTCGACGATCTGGTCGGCATGTTCGTCAACACCGTGGTGCTGCGCACCCGGGTGCGGCCGGATGCCGGCCTGGCGGAGGTGCTGGCCGAGGTGCGCGAGCATGACCTGGCCGCCTTCGACCACGCCGCGGTGCCGTTCGAGACGCTGGTGGACGCGCTGAATCCGATGCGCTCCCAGTCGCATTCGCCGATCTACCAGGTCGGCTTCACCATGCAGAACCTGGCCCAGCCCGATATCCGGCTGCGCGGCCTGGCCATCAGCGGCCTGGACGCCGGGATGCTGCCCACCCAGTTCGATCAGGACTGGACGCTCAGCGACCACTACGCCGACGGCGCGCCTGCCGGGATCGACGTCCACCTGCACTACGCCGCAGACCTTTTCGACGCCGAGACCATCGGCGACTTCCTGGCCTGGTACGAGCGGGTGCTGCGCGCGCTCGTCACCGACCCGCGCACGACGGTGGCGGAACTGGAGCTCATGTCGGTGGCCGAACGCGGCCTGCTGCTGTCGGACCGCAATGCCACCGTGCGGGCGCTGCCCCGCGAGACTCTGGCCGACCTGCTCGACCGCCGCGCCGAGCTGTCGGCCGACGCGGTCGCCGTCGAACTCGACGGCGCCACCATGACCTGGGCGGAACTCGCCGAGCGCGCGAATCGGCTGGCGCGCCTGCTGATTCGCGACGGCGTCGGCCCTGACGACATCGTCGGCGTCACCGCGGTGCGCGGCCTGGACCTGATGGTCGCCCTCTACGGCATCGTGCATGCGGGCGCGGCCTACGTCCCGGTCGATCCCGAGCACCCGGCCGACCGCCTCGCCCACGTGCTCGCCACCTCCGACGCCCGCCTGGTGCTCACCGTCGACGGCGCGGAACTGCCCGAGCTGGAAGGCATCCGGACCCTGTCGGTCACCGACTCCGACACCTCCGGATTCTCGGCCGCCCCGATCGCCGACACCGAGCGCGCCCGAGCCCTGCGTCCGGACAACCTGGCCTACGTGCTGTTCACCTCCGGCTCCACCGGCAAGCCCAAGGGCGTCGGCACCAGCCACCGTGCCATCATGAACCAGCTGCGCTGGCTCGAGAACCGCTACGCCGTAACCGAATCCGACCGCATCATGCAGCGCGCGCCGCTGGCCTTCGACGTCTCGGTGTGGGAGTGCTTCCTGCCCGCCCTCACCGGCGCGCCGCTGGCGCTGCTCAGGCCGGGCGGCCACCAGGACCTGGATTACCTGGCCGCCCGCATGCGCGAGCACGGCGTCACCATCGCCGAGCACGTGCCGTCGGTGCTGGCCGCGCTGGTCGCGGAGGGCCACGGCGAGGCACTGCGCTCGTTCCGCCACCTGCACACCGGTGGTGAGGCACTGCCCGCCGAACTGCTGGGCGCGCTGCGCGCCCACGTCTCCGGCGCGGTGCACAACGCCTACGGCCCCACCGAGGCGGCCATCTCGGCGGTGTACCACGAGTTCACCGATGCCGACCCGGATTACGAGGTCGCCATCGGCCTGCCCAACTGGAACACCCGCGTCTACGTGCTCGACGCCCGCCTGCGGCCGGTCCCGACCGGCGTCATCGGCGAGCTCTACCTGTCGGGCACCCAGCTGGCGCGCGGCTACCAGGCGCGCGGCGGGCTCACCGCCGAACGCTTCGTCGCCGATCCGTTCGGCGTGCCCGGCGCGCGCATGTACCGCACCGGCGACCTGGTGCGCTGGAACCGCGCCGGGAACCTGGTGTACCTGGGCCGCAACGACTTCCAGGTGAAGCTGCGCGGCCAGCGCGTCGAGCTCGGCGAGATCGAGGCCGCGCTGCTGTCGGCGGCCGATGTCGCCAATGCCGTGGTGCTGCTCGACCGCGACAGCGCGGGCACCGAATGCCTGATCGGATACGTTTCCGGCCCCGGCCTTTCCGCTGCGGCCGTCCTGGACCACGCCCGGGATCGGTTGCCCTCCTACATGGTTCCCGCGCACCTGGTGGTGCTCGAGGACATGCCGCGTACCAGCGTCGGCAAGCTCGATCGGTCGGTCCTGCCAAAGGTCGAATTCACCGCCGCGGCGACGGCTTACCGTCCCCCGAACCCCGGCGCGGAGACACTGCTGGCCGACCTGATCGGAGAGCTGCTCGGGGAAGCGCGGGAAGGCGCAGCGGACCCCATCGGAGCGGACGACGACTTCTTCGATCGCGGCGGCAACTCGCTGCTGGCCATGCGCCTGGTCGCCCGGATCAATGCCGCCTTCGGCTGCGATCTCGGCGTACGCACGGTGTTCGAGGCCCCGACCGTGGCCCTGCTGGCCCCGGTGGTCACCGGTGCGGGCCGGCGCACGCTGCCGCCGCTGGTGGCGGTCGAGCGCCCGACGCGAATCCCCCTGTCGCCGTCGCAGACCCGCATGTGGCTGCTCAACCGCCTGGATCCGGCCTCGCCCGCCTACAACATCCCGTTCGCGGTGCGGCTCATCGGCGACCTCGACTTCGAGGCGCTGCGGGCGGCCATGGCCGATGTCATGGCCCGGCACGAGGTGCTGCGCACCGTCTACCCGATGGACGCCGAGGGCGTGGGCCACCAGGTGATCCTGCCCGTGGGCACCCTCATCGACCTGCCCATGGAGGTCGTCACCGGGTCGGTGGTGGAGCGGTTCTACGAATTCGCCGCCGCCGGTTTCGATGTCACCACCGAACTGCCGCTGCGCGCCATGCTGCTGCGCGAATCCGAGACCAGCCACGTACTGGTCGCGGTGCTGCACCACATCGCCGGTGACGGCGCGTCCACCGACCCGCTGCTGACCGACGTGGTGCTGGCCTACCTGTCCCGCACCGCCGGGAACGAGCCCGCCTGGGAGCCGCTGCCCGTCCAGCACGCCGACTACTCGCTATGGCGACACCTGGTGTTGGAGGCGGTCGGCGAGACCGAATTGGATTACTGGCGTGCGACTCTCGCCGGCGTCCCCGACGAGATCACCCTGCCCGCGGACCGTCCCCGCCCGGCCGTCGCCTCATTCCGCGGCGCGGTGGTGCGCGGCCGCATCGGCGGCGGCATCGGTGAACGGGTGCGCGAGATCGCCCGCCGGCACCACGCCACTCCGTTCATGGTGCTGCACGCCGCGCTGTCCACGCTGCTGGCACGACTGTCCGGCAGCGACGACATCGCCGTCGGCACACCGGTATTGGGCCGCGACGAACCCGTGCTGGATCGCGCGGTCGGCATGTTCGTCAATACCCTTGCGCTGCGGACCCGACCGGCCGCGCACCGCACTTTCTCCGAACTGCTGGCCGAGACCCGGGCGGCGGATCTGGCGGCCTTCGCGCACGCCGCCGTCCCGTTCGAGCAGGTGGTCAGCGCTCTCGGGGTGACCCCCGAGACCTCCCGGCATCCGCTGTTCACGGTGTCGCTGAACTATCTGGACCTGGACAACGGCACCCACGCCGTGCCCGGCCTGGTGCTGGAACCGGTCGACTTCGACGACACCGTCGCCAAATTCGACCTCACCTTCTCCGTCGGCCAGGACCTCGACGCCGACGGCAACCTGGTGGTCGAACTGGTCTACGCCACCGATCTCTACGACGAGGACACCGCCCGCGACCTGCTGCGCCGTTTCGGCCGGGTGCTGGGCACCGTCACCGCGGACCCGACCCGCACCCTGGGCAGCGTCGAGGTGCTCTCGCCCGGTGAGCGGAGCGCCATCCTGGCCCGCCGCGGCCCGGCCGCGCTGGAACCGATGTCGCTCGCCGAAATCCTGCGCGCGGCAGTCGATCTCAACCAAGCAGCCACCGCGCTGGTATACCGGGGCGAGCAGATCAGCTACCGGGAGCTCGATGAGCGGTCCTCGCGCCTGGCGCGACTGCTCATCGAATATGGCGTCGGGGCAGAGGATTTCGTGGCCCTGTCGGTCCCGCGCTCGGTGGACTCGGTGGTGGCGCTGTTCGCGGTCGCCAAGACCGGGGCGGCGTTCCTGCCCGTGGACCCCACCTACCCGGCCGACCGCATCGGCTTCATGCTGTCGGATTCCGGTGCGCCCGTCGGCATCACGGTCGCCGAGTACGCCGACCGGCTGCCGCACGACACCTGCGCCTGGCTGGTCCTCGACGACCCGGCCACCGCGGCCCGGCTGGCCGCGCTGCCCAGCGCGCGCCCGACGCCCGCCGAGCTGGTGCGTCCGGCGCACACCGACAATGCCGCCTGGATGATCTACACCTCCGGTTCCACCGGCCGGCCCAAGGGCGTGGTGGTCGGCAACGCGGGCATCATCGGCATCGCCGGCGTGCACCACCGGCACTCGCCGACCACGTGGAGTTCCCGTGTCCTGCACCGCACCTCGCCCAGCTTCGACGCTTCCATCCTGGAGATTCTGATGGCGTTCCCGGTGGGAGCGGCCATGGTGATCTCCCCGGTGGAGATCATCGGCGGAGCGGAGCTGAAGGAGCTCATCGAGTCCGAGGGCGTCACTCACGGCGTGTTCACCCCCGCGGTGATCAACACCCTCGACCCCGAAACCCTGCGCGGCATGCCGTATCTCACCGTCGGTGGCGAGGGCTTCGGTCAGGACCTGGTGGACCGCTGGGGCGGCACCCGCGAGCTGTACAACGGATACGGCCCCACCGAGATCACCATCATCAGCCACATGAGCTACCCGCTGCCGCCACACGGCCGCGTGGTGCTCGGCGACCTGGTGGACGGTCAGTCCGCGGTCGTGCTCGACAACCGGCTGCGGCCCGTCCCGGACGGCACCGCGGGCGAGTTGTACCTGCGCGGACCGGGTCTGGCGCGCGGCTACCACGGCCGCGCGGGCCTGTCCGCCGACCGCTTCGTGGCCGACCCGTACGGCGCGCCCGGCGGCCGTCTCTACCGCACCGGCGACCTGGTGCGCTGGGTGCGCAGCCCCATCCCGGGCTCCGCCGAACCCACGCTGGAGTACCTGGGCCGCTCGGACGACCAGGTGAAGGTGCGCGGCCTGCGCATCGAGCTGGGTGAGATCGACGCCGCGCTGATCGCCCACGAGAGCGTGGAATTCGCGGTCACCGTCGGCCACACCGGCCGCACCGGCGAGGTGTCGCTGGTGTCCTACGTCGTGCCCGCCGCCGGGCGGGTGGTGGACACCGAGGAGCTGCGCGCCTTCGCGGGCCGCTCGCTCATCGCCTACATGGTCCCGGCCGTGATCATGGTCATCGACGCCGTCCCACTCACCCCGATGGCCAAGCTGGACCGAAAGGCGTTGCCGGAGCCGGTCTTCCGCACCGCCGAGTTCCGCGCCCCGGAGACCGTCGTCGAGCGCGCCGTGGCCGACGCCATCGCCGAACTGCTCGGCGCGGATCGGGTCGGCCTGGACGACGACTTCTTCGCCCTCGGCGGCAACTCGCTGAGCGCGGTGAAGCTCTCGGCCCGCCTGTCGGCGCGGCTGGGCGTGGACGTGGCCATGCGCACCGTCTTCGAGCACTCCACCGTGGCCGGTCTGGCCGCCACCGTGGACGACGACGTGGTGCGGCCGTCCGACGAACCGATCCTGGCCCCGCGCACCGGCTCCGGGCCGGTGCCGCTGTCGCTGCCGCAGCAGCGCATGTGGTTCCTCAACCGCTTCGACGGGGACTCTTCGGCCTACAACATGCCGATTCCGATCCGGCTGTCCGGAACGCTGGACATCCCCGCCCTGGAGGCCGCGGTGGCCGATGTGGCGGCGCGGCACGAGGTGCTGCGGACGGTGTACCCGCTCACCGAATCCGGTCCGGTGCAGATGATCCAGCCCATGGAGCAGGTGGAACTGCCTTCGCTGCAACCTTTCTCGGTAGCACAGAGCGAATTGTTCGGTGTGATCACCGAATTCGTGTCGGCGGGCTTCGACGTCACCAGCGGCATCCCGCTGCGCGGTCGCCTGTTCGCGCTAGCGGGCACGGAGAACGAGTACGTGCTGGTCGTGGTGGTGCACCACATCGCCGCAGACGGCGCCTCCATGGCCCCGCTGGCCCGCGACGTGATGACCGCCTACGCCGCCCGGCACGCGGGCCAGGCCCCGGCCTGGGCGCCGCTGCCGGTACAGTACGCGGACTACGCGCTGTGGCAGCGGGCCCGCCTGGGCAGTGCGGACGATCCGCGGTCGCTGCTGTCGCGGCAGCTCAGCTTCTGGCGCGACGCGCTGGCGGGCCTGCCCGATCAGTTGGACCTGCCGTCGGATCGGCCGCGCCCGGCCGTGCTGTCCACCGAGGGCGCGGCGGTCGAGTTCGAACTCGACGCCGACCTGCACCGGCGGCTCACTGAACTGGGCCGCGCGCATGGCGCCACCCTGTTCATGGTGCTGCACGCGGCGTGGGCGCTGCTGCTGGCCCGGCTGTCCGGCACCACCGACATCGCGGTCGGCTCACCGGTCGCGGGCCGCGGCGACGAGGCCCTCGACGATCTGGTCGGTATGTTCGTCAACACCCTGGTGCTGCGCACCGCGGTGGATCCGGTCGCCGACTTCACCGCCCTGCTGGCCGGCGTGCGCGAAGCCGACCTGTCCGCCTTCTCACACGCCGACGTGCCATTCGAACGCCTGGTGGAGGCACTCGACCCGGCCCGCTCCACCGCTCGCCACGCCCTGTTCCAGGTCGGCTTCTCGTTCAACAATGTCGAGTCCCCGGAGCTGGAACTGGACGGATTGCGGGTCGGCGCGGCCGATTTCGAGACCGTCATCTCGCAGTTCGACCTGCACCTGGTGATCGCCGACCGCTACGCCGCCGACGGCGCCCCGGCCGGACTCAGCGCCCAGCTCACCTACGCCACGGCCCTGTTCGACAAGGGCACCGCTACCGGGTTCGCCGAACGCCTGAGCCGCCTGCTCTACGCGGTCGTGGCCGGCCCGACGACCCCGGTCGGCGACCTGGAACTGCTGGCCACGGCCGAACGGTCGCGAATCCTGAAGTCCTGGAACCAGACCGGGTACCGGACCGATCGCACCCTCACCCTGCCGGACCTGCTGAATCGCACCATCGCCGACACCCCGGACGCAATCGCGCTCGTAGGTGACGGCGACGAGCGGGTCGTCGTCACCTACGCCGAACTCGGCGAGCGGGTGAATCGCCTGGCCCGGCATCTGATCTCGCTGGGCGTCGGCCCGGAGAGCCGGGTGGCGCTGGCGCTGCGGCGTTCGGTGGACCTGGTGGTCGCCATGTACGCGGTGTCGGTCGCCGGTGGCGCGTACGTGCCGGTGGATCCGGACCAGCCCGCCGACCGCACCGAGTACATCCTCGCGACCGCGGACCCGGTGACCGTGCTGACCTCCGGCACCGACCTGTCGGTGGACACCGCCCAGGTCCGCATCGACCTGCTGGATCTGGCCGGATACTCCGACGAGCCGGTCAGCGACGCCGAGCGTCGCGGCCGGCTGCGGCCCGCGCACACCGCCTACGTCATCTTCACCTCCGGCTCCACCGGACGGCCGAAGGGCGTGGCCGTGCCGCACGCGGCCATCGTCAACCAGTTGCTCTGGAAGACCGCGGAATTCGCGCTCGGCGATGATGACGCCGCACTGCTGAAGACCGCCGCCACCTTCGACCTGTCGGTCTGGGAGTTCTGGTCGGCGGCGGCGTCCGGCGGCCGGCTGGTCATCGCCCGCCCTGACGGGCAGCGCGATCCGGCCTACCTGCGCGAGCTCATGGTCCGCGAGCGGGTCACCACCCTGCACGCGGTACCGTCCATGGTGGACGCGCTGCTCAGCGCCGGAGCCGACCTGCCCGAGCTGCCGCTGCGGCGGGTGCTGGCCATCGGTGAGGCGCTGCCCGCGCCGCTGGCCCAGCGCTTCCGCGCGGCGCAGCCCGACACCGAGCTGTACAACCTGTACGGCCCCACCGAGGCCGCTGTCTCGATCACCAATCACTATGTGACCGAGGATGATCAGGTCACGGTGCCGGTCGGCGCCCCGGAGTGGAACTCGCGGGTCTACGTCCTCGACGCTCGGCTGCGGCCGGTCCCCGCCGGGGTGGAAGGCGAGCTGTACCTCGCGGGCGCGCAGCTGGCGCGCGGCTACTTCCGTCGCCCCGAACTGACCGCGGATCGCTTCGTGGCCAACCCCTTCGAACCGGGCGAGCGCATGTACCGCACCGGCGACCTGGTGGCCTGGAACGCCGAGGGCGAACTGGAGTACCGGGGCCGCACCGACTTCCAGGTGAAGGTGCGCGGCTTCCGCATCGAACTGGGCGAGATCGAGGCCGCGCTGCTGGCACTGCCGCAGATCGCGCGGACCGCGGTGCTGGTGCTGGACCGGGGCGCGCAGGGCGGCACCCTGGTGGCCTACCTGGTCCCGGCCGCGGGTGTCGCGCTCGACACCGACCGGGTGGCGGCTGCGCTGCGCGAACGGTTGCCGTCCTACATGGTGCCCTCGGCCTTCACGGTCCTGGATACCCTGCCGCTCAACGCGAACGGCAAGCTGGACCGCGCCGCGCTGCCGGAACCGGTGTTCGCGGCCCGCGAATTCCGCGCTCCCACCAGCGAAGTGGAGCACACCGTGTGCGCCGCCTTCGCCGCGGTGCTCGATGCGGAGCGAATCGGCCTGGACGACAACTTCTTCGAGCTGGGCGGCAACTCGCTGCTGGCGGTGCGACTGGCCGCCGAGCTGAGTACGGCCTTCGGCACCACGGTGCCGGTACTCGCGCTGTTCACCGACCCCACCCCGGGCGGCCTGGCGGCGCGGGTGCGGCGTCGGGAGTTCGCGGTGGACCGCGCCTTCGACGTGCTGCTGCCGCTGCGCGACGGTAGCGGCGCGCCCCTGTTCTGCATCCACCCCATCGGCGGCGTGGCCTGGTCCTTCGCGGGCCTGACCGCCCACCTGGAGGCGAACCGGCCGATCTACGGTCTGCAGTCCCCGACGCTGGGCAGCGCGGTGCCGCTGCCGGATTCGATCGAGGAATGGGCCGACCGCTACGTCGAGGAGATCCGCCGGGTGCAGCCGGAGGGGCCGTACCACCTGCTCGGCTGGTCGCTGGGCGGCGTCATCGCGCACGCGGTGGCGGTGCGGCTGCAGGACGACGGGCAGCGGGTGGCGACGCTGGCCATGCTGGACAGCTCGCTGGATGTGGACGGCCCCATGGTCGACGCCGGGGCCCAGTCGGTCACCGTGCCGATCGGGGAGATGCTGGGCGACCTGCTCGGCGATCCTGCCGACCTCGAGGGTCTCGACCCGGCCGCCCTGGCCGACCAGCTGGCCGCGCTGCCCGAGCCCTTCGCCTCGGTCGGCGCGGATCGCCTGGCCCGCATCATCGACAGCGGCGTGGCCTCGCTCGAGCTCATCGGCCGCTACCGGCCTCGCCCCTTCCACGGTGACCTGCTGTATTTCACGGCGGCCCTGGACGATCCGACCGGAACCCTGGGTATCTCGGGCTGGCCCGACGCCATCGACGGCGAACTGCGCAACCACTCGGTGTGGGCCACCCACTGGCGGATGGCGAGCCCGGAGGCGCTCGCCGTGGTCGCCGACGCCCTGAACGGGCAGCTCTCGAACGAATCCAGCCTGCACGCCGCAGCCGGCTCGGAAGACCGTGCCTAGAAAGGAATACCGCAATGAGCAATCCCTTCGACGATGAGGACGCGCAGTTCTACGTGCTGGTCAACGAGGAAGAACAGCACTCGCTGTGGCCGGTGTTCGCCGCCATCCCCGGCGGCTGGTCGGTCGCGCACGGCCCTTCCCGGCGGCAGACGTGCCTGGACTACGTCGAGGCGCACTGGACGGACATGCGGCCCAAATCGCTCATCGAGGCGATGGCGGTCGATCCCGAATAACCCGCGGAAATAACAGCTCCGCACCTGAACCCGAGGCCGCTCATGGCCTCGTGCGGCGGTCCCGAGAAGAAACCACACATCGAGGGGGTCTGTCCGCGTCGTGAAAGAAAGGGAAACACCATGACCACCACTCCTCCCCCCACCGGTGGCGGAACCACCGTCGACATCGGCGCCCTGATGACCCAGGTGCTGCAGTTCCTCGGCGCTGGTTCCACCGCGAGCTACAACCCCAAGGGGCCGAAGGGCAAGCGTCGCAACGCGAAGTAATTCGCATTGCCCCTTCGCGAAGAGATTCGCACTGAAGAAAACAATCTCGAAAGGATTCACCCCATGCCTCTCTACACAGGCAGTGGCTTCACCGACCTCTTGCTCGCCTTCGCTCACCTCGTGACTTCTGGATCGTCGACGTCGATCACCCAGCCGGGCGCGGGCACCACCACGCCGCCGGTCGTCTAGGAGGCGCGATGTTCAGCGGCAGTGCAATCAACGACCTCTTCGCGATGATGGCGAAGGCGTTGGGCACCGGTTCCTCGTACACCTTCCCGCCGCAGACCACGACTACGACGTAGCGGTCGGCCAGGTGTGAAGGCCGCCAGGGCATTCCGGTCCTGGCGGCCCCGGGCCCGCGACGTCCGGCCATCGGCGCTCAGTCGACGGCCGGCCAGTCCCAGCCCAGCTGAAGAAACATGCCCAGCCGGTCGCTGACCGCGCGGATTTCGCTGATGCGCGAGCCGGTCAGGGTGAAGATCCAGATCTGCTCGACGTCGCAGGTGCGTCCGGTCGGCTCCGGCATCCGGGCATGCGCGCCGGTGTGGCGGCCGATCACCCGCAGCCGCGCCACGATCCGATCGTCCTCACCGATCAACTCCTGCACCAGGATTCCGCTCTCCTGCTCGTCGATGGCACTGAAGGCTGCGAGCTGCTGACGGAAGCCCTCGATGGCGGCGCCCGGTGCGTCCTCCTCCCCGAAGATCACCTTGTTGTGGTCGATCACCTGCGGGGACAGGTAGCGGACCCACTCGGTCCCACCCTCGAGGCCGTGGTTGAGCGCGTCGATGAACGCGGTGATGACGGTCTTGTTGTCGGCGACGGTGGTGGTGGTCATGCGGTTTCTCCCTTTCCGATGACTCTTACGTCGTAAGAGTTCGTTACTGTGGACTATGATTCACTTACGACGTAAGAGTTGTCAACACCGGAAGGAAACCCGATGGCCGCCAAGCGCACCCGAGCCGAACGAGCAGGCATCTCCCGCGAGCAGGTGCTCGACGCGGCGCTCGCCTTCGCCGATCGGGACGGCCTGGCCGCGCTGTCCATGCGTAAGCTCGGCGCCGAACTCGGCGTGGAGGCCATGACCCTGTACCACTACGTCCCGAACAAGGACGCCCTGCTCGACGGCATGGTCGAGCGTGTCATGTCCGAGGCCGACGCCGGATTCACCGACGGCCCTTGGCAATCGGTCCTCGTCGACTACGCCCGCGCCCTGCGGACCGCGCTGCTCGCGCATCCCGGCGCGCTGCCGCTGGTCGCGACCCGGCCCGCGGTGACCCCGAAGACCCTGCACACCGCCGAATGCGGCCTGAAACTATTGGTGGAGGCGGGTTTCGATCTCGGCCCCGCCCTCGACGCCCTGAACGCGCTCACCCTGTTCGTGGTGGCCCACGCCAATTCCGAAGCCCGTACGACCCCCGTCAACGAGGCGGGTGATCCAGGGTCGGTCGACTACCTGAAAACCCTCGAGCCCGAGGAATTCCCGCTGATCCTGCAGGCGGCACGCACCGGCGCGGGCACCGATGACCGCACCCGCTTCGAGTTCGCCGTAGCGGCCCTCGTCCACGGCTTCGCCATAATTCTCATGGACACAACGCCTTCCGGCCAGATTCGTGTAACCCGCCCGAAACCTCGTTAACCGGCAGTTTCGGATCTGCGGGCCCTTGGGGGCCGAGGCTGCCTTGGGTACTATTCTGCCGCAACCGATTCCAAGGAGACTACGTGTATCCGCAGCACACGCAACAGGGTGCTACCGCCAGCTCGAAGTCGCCGGTCGAGGACATGGGTCCGCGAATCCCGATCTACAGCCCGGAATTCGCTGCCGATCCCCACGGGTACTACCGTCGGATGCGCAGCGACTATGGCGCGCTGGTGCCGGTCGAGATCTGGCCGGGAGTACCCGCGACCCTGGTCGTCAAATACGCGACCGCGGTGCGTATTCTCAACGACTCCACTCATTTTCCGGCCGATCCGAGTGCCTGGCAGCGGTCCGTGCCCGGCGATATCCCGATCATGCCGATGATCGAGTACCGGCCCAACGCGATCCGCACCAGTGGCCCGGTGCACACTCGCTACCGCAAGGCGCTGAGCGACGCCCTGGCTGGGATCGACCTGAACTCGGTGCGATCCATGGTGGAGCGCACCGCGATCCCCGTGGTCAACACCTTCTGCGAGGACGGACGGGCCGACGTGCTGAGCCAGTACGCCCTCCCGCTGGTCTTCTCGGTCTTCTGCCAGTCACTCGGCTGCCCGCCGGACATCGGTCAGCGCGTCGCGGCCGCCAGTGCCGCGATGTTCGACGGCGTGGATACGGAGACCGTGAATGCGAGCATGGGCGAGGCATTGCTCGACCTCACGGCGCTGAAGCGGGTTCAGCCCGGCGACGACGTCACCACCAGACTGGTCCAGCATCCCGCCGGGCTGTCCGACGAGGAGATGGTGCATCAGCTGGTCCTGCTGTTCGCGGCAGGTGTCGAACCGCCCCTGAATCTCATCGCCAACACCCTGCTGCTGATGATGACCGACAGCCGCTTCACCAGTGCTGTACAGGGGATTCCGCTGCCGACGAGCACCGCGATCGGCGAGCGGCTCGCCACCGACCCGCCGATGGCGAACTACTGCATCACCTACCCGCGGCAACCCACCTTGATCGAGAACGTGTGGCTGCCGGCCGATCAGCCGGTCATCATCAGCATGGCCGCCTGCAACACCGATCCGGAGTTGAACCCGGGCGAATCCCTCGGCAACGCATGGAACCTGGCGTTCAGCTCCGGCGATCACGCCTGCCCCGTGCACGCCCAGTCGTACGGGCGTCTGCTCGCGCAGGAGGTCATCGATCAGCTGCTGGACTTCCTCCCGGAAATCCAATTGGCGGTCGCCGCAGACGATCTCGTGTGGCGGCCCGGCCCGTTCCACCGGGCGCTCACCGAGTTGCCCGTGGTGTTCCCGCCTACCAGGCCGTTTCCCGCTGTGTAGGTGCAGCTTCCGGCGCCTCGGACCCGTGGTGACCGCGGTCTGTGATTGTTCACCGTGAGCCGCGACACGAATTGTGTAACAATACAATCCATGACACGGTCGGTCGAAGGTAGTTCTGCGGCAACTGTGTTGCCGCAGTTCGACGCGGCCGCAATGTCGGCTCATCAGCGGGTATGCGCTGCTGCCCAACCGGTACGAACACACCTGCCACCCCGGCGACCGGACCAGATCGGGCGACCGTCGCCGCGGGGACTTCACGTGAAGGTGTGTGGTGCGTCGAACTTTTGACAGGTGATCGCCCGGCTCCCTTTCCGGTCCCCGCGGTGCCCGTGTGAGCGTGCGCCAACGGTGGCCCCCGGTGCATCGAAGTTCGGCAGCGATCGTCTCGCATGCCCAGTGGTGGACGAATCGCCGCTGGGATCGTGAATGAGTAGGAGGCGGTTATGGATACGCACGGGCGCAAGGAAGGGACATCGCTGGCCGAGCTGCTTCGGCATGGTGACCTGGCATTCGACCAGCAGCTGCAGAAGGTGCTCAGCAACCCGGACTACTTCGTCACTGAGCAGCAGAGCCAGGCGGAGCGCCGGCAGAACGCCTACGACCAGCTGCGATATCTGGTCCAGGAGATCGGTAGCACCAGCGATGTCGCTACCAGCCTCCCGCAGCTGTTCGCGGTGTTCGACTGGGCGGCAGTGCTGGCGACGGACCTGATTCCGCTGATCTCGGGCCACTACAACCTGGCCTCGGGCAGCCTCGCCACGCTGACCGATTCCGATTCGGCCGCACCGTATCTGGAGGATCTGGACGACGCCTCCGCCATCGGCGTCATGTTGCTGACCGAGTACGGGTGCGGCTCCAACATCCAGTTCATGCAGACCCGCGCGACCTGGGACGGCGACGGGTTCGTGATCAACACCCCGAACCCGCGGGCGCGCAAGTTCATGCCGAGCGTCGGCATCCCGGTGTCCCGGGTCTGCGTCGTCGGCGCCCGCTACATCGACTCGGCGGGCGTCGATCAGGGCGTGCATCTGTTCACGGCGCGCCTGCGCGGTGCCGACGGCGAAGCGGCGCCCGGCGTGACGATCACCCAGCTCGACCACCAGCCGCTGGTCATCATGGACAACTCGGTGATCAGCTTCGACAATCTCCGGGTCGAGCGCAGCGCCTGGCTGAGCAACGACCTGGCCACCATCGACGACGACGGCGTGCTGACCTGGCGCGACGAGACCAGCCAGAAGCGGGCATTCGCCTCGGCGATCAGCCAGCTCACCGTGGGACGCTTGGCGCTCTCGTCCTGCCTGAACGCCTCCGCCCGCGCCGCGCTCTACATCGCGCTGCGCTACGCCTCCAAGCGGGTGGTGCCGCTGACACCGTTCGACAGTCCGCTGATGGCGGATATCCCGCACGTGCGCGACACCCTGCTCACCGATCTGGCCGGCACCGTCGCCCGCACGATCTACGGGAACGCGATCAAGACATCGCTCGCGGGCAGCGATCTCACCAGTCGCGACACCGTCGTCTCGGTGATGCTGGCCAAGCACTACATCCAGCCGCACGCCTTGCAGTCCGTGACCAACAGCCGCCTCAAGATGGCCGCCCAGGGCATGTTCAGCGCCAACCGGGTTGCCGACTATCTCGGTGTCTGTCACGCGGCCATCACCGGCGAGGGCGACTGCCACGTGCTCGGCTCCGTGGCCGGCCGCGTCCTGGCCAAGCACCTGGCCGGGAAGCCGGTCCCCGAAGTCCGCGTGCACGATGGCGCGGATCCCGGCGACCGCATGAGCCTGTTCAGCACACGCACTCTGACGATCGTGGAGGAGACGCAGCACTATCTGACGACGCCGGGGCTCGAAGCCCGGCTGGCGATCATTCCGGAGGTGCTGGAGCTGGCCGAGGCATACAGCGCCGAAGAGGCGCTGCAGCTGCTCCACCAGTATTCCGATCATCCCGAGATCATCGCCGTGCGTGACGTTTTCGCACTGAGCTACCTCGATCAGCACGCCACCTGGTACCTCACCCGCGGCCTGCTCGACATCGACGCTGTGCAGACGATCAAGCAGCAGCTCCGCCTGGCCCTGGACAACCTCGCCGACAAGCTACCCACGCTGCTGGACGCGTTCGGCCTCGACGATGAAATTCTCGGCGCACCGGTCCTTTCCGACGACCTGCCGGCCGCGTGGGTCTCCCGCATCGACGATCGACGACGTCCCTGATCCTGCCTGGGCAGGTCCGGACCGGGCGCCCGTCGGGGTGCTCTGTCCGGTAGGGCCCGGCGGCGTGGTGGGTCGCGGCCCGCGAGGTCTCGCCCACCGCGCTCGACTGGGGCCGATGCTGTATTCGGCGACGCTCGGATACACGCGCGAGGGCGCAAGCGCGGGCGGCGCATGGGCCTGCTGCCCGGCCCGGTATTGCGCGGTCGCGAGCTGCCGGGTGATTTCCTCGCGTTCGGGATGCGCGTCGAAGACGGTGCGCAGTTCGATGGCGACCTCGCCGAGCCGATTGCGTTCCAGTTCCACCGCCGCGCGCATTTCCGCCGCAGTGAGCCGGAGATCTGTTAGCCCCCCGTATAGCGAATGTGCACTTGCGGTATCGACAGGCCGGTATGCGGCGGATTGTCTTCCCGCAGATCGTCGATGAGCCGATCGGCGCTGGTGGCGCGGCCGCTCGCAGCGGCGAGGGGGGCCGCCGAAGTCCGTAACATGATGGCTCCCAAACCAACCGACTGGTCTTCTATGCTGAGATCTGGCCGAGTACGTGAATCGGTTCGACCATAGGACAGCAATTATTCCGCCGCGACGCGGCCGCAAACGGCGGAAACCGGTGAGTGAATTCGACTCGCGCGTGCAGCTTCAACCATCGGCGAATGTTTGGCAAATATATTTGCTCAGAAGAGAAGCCCTAATCACCACGAAAGAGTCCCGGAAGCGTGGCGGCGAATACTTTTCGGCATGACAGCTACACCGGGATTGCCAATGGTGACCGCAATAAGCAGGAGCGAGGACGACGAGGCCGTGCCCGGCGGCGATCATGCGTGCCGCAGCCTGGCCGCCCGGAGTCTCGCAATCGCTGACGGGTAGCTATGAGAGGAAGACCATGAGCCGGAGTGACACGGTCGAACCGAACACCATCGGCCTCTACTGGGACCGCGACGGCGACATCTGGCAGCGGGAGGACGCCGGCTGGCGGCTCATCCTGCAGAGCGGCGTCGCCGTCGATCCGATCTCGCTGTGGGAGTGGGACAAGGGGCACGTGTGCGACTACGCGCCGTTCACCCCGCTGAAAACCCTGGCCGGTTAGCCTCGGGACTCCGGCGTCCCGGCTCCGAAGAGGGTGACCTCCATGAGCCGGATCACCCTGGGCTGCGGGCAGATCGCCGGATACCCGCCGAACTCCCGGCCCAGGTCCACCACCAGACCGAAGGCGGCCTGCACCAGGATGCGCGCCTCGCTCTCGGACAGTTCCGGGCGCACCGCCACCAGCAGCCGCACCCACTCGGTCACGATAAGCCGCTGCACATTGCGCAGCATGGTGCGCTCCTCGGCAGCGACGTGCCCGAACTCGGCGTAGTACACGAAGGTCAGCTCGCGCTCGGCGAACGACCCCGCGACATACAGGTCCACCAGCTTGCTCATCGCCTCGGCCGGACTCGACGAGGACGCCACCGCCGGCCCGATCGCCCCCGACACCCGATCCGCCGCCCGTCGGAACGCGGCGGCCAGCAGATCGCCCTTGCTGCGGTAGTAGCGGTACACCGCCGAGGCCGCCGACAGATCCGCCGCCGCCGCGATGTCCTCCACGCTCACGTTCGGATAGCCGCGCGCGTGGAACAGCTCGACGGCCTTCTTGAGCAGCAGCTCGTGCTTGAAGCTCTGCGGAATCTCCACCGCCCGCGGCGGCTCGGCGACGGTGCCCTCGGGCGGCAGCTCGGTCGCGATGATGGCGTCGCAGGCCGAATGTAGTAGGGCCGTCAGCGATTTCGCGGGCAGCGTGGCGTGATGGTCGCCAATGCTGGAGATGACGCTGAGTATCGACACCGCCCGTACCGCGCGACTGTGCCCGTCCAGTTCGGGCCGCACATCCGCGATGAGCCCGCGCAGGGTGGCCAGCGCCGCGGTGAACTGCTCCTCGAGGGTCTGCCGGTCGGTGTCGTCGAGGTAGCGGCGCTCCCAGCGCACCAGGGTGACCGTGGCGCGATTGGCGATGGTCTCGGCGATCAACCGGTCCAGCACCCGGTCCAGCCGTTCGCGCGGGGACAGGCCCTCGGACTCGTCGGGCGGGGTGGCGGCCTCCGCGGTCAGCCGCGCCAGGCGCAGCAACTCCTCGCGGAAGAGCGCGTATTTGCTCGGATAGTGGCGATACAGTGCGGCCGAGGAAATGCCGAGCCGCGCGGCGATGTCCTCCATGCTGACGCCGTGATAGCCCAGCGAACCGAAGGCGGCGGCCGAGGTGGCGGCGATCTGGGCGCGCCGGTTCTTCGGGCGGCGGCGAATCACGCGCTGCGGCTGCTCCTCGACGGTCATATCGCAATGGTAGTCACCAGGCATTTCCGTCGACGCCGCGCCGCCGATCTCGTAGTCTGCCCACAGGATCCGCGTCCATCAGAACGGAGCCGGCATGCGCACGGTCGATGTCGAACGCACCATCGCGGCAGCACCGCCCGACGTCTTCGACTGGCTCACCGATGTCACCAATTACCAACGGGTCCCGATGGTTCGCCGCGTCACCCTGGTGCGTCCCGGCGATACCGCGGGCAACGGTGCGGGCGCGGTGCGCCTGGTGGTGACCCCGCTGCTGCGCCTCACCGAGGAGATCGTGGAATACGATCCGCCCCGCCTCATGCGCTACCGATTGCTGAATTCCGTTCCGCCCCTGCGGCATCAGGAGGGTTCCATCACCTGCGCGCCGGTCGCCGCCGGCACCCGGGTGTGCTGGTCGTCCACCTTCGAGATCGCCGCGCCTGTGCTCGCGCCGCTGTGGACGCGGATCTTCCTGCCGGTGGTGCGCGGCGGCTTCGTCATGGTGCTGCGAACCGCGGAGCGCGAGTTGGGCGGGCGGTGACGCGGGTTACCATCTGGGGCCATGGCGGAGATCAAGGTGGAGCGCCTGAACTCAGTGGCGCTCGTAACGGTGCACGACCCCGGCAAGCGGAATGCGTTGACGCTGGACCTGTCCGCCGATCTCGCGGACGCGGTGGCGGACGCGGAGGCCGACGACTCGGTACACGCGCTGGTGGTCACCGGCACGCCCCCGGCCTTCTGCGCGGGCGCGAACCTGACCGCCCTGGGTGAGGCGAAAGAGGAGGGCCTGCGGGCCATCTACGAGGGCTTCCTGGCGGTGGCGCGCTGCAAGCTGCCCACCGTCGCGGCGGTCGGCGGCGCGGCGGTCGGCGCGGGCCTGAACCTGGCCCTGGCCGCGGACGTGCGATTCGCGAATCCCAAGGCGCGCTTCGACGCTCGCTTCCTGCGCCTGGGCATTCACCCGGGCGGCGGCATGACCTGGATGCTGCAGCGCGCGGTCGGTCCGCAGCAGGCCACGGCCATGACGCTGTTCGGCGAGGTGCTCGACGCGCACGCCGCAGCCCAGGCCGGTCTGGTGCACCGCGTCGTCGACGGCGATCATGCCGCCCTGGTGGCCGCCGCCGTCGAATTCGCCTCCGCCACCGCGGAAGTCCCGCGCGAGCTGCTCATCACCACCAAGCGCACCATGCGCGCCACCCGCGCCCTGGCCGCCCACGCCGAGGCGGTGAACACCGAGGTGGTGCCGCAGCTGGCCTCCCTCGAATCCCCGGAATTCGCCGCCCGCCTGGCCGCGGCCCAGACCCGGATCACGGGTTCGAAGAACTGAAAAACACAGTGGCGCGGGCGGATTCACGTCCACCCGCGCCACCGTCCCCGACCGCGCCCGGGGAGATTCGGCCCGCCACCGCGAGTGCCCCACGCCGCGGCGTGGTCGCTGGGCTCGTCGGGCTGCGGGTCACCTCGCCCGACCTCGCTCCGCGTGAGCGGATCATCTCCGCCCGCGCCACATCCATACCGTGCCAGGGGAATTCAGCCCGGTGCCGATCTCACCCAGGCGTCGATCTCGGTCCTGTGCCGGCCTCACCCCAGGGCAGCGAGCGCCATGCGCCGCAGCACCGGTCGTGCGCGGGTCGCGCTGGCCGGCGCGCTGTGCGGCGTGGAGTTGATCAGGCCGAAAGTCGCGTGCGCCTGCACGCGCGCCGCCTGCTCGGGTAGCTCCGGCCGCAGTTCACGCAGCACCGCCACCCAGACCTCCACGTACTGCCGCTGGGTGCGCCGCACCTGACGGCGCGCGGACTCCGGCAGGTTCTCCAGGTCGCGATCCTGGATCCGGATGAGTTCGGGCTCGCCGAGGGCGAAGTCGAGGTGGAAATCCACCAGCCCGCTCAGCGCCTCCTGCGGCGACACCGCCTGCTCGGCCACGGCCTGGCCGCCGTCGAGCAGCCGCTGACTGATGCCGACCAGCAGCTCGACCAGCAGCGCCTCCTTGTTGGGGAAGTGCCGATACACCGCGGGCCCGCTGATCCCGGCCGCCGCGCCCAGGTCGTCGAGCCGCATGCCCAAGAATCCGCGATCGGCGATGAGCCGCGCCCCCGCCTCGAGCAGCTGCTGCCTACGCTGGGCTTTGAGCTGCTCACGACGGGTGAGCGTGACGGTTTCCGCAGTGTTCACCGTGGCTCCCTCTCGCCGGTGCTGGACAATTCAGTTAGTGAAGATTATCTTATTTTCCAGTTATTGGTGACTAACCGAGCGGCCGGATCGGCCGAACGGGGAGGCGGAGCGGATGACGCTGACCGAAGGCACACGGACCGGGAACCGGGCCGCGCATCTGGCGCTGGTCGACGAGCTGCGAGAGCGGCTGGCCGTCAGCGCGCTGGGCGGACCGGAGCGGGCCCGGGAACGGCACCTGGCGCGCGGCAAGCTGCTGCCGCGCCAGCGGGTGGACCAGCTGCTGGACACCGGCAGCCCGTTCCTGGAGCTGTCGCCGCTGGCGGCCAACGGCATGTACGACGACGAGTCACCCGGCGCGGGCGTGATCGGCGGCATCGGCCGCGTCTCCGGGCGCGAGTGCGTGATCATCGCCAATGACGCGACGGTCAAGGGCGGCACCTACTACCCGATGACGGTCAAGAAGCACCTGCGCGCCCAGGAGGTGGCGCTGCAGAACAACCTGCCGTGCATCTACCTGGTCGACTCCGGCGGCGCCTACCTGCCCCGTCAGGACGAGGTGTTCCCCGATCGCGAGCACTTCGGCCGCATCTTCTACAACCAGGCGAACATGAGCGCCAAGGGCATCGCGCAGATCTCCGCGGTGCTCGGCTCCTGCACCGCCGGTGGCGCGTACGTGCCCGCCATGAGCGACGAGACCGTCATCGTGCGCAATCAGGGCACCATCTTCCTGGGCGGCCCGCCGCTGGTGAAGGCGGCCACCGGTGAGGTGGTCACCGCCGAGGAGCTGGGCGGCGGCGATCTGCACTCGCGCACCTCGGGTGTCACCGACCACCTGGCCGAGAGCGATCAGGACGCGCTGCGCATCGTGCGCAATATCGTGGCCACCCTCGGTCCGAAGACCCCGACCCCGTGGGATGTCGCCCCGACCGTGGATCCCATTGCGCCGCAGGACGAGCTGTACGACGTGGTCCCGGTGGACCTGCGCACCCCGTACGACGTCCGCGAGGTCATCACCCGCATGGTGGACGGCGGCGAATTCCAGGAGTTCAAGGCCGAATACGGCAAGACGCTGGTCACCGGCTTCGCCCGCATCCACGGCCACCCGGTCGGCATCGTCGCCAACAATGGCGTGCTGTTCAGCGAATCCGCCATGAAGGGCGCGCATTTCATCGAGCTCTGCGACAAGCGCAAGATCCCGCTGCTGTTCCTGCAGAACATCACCGGCTTCATGGTCGGGCGCGACTACGAGGCGGGCGGCATCGCCAAGCACGGCGCCAAGATGGTGACCGCGGTGGCGTGCGCCCGCGTGCCCAAGCTGACCGTGGTCATCGGCGGCTCCTACGGCGCGGGCAACTACTCCATGTGCGGGCGCGCGTATTCGCCGCGCTTCCTGTGGATGTGGCCCAATGCCCGCATCTCGGTCATGGGCGGCGAGCAGGCGGCCTCCGTGCTGGCCACCGTGCGGGGTGACCAGTCCGAGGCGGACCTCGAGGCGTTCAAGGCCCCGATCCGGGAGCAGTACGAACACCAGGGCAACCCGTACTACTCCACGGCCCGCCTCTGGGACGATGGCGTCATCGACCCCGCCGACACCAGAACCGTTGTCGGCCTGGCCCTCTCGGTCTGCGCGCAGGCCCCGCTCGAGCCCGTCTCCTACGGCGTCTTCCGGATGTGATGACCTTGATGAACACGATGTCCTCCTTTGTCTCCGACAAAGCGCAACCCGTCGCCTTCGACACCGTGCTGGTCGCCAATCGCGGCGAGATCGCGGTGCGGGTCATTCGCACCCTGCGCGCCATGGGGATTCGATCGGTCGCGGTCTACAGCGACGCCGACGCCGACGCCCGCCATGTGCGCGAGGCCGATACCGCGGTCCACCTCGGCCCGGCCCCCGCGCGCGAGTCCTACCTCAGCATCGACAAGGTGGTCGCGGCCGCCGTGCGCTCCGGCGCGCAGGCCGTACACCCGGGATACGGCTTCCTGTCGGAGAATTCGGCCTTCGCGGCCGCACTCGAGGCGGCGGGCATCGCCTTCCTGGGCCCGTCCGCCCGCGCCATCGAGGTGATGGGCGACAAGATCACCGCCAAGAACGCGGTGGCCGAATACGGCGTGCCGGTGGTGCCCGGCATCGCCAAGCCCGGCCTCACCGACGCCGAATTGATCGACGCCGCAACGGAGATCGGCTACCCGGTGCTGGTGAAGCCGTCCGCCGGTGGCGGCGGCAAGGGCATGCGCCGGGTCGACGATCCGGCCGACCTGCCCGCCGCCCTGGTCAGCGCCCGCCGCGAGGCCGGCGCGGCCTTCGGCGATGACACCCTGTTCCTGGAGCGCTTCGTCACCCGCCCCCGGCACATCGAGGTGCAGATCCTGGCCGATCAGTTCGGCCACGTGCTGCACCTGGGCGAGCGCGAGTGCAGCCTGCAGCGCCGCCACCAGAAGGTGATCGAGGAGGCGCCCTCGCCGCTGCTGGATCCGCAGACCCGCGCCCGGATCGGCGCGGCCGCCTGCAATACCGCGCGCAGTGTCGACTATGTCGGCGCGGGCACGGTCGAGTTCATCGTCTCCGCCGACCAGCCGGACGAGTTCTTCTTCATGGAGATGAACACCCGCCTGCAGGTCGAGCACCCGGTGACCGAGCTGGTCACCGGCGTCGATCTGGTGGAATGCCAGGTGCGCATCGCGGCCGGGCAGAAGCTGGCGGCCGCGCAGGACGACATCCGCCTCACCGGCCACGCCATCGAGGCGCGCGTCTACGCCGAAGACCCGGGCCGCGACTTCCTGCCCACCGGCGGCACCGTGCTCGCACTGGCGGAGCCGGAAGGCCCCGGCGTGCGGGTGGATTCGGGCCTGCGTGCCGGCACTGTGGTCGGCAGCGACTACGACCCGATGCTGTCCAAGGTCATCGCCCACGCCGCCGACCGCACCGCCGCCATCGCCAAACTCGATGCGGCCCTGCGGGACACGCAGATCCTCGGCGTCCGCACCAATACCGATTTCACGCGCTTCCTGCTCGCCGACCCGGATGTCCGTGCGGGACAGCTGGATACCGGTCTGCTGGACCGCCGCGCCGTGGACTTCACGCCCGAACCGGTCAGCGACGAGCAGTTCATCGCCGCCGCGGCCGAACTCTGGCTGCGGCACTGGCCGGCCGCCCCGGTCGATCCGTGGCAGCAGCCCACCGGCTGGCGGGTCGGCGCGCACGCGCCCGTCGGCATCCGCCTCATCGGCGGCGATCGCACGGCCCACGTGTACCTGTCCGGCACCCCGGAGCAGGCGACGGCCTGGGTCGAGGGCGGCGAAAAGCACGTCCTGACAGTGGAATCCGACGGTGACTCGCTGATGCTGGCCCTCGACGGCCTGCGCACCCGCTTCCGCGTCGCCACCGGGTCCGGTCAGATCTGGGTCGCCGACCGCACCGGCACCGCGCTGCTGCGCGAGGTCGCCGAGGCCGATGTCCGCGGCGGCGACGCCCATGTCGGCGACGCCGAGATCCAGAGCCCCATGCCGGGTTCGGTCATCGCCACCCCCGCCGCGGACGGCGAGATCGTCGCCGCGGGCACGCCCATCGTGGTCGTGGAGGCCATGAAGATGGAACACACCCTCACCGCACCCATTGCCGGCCGCGTCGAACTGCTGGTCGAGCCCGGCGCGCAGGTGAAACTCGAACAGCCGCTGGCTCGCATCATCGCCGAGGAGAACACCCAGTCATGACCGATTTCCTGTCCACCGGAACCCTGCCGGACGAGTACCGCGAACTCGCCCTCACCGTCCGCGATTTCGCCAACCAGGTGGTGGCCCCGGTCGCCGCCAAGCACGATGCCGAGCACAGCTTCCCCTACGAGGTGGTCTCGGGCATGGCCGACATGGGCCTGTTCGGCCTGCCGTTCCCGGAGGAGTTCGGCGGCATGGGCGGCGACTACTTCGCGCTGTGCCTGGCCCTCGAGGAGCTCGGCAAGGTCGACCAGAGCGTGGCCATCACCCTGGAGGCCGGTGTCTCCCTGGGCGCCATGCCGATCTACCGCTTCGGCAACGACAAGCAGAAGGCGGAGTGGCTGCCGCTGCTGGCCAGCGGGCGCGCGCTGGGCGCGTTCGGCCTCACCGAGCCCGGCGCGGGCAGTGACGCGGGCGGCACCCGCACCACCGCGCGGCTGGACGGCGACACCTGGATCATCAACGGCTCCAAGCAGTTCATCACCAACTCGGGCACCGACATCACCCGGCTGGTGACGGTCACCGCGGTCACCGGGGGAGTGGACGGCAAGAAGGAGATCTCGACGATCATCGTGCCGACCGACACTCCCGGTTTCACCGCCGAACCCGCCTACAACAAGGTCGGCTGGAACGCCTCCGACACCCACCCGCTCAGCTTCGACGACGTCCGGGTGCCCGCCGAGAACCTGCTCGGCGAGCGCGGCCGCGGCTACGCCAACTTCCTGCGCATCCTCGACGAGGGCCGGATCGCCATCGCGGCGCTGTCGGTCGGCGCGGCGCAGGGCTGCGTGGACGAGAGCGTGCGCTACGCCAAGGAGCGCGAGGCCTTCGGCCGCGCCATCGGCAACAACCAGGCCATCGCCTTCAAGATCGCCCGCATGGAGGCGCGCGCCCACATGGCCCGCACCGCCTATTACGACGCGGCCGCGCTCATGCTGTCCGGCAAGCCTTTCAAGAAGCAGGCCGCCATCGCCAAGCTGGTCGCCAGCGAGGCCGCCATGGACAATGCCCGCGACGCCACGCAGATCTTCGGCGGCTACGGCTTCATGAACGAATATGCTGTGGCGCGGCACTATCGCGACAGCAAGATCCTGGAAATCGGTGAGGGCACCACGGAGGTGCAGTTGATGCTGATCGGTCGGGAGCTCGGCCTGTGAGCGAGCGACACACGGGTACCGCCGAGGTGAAGCGGGTCGTCCAGCGCGGCTTGTGGTTCGACGAGTTCGAGATCGGCGTGGTGTACGAGCACCGGCCCGGCCGTACCATCACCGAGGCCGACAATGTGCTGTTCACGACGCTGACCATGAACACCCAGGCCCTGCACCTGGACGCGGCGTTCTCCGACGCGCTGCCGCCGTTCCACCAGCGGCTGGTGAACTCCATGTTCACGCTGTCCACGCTGGTGGGCCTGTCGGTGGCGCAGCTGACCCAGGGCACCATCGTGGCCAACCTCGGCTTCTCCGAGATCGCCTTCCCCAAGCCGCTCTTCCACGGCGACACCCTGTACGCCGAGACCGTGGTGACCGACCTGCGGGAATCCAAGAGCCGCCCGGGCGAGGGCATCGTGACCTTCGCGCACACCGGGCGCAATCAGCACGGCGACATCGTGGCCACCGCCGCCCGGAAAACCTTGGTGAGACGGAGCCCGACATCCAGCCCGCTGGAGGAACCCGCATGAGTTGGGAAATGCCCGGCCCCGCTTGGCTTTTCTGCCCCGCGGACCGGCCCGAGCGCTACGGCAAGGCCCTCGCCGCGGCCGACGTGGTCATCCTCGACCTCGAGGACGGCGTCGCCGAGGCCGACAAGGCGGCGGCCCGCGAGGCGCTCATCGCCACCCCGCTGGACCCGGAACGCACCGTCGTCCGCGTCAATGCCGCGGGCACCTTCGAGCACATGCTCGACCTGGACGCCCTGGTGCGCACCGAGTACCGGCGCATCATGCTGCCCAAATGCGAATCGGCCGAACAGATCACGCGGCTGACCGACTACGAGGTGATCGCGCTCATCGAATCCCCGCTGGGCGCGCTCGCGGTCGGGCGGGCGGTCATGGTGCGCAATGCCATCGGCGTCATGTGGGGCGCGGAGGATCTGGTCGCCGCGCTCGGCGGCAACTCCAGCCGGCACGCCGACGGCGGCTACCGGGATGTGGCGCGGCACGTGCGCTCCCAATCCCTGCTGGCCGCCAAGGCGTACGGCAAGTTCGCGCTGGACTCGGTGTACCTGGATATTCCGGATCTGACCGGGCTGGCGGCCGAATCGGAGGACGCGGTCGCCATCGGCTTCGACGCCAAGGTGGCCATCCACCCCAGCCAGGTGCCGGTCATCCGGACCGCCTACGCGCCGACGCCCGGCGAAGTCGACTGGGCGCGCAGACTATTGGCGGAAGCGCCGAACCATCGGGGTGTCTTCACCTTCGAGGGGCGCATGGTGGACATGCCCGTCATCCGGCATGCCGAGCGAATCGTGCAGCGGGCCGCCACGGCCGGCAGCGCGGGATTCGCGTCGTAGGAGGTATTGCGGTGGAACCACAGTGGGTGCCCAGCGATCAGGACATCGCCGAGGCACAGGCGACCAGCTTCGCGCTGTTCGTCGAGAAGCGCACCGGGCTGTCCCTGCCGGACTATCGAGCCCTGTGGCAGTGGTCGGTGGACGACCTGCCCGGCTTCTGGGGCGCGATCTGGGACTACTTCGATCTCGGCGAGCGCTCCGACGAGGTGCTCGGGAGCACGGAAATGCCCGGCGCGCAGTGGTTCCCGGGCACCACGCTGAACTATGTCGAGCAGGTGATGCGGCAGGTCCGCGACGACCGGCCCGCCATCCTGTCCGTCGACGAGACCGGCGAGATCACCGAGATCTCCTGGGCCGCACTGATCGCCACCGCCGCCGCCTTCGCCCACACCCTGCGCGCGCTGGGCGTCGGACCCGGCGACCGGGTCGCGGGGTACCTGCCGAACATCCCCGAGGCCGTCATCGCCTTCCTGGCCACCGCCAGTATCGGGGCCGTCTGGAGCGCCTGCGGCCAGGACTACTCCGCCCAGGCCGCGCTCGACCGGCTCGGGCAGCTGGAACCGAAGGTGCTGGTCACCGCCGACGGCTACCGGTTCGGCGGCAAGGCGCACGACAAAACCACCGATATCGCCGCCCTGCGCGCCGGGCTGCCCTCGCTGGCGGCGACCGTGCTGGTGCCGCGCCTCGGCCTCGAGGTGCCCGGCACCCTGGCCTGGGAGAGCGTCGATCCCGGTGACGAGTTCGTCGTGCTCCCGATCGAGGAGGTGGATTTCGCACACCCGCTGTGGGTGCTGTACTCCTCCGGCACCACCGGGAAGCCCAAGGGCATCGTGCACGGGCACGGCGGCGTGCTGCTCGAGCACCTCAAAGCCGTTGCCGTGCAATCGGATATCGGCTCGGACGACACGTTCTTCTGGTACACCAGCCCGAGCTGGATGATGTGGAACTTCCAGGTCGCCGGACTGCTGGTGGGCGCGACCATCGTCTGCTACGACGGCAGCCCCGCCGCGCCGACGCCGGATGCGCTGTGGCAGTTGGCCTCCCGCACCGGCACGACGGTCCTCGGCACCAGCCCCGGCTATGTGCTGGCCTGCGCCAAGGCCGGATCCGTGCCGCGCACCGACCACGATCTGTCCGCCCTCCGGCTGGTCGGCATCACCGGCTCCGCGCTGCCCCCGTCGTCCTCGCTGTGGCTGCGCGACAACGTCGGCGAGCAGGTGCCGGTGGCCTCGATCAGCGGTGGCACCGATGTGGTGTCCGCCTTCATCGGCGGCGTCCGCACCGTGCCCGTCTGGCCCGGCGAGCTGTCCGCCCCGTACCTCGGCGTGGCCCTGGACGCCTGGGACGAGCAGGGCAATCCGGTGCGCGACGAGGTCGGCGAACTGGTCATCACCAAGCCGATGCCGTCGATGCCGGTGTCCTTCTGGAACGATCCCGACGGCTCCCGCTATCGCGACGCCTATTTCGAGATGTTCCCCGGTGTGTGGCGGCACGGCGACTGGATCACCATTACCGAACACGGCAGCATCGTGGTGCACGGCCGCTCCGATTCCACCCTGAACCGGCAGGGCATCCGTATGGGCAGCGCCGATATCTATACGGCGGTGGAACGCATACCGGAAATTGCCGAGGCACTGGTCATCGGTGCCGAACAACCGGACGGCGGCTACTGGATGCCGTTGTTCGTGGTGCTGACTCCCGGGGCCGAATTGACCGACGAGCTGCGATCCCGCATCAATGCGACCATTCGCGCCGAAGTGTCCCCGCGACACGTGCCGGACGAAATCATCGCGGCACCCGGCATTCCGCATACTCGCACCGGCAAGAAATTGGAAGTGCCGATCAAGAAACTGATCCAGGGCGCCGAGGTGTCCACGGTGGTGGCACCCACGGCCGTCGACGTTCCCGAACTCCTGGACTGGTACGCCGCGCGCAAGCCGAAGTGAGGTGGGTCAGTGTGCACCGGGCAGGCGACGACGCCCGGTGCACACTTCCGACGCCAAATCCTCATAGCCGACCGCCAATTCGGCCAGGTGCTCCCAGGCAATGGTGAGTTCCCGGCCGGATTCGCGCGCCAGCGCCGCATAGGCGGTGGCGGTGAACCGGGCCAGCCGATCGATGACCGCGCCCAGGGTTTCGGTGTGTACCCGGGCCGCGCCGTGTGACGGCGGCAATTGCGCGGTCACCCAGCAGTCGATCTGATGCACCAGGTCCGTCCGGATGGTGTCGAGTTCGATCAGCTGGGCCGGTTCGGCACTGAGCAGGCGCTCGTGCAGCGCGGTCAGGTCGTGCGCCGCGCGTAGTAGTGGATGACCGGGCTGACCAGAACCTCGACAAGCCTCAAGGACCTGGTTCTTGGATGGCAGTGTGTCCCTCATCGCGACTCCTATAACGCGACCTGCGAATTCCCAGCACGTTAGTCAGCGCAGATGACAGGGACGTGTCTGCCGGTTCAACACCCCACTTCGATTCCGCTATTGGAAGCTCGCCGTACCCGTTGGGCAAACGGTGAGATCACGCCGTGGCGCCGCCGTCGATCACCAGATCGTGGCCGATGACGAAAGCGGATTCCGGGGAGGCCAGCCACACCACGGCCGCCGCGATCTCCGCCGGATCCCCGACCCGGCCCAGTGGAATTGCCGACGCCATGCGCGCATCGCGATCCGCGCGAGTTTCCCCCGGGCGGAAGGACATTCGCGTATCGGTCGCCCCCGGGCTGACCGCATTGATGCGAATACCGTCGCCGATATGGTCACGCGCGGCGGTCTGGGTCAGCACACTGACCGCCGCTTTGGAGGCCGCGTAGGCCGCCAGACCAGGACGGCGCCCGTGCGCGCCGATATTCGAGGCCATATTCACGATGACGCCGCCGCCATTGCCGCGCATATGGGCGATCTCGTGTTTCATGGACAGGAAGACGCCGGTCAGGTTGACATCCAGCACCCGGTGCCAGTCGGCATCCTCCAGCTCGCCGACCGGGGCGGGCGTGCCCAGAATTCCGGCATTGTTGAAGGCCACATGCAGGCCGCCGTGCCGGCGCACGACCTCCTCGATCATGGCCGCGACCTGGTAGCCGTCGGTGACGTCGGCGACCACCCAGTCGACCGTGCCGGCCGCCGGCCGAACTCGTCCGGCGGCGTCGGCCAGCTGCTGCGCATCACGGCCCGCCAGCACGACCGTGGCGCCGAGATCGGCGAAGGCCTGGGCGGTCGCGCCCGCGATCGTGCCCGCGCCGCCGGTGATCAGCACAGTTTTGTCATCGAATCGGGTAGTCATGACAGTTCGAAGCTCCTTTTCAGAATGGCCGTTCTCGAATATGGACAGTGGAAAAGGTTGTGGATGAATGGGAAACCTGTTCAGCCGAGCACGGATACGGCCACGCGGGCCGCATCCTGCAGGCGCGCAGCCGAATCCGGCGTGCGCTCGATGACGCGGACTCCCTGGAAGAAGACGAGAAGGAATCGGGCGAGTGCGCGCGGGTCTGAGTCCGCCGCCAGTTCGCCCTGCGCGCGGGCGCGCAGCAGCGCGGAAGTCAATGTCGTCTCGAGGTGCGCCCAGCTGGACTCCACGAGCCGCGCCACCGCCTCGTCGCAGTGCGCCAACTCGACCGCGCTGTTCACGACCAGGCAGCCCAGAGATGAATCGGGACTGGATGCTTCGCGGACGAACCGCTGCACGAGTCCGCGCACCGCTGGCAGAACCGGACCCGGCTGCGACAACTCGTCCATGATCACCGGATCGGTGGTCTCGAGGTAGCGCTGAAGGGCCTTCAGGTAGAGGTCGCGCTTGCCGCCGAAGGTCGAGTAGATGCTCGCCCTGGCAATCCCAAGGTGCTCAACCAGATCCGACATGGACGTCGCCTCATAGCCGCGCTCCCAGAACAATTCGAGAGCCCGGCGGAGCATGGTGTCCGGATCGAACTCCTTGGTCCTCGCCATGGCACGGACACTACGGCTTTCAAGACCAATCGGTCAAATATGGCGGGCTCGGTGGATCGTGCCGAAGCAGGCCTGAATATCGGCCACATGCGCCCGGGGAACGTCCATGGCCAGGAAGTGGTTGCCGGTGTTGCCCTCGGGCCAGTGCACGATGGTGTTGTCGCGGTCGGCGAGCCGGCGCATGAGCGGCGAGCCCCCGGCGTACACGCCGACCGGGACCAGCTTCTGGCCGGTCGGCCATGCGAAACCATGGTCGCCCAGTCCGTTGTACATGGGCCAGGACGAGGTGGCGGCGGTATCGGAGAACCAGTAGACGCTGACATTGGTCAGCAGCTGGTCGCGGTCCACGGCGTCCTCCAGCCGGTCGGCCAGCGGGGAGAACTCGTCGAACTTGTGGACCAGCCACGCGAGCAGGCCGATCGGGGAGTCGGTCCAGGCGTGCGCGAACGTCTGCGGCGCCTGGCGGAGCAGGACATGGTGATTCACGCCGGACTGCCACTTCTGCATGAGATCCCACTCGGCGCGTTCCTCGGCCGTCATGGTCGGGACGTCCGCCTCGGTGGGCAGGCCGATGCCGCCGTCGATGTGCACCCCGACCAGGTGGCCGGGGGCGGCGATCGCCATCTCCTGCACCACGTACGCGCCCAGATCCCCGCCCTGCGCGCCGTAACGGTCGTAACCCAGGCGGGCCATGAGCTCCACCCACATGCGGGCCACGTGCCGCGGCCGCAGGCCCGGTTCGCGCGGCGCCGCCGAGAACCCGAAACCCGGCACCGACGGGATCACCACATGGAACGCCTGCGCCGACTCCATGCCGTGCGCTCGCGGATTCGTCAGCAGCGGAATGGTTTTCGTGAACTCCACGAAACTGTTGGGCCAGCCGTGGGTGAGGATGAGCGGCAGCGCGTCCGGGTCGTCCGAGCGCACGTGCAGGAAGTGCACGTCCAGCCCGTCGATCTCGGTCAGGAACTGCGGGAACTCATTGAGCGCCGCTTCCTGCGCGCGCCAGTCGAATTCGGTGCGCCAGTATTCGGCCAGCTCGCGCAAATAGGCCACCGGGACGCCGCGCTCCCAGCCCTGTCCCGGGAGCTGCCGGGTCCAGCGGGTCCGCGCCAGCCGGTCGAGGAGGTCATCGAGATCGGACTGCGGGATGGCGATGCGGAACGGGCGGATATCGGTGCTGGTCATGGTGACTCCTGACGTCGGGCGGACGATCCGCTGACCACGGTAGGAGTCATATAGGACTATTCTCGTCCTACTTCGAGCGGAGGATGGCGGGTATGAGCGACACGTCGGCACGACTGCTGCGGCTGCTGTCGCTGCTGCAGACCCCGCGCGAATGGCCCGGCAGCGAACTCGCCGAACGTCTCGGCGTCACCGATCGCACCGTCCGCCGCGACATCGACCGCCTCCGCGATCTCGGCTACCCCGTCGCGGCCACCATGGGCGCCACCGGCGGCTACCGGCTGGTCGCGGGGGCCGCCATGCCGCCACTGCTGGTCGACGACGAGGAGGCGGTCGCCATCGCGGTCGGCCTCCGGGCGGCCGCGGGCTCCGCCATCGCCGGCATCGAGGAGGCGTCCGTCCGCGCGCTCGCCAAGATCGAACAGGTACTGCCCGCCAAACTGCGCCGCCGGGTGCGAGTCCTGGGAGCCGCCACCGTCCCGCCCCGCTCCGGTGCGACCCCCGTCGACCCGGAGCTCCTCACCGCCCTGGCCGCGGCCGTGACCAACCGGGAACGAATCCGCTTCGCCTACGCAGCGGCCAACGGCACCGAAACCCGGCGCAACACCGAGCCCGTCGGCCTGGTCCCCCACCGGCACCGCTGGTACCTGGTCGCCTTCGACCTCGACCGCAACGACTGGCGCGTCTTCCGCGCCGACCGAATCCACCGCCTCCAGCCCACCGGCGCCCGCTTCACCCCACGCGACCTCCCCGCCGCCAACCCCGCCGCCTACGTAACCGGCGAACGAACCGACTGGGGCACCCCAACCCTGCACTTCCAGGTCGACATCGCCGCCCCGGCCGAAGCCGTAATCGGCCGCCTGGGCGAAGGGCCCGGCGACATCGTCCCGCACGGACCAAACACCTGCACCCTGAACATGTCCCGCGACGACCTCCCCGAATGGGTAGCACACCGCCTCCTGGAGCTGGGCGTCGAATTCGAAGTGCACAGTCCCTGCCAACTAACAGACGAGCTGCGAAAGATCCGCGATCGCGCCGCCCGCGCAATAGAAGCCAAAAGATAAAAAGACCAAAACCCAAAGGATCAAAAGATTGAAAGACAAAGATGCCTGGAGAAGGGAGGGGGTCGGGCTCACGTCCGCGCCTACACCTACCAGCCCCCCACCTTTGAAGCCGCATGTGGGGTTACTGCAGGACGTATTCCTTCAGATCAGCGGGTTGGGGTCGCCACATGATGGTTGTCGGCGTCTTGGTGGCGGCAGTGGCGATTGAGATCGGAGAAACCGTGGCAGGAATGTCGGTGCGGGCGTCCGGCGTTCGGCAGACGAGGCAAACCACACTCCCCGGTCCGTGCGCACGCCAGCAAGACATGCGCAGCCGGGAATCATGCCGCTCGTGAACCCCACCTTCGGCAACTCGATTCGATCGTGGTGGCGACCTGCTGCCCCACGTGATGTCTGTCGTTCACGCGAGGAATGCCGGTGGGATCAAGACTCTTCGGTGCAATCCATCCGGTGCGTCCCCGATAGGGGGAATCTTTGCCCATGACAACGGTTTCCAGCCGTCGGGACTGTCGTTGACGAGCGCGTGGCAGTGATCGCATGCCAGGGTCAGATTGGTCAGGTCGGTGGGGCTTTCCGGGTCTTCGAGGTTGCACATGCCCGGACGTGCGAACTTCGCGAACACCGCGTCCAACAGGGCCCGCAGTTCGGGGGTGATCCAGCCTTCGATCCAGGACATGCCATCGATGCCGGGGCGGCACAGCATGATCCCCCGCTTGCGACGGCGGTCGGTGTCGGAGATGACCTTGCCGTCGGGGTCGATGCGGGCGAGGATGTCGCGGCCGATCTTGGGCAGGTCATCGGGCCAGCCGATCCGCGAGTGGCCGACCAGAATGTGCTCGGCTTCGGCGCGGGTCTCGGCGGGGATGTCGGTGGGCAGGTGGTTCATCACGTCGATGATGTTGCGGACGTGGTCGCGTGAGATGCCGCCTGTCTCAAAGGCTTCGGCGGTCTCGGCCAAGGTGGGCGGACGCAGGTGGCCAGTGGGTTCGAAGAACTCGCCGCACTGGCGGGTGATCTTCACCCGCACCGACGCTTCGTATTTCGACAACGCGAGTGTCTGGCGCAGGAACGGCACCAGGTCCCCGGCTCCACTGGTTTCGGGCAGGGAGCGATTCGCGGCTTCGATGATCAGGCGTGAATCGAGCGCCGACAGTTGGCGTTTGCAGGTTTCCAGGCGCTGCATCAACTCCACGACATCAGCATCGGAGAATTGCTTCAGGCTGGTGTTCGAAAGGGTCTGGACTGCGGTCGCCAATTCGGCGATACCGCAGCTCTCCAGCGCTTTCCCCTTCGAATTCATACCTCTATGCTATCGCTTCCGCTATAAGATAGGAATCCGAATTGTCCAGTATCACTGTATATTTCAGGCCGCCAATGCCGATTTCTGTTGTGTAAGAACGCCATCCACCATTCGGTACACGCTGTCCATTTGATCCAAATGCGACAGATCGTGCGTCACCAGCAACGTCGACGCTCCATGCTCCCGAACGATCCCGACGATCAGATCGATGATGGCCGCCCCGCGCTCCTGATCCAGCGCACTGGTCGGCTCGTCGATGACCAGCAGCGACGGGTCGTTCATCAGGGCGCGCGCGATGTTCACCCGCTGCCGCTGTCCGCCCGAGAGCTGAGCCGGCCGCTTGCTCTCGTGCCCCGAGAGCCCCACGGCCGCCAGCAGATCCCGTGCGCGCGAGCGAGCTGCGCGCCGCTTGGCGGGTGAGACGAACCAGCTCTGCCTCAGGTGCACCATGGCCTCGAGCTGCTCGACGGCGGTCAGCGCCGGGACCAGATTGGACTGCTGGAACACGATGCCGATCGAGCTGCGCCGCAGGGTCGCGGCGTCGCGTCGGCTCAGCGAAGCGAGATCCATGGTGCCCGTGGCGGTTTCGAGCTCCACCCGCCCCGAATCCGGGCGCAGCAGGGTGGAGACGGTGGCCAGCAGGGTCGACTTGCCGGAGCCCGACGGACCGGTGATGGCCGCGATCTCGCCGCCGCCCACGCGCAGGTTCACGTGGTCGAGGGCGGTGATGCGGTCCGTGCCGTCCGGGAAGGTGAGGGTCAGATCGGAGACGGTCAGTGCGTTGGTCATCGCAATGCTCCTGGGAGGCAAGGGGAGTGTGGTCATCAGCGGGCCTGGTTGAGGGCGGTGAGGGGATCGGTGGTGACGAGGAAGCGCAGTGCGAAGGCCGCGCCGAGCAGACCGAGCGCGATCAGCGCCGCGGCCGGGAACAGCGTCGTGCTTGCACTGAGCACGAAAGGCACTGCGCCGCCCATGAATACGCCCGCCACGGCGGTCAGGCCGACACCGACGCCGACACCGAGCAGCAGCACGATCAGCGCCTGGCTCAGGGCATCCCGGATCAGGGAGCCGGTGGTCGCGCCCAGCGCCTTCAGCGTCGCGATGTCCGGCTGCCGCTGCACGGTCCACACCGTGAAGAACGCGCCGATCACCAGCGCCGAGATGGCGAACAGCATGACGGTCATGAGGGTCAGCGAACCGTTCTCGGCCTGGTACGACGACATCGCGGACAGCGAGTCCTTGCTGCTGGTCGTGGTGGTGTGCGCCGACGCGTTCACCGCGGACTGCTCGCTCACGCCGGACACCGCGAGGATGGTGGCCGCGCCCGCGTGGGGGTTGAGGGACTGCCAGTCCGCCAACGTCATCCACACCACGGGGGTATGCGCGTACCAGTCGTCATCGGTCACGCCCTGCACGGTGTAGGAGGCCGCGCCCAGCTCGACGGTGTCGCCGGTCTTGGCGTCGAGGTCCTTGGCGGCGGCCTTGGACAGGATCACCGAGCCCGGATCGGTTGCCACACGCTTGCCGAAAGGCGTGCCCTGGACGCCGAACAGTGCCACCTGGGTGGGCGACGCGCCATCGAGGGTGGCGCGGGTGCGGCTGATGCCGATCGGATCGACGGTGCCGCCCGCCGCCTGCCACGTCTGCACCTGCTCGGTGCTCAAGGTGGAGGCGTCGAAGGAAGGGGAGGACCCGGTGTCGGAGAAGACGACCGTGCTCGTGTTGAGGGACTGGATGGCGGAGATGTTCTGGTGCGCCAAGCCGGCCGTCAGGCCGCTGAGAAAGCTCACCAGCAGCGCGACCAGCGTGACCACCAGGGAAATGAGGAGGAAGCGGCCGCGGGCGGCCCGCAGATCTCTGAGTGCGACGAACATGATTCCACTGTGTCGTCGCGGACCTCGAAAGCCATCGTCGAGCAGGACGGTTCCCGGACCAGCCAAGGGTGGGGCGGCGTTTCCTACTTTCGATGGATGCCGCGGCAATAGCCGGGCATAAGCTGGTCGCGTGCACCGCTCGCCACTCACCCCGGTCTTCTCCGCCCTGCAGGCGGGACTGCATGTCATGGTGGTGGCGCTCACCATCGTGGTGGGGGTGCAGGAGTTCCTGACGGGTTCGCATCGGGTGCTGGTCGTGGTGCTCGCGAGCGTCTTTCTCGGCGTCTACTTCGCCGGCGGCCGGTTTCGTCGCGATCTTCCCGCGGCCCGGGTGTGGCTGGGCCTGTTGACGCTGCTGTGGCTGGGCCTGGTGACCGTGGCTCCGCTGCCGGTGTACCTGGTGTTCGGACTGTTCTTCCTGTATCTGCATCTGCTGCCGCGCAATTGGGGGCTGCTCGCGGTGACCGCGACCACGGTGGTGTCGGTGGTCGGGTACGCAGCACACCGCGGCTGGACGGTGGCGGGTGTGATCGGCCCGCTGCTCGGCGCCCTGGTCGCGGTGGCCATCGGGCTCGGCTACCAGGCGCTGTTCCGGGAGGCCGCCGAACGGCAGCGCCTCATCGACGAATTGCTCGCCACCAGAAACACTCTCGCCGAACAGGAACGCACCGCGGGCAAGATGGCCGAGCGGGAACGCCTGGCCCAGGAGATCCACGACACGGTTGCCCAGGGCCTCAGCAGTATTCAGCTGCTGCTGCACGCCGTCGAGCGCGCCGCCCCGGATCATCCGGCGCTGGAGAAGATCCGGCTGGCCCGCGAGACCGCCGCCGACAGCCTGGTCGAAACCCGCCAGCTCATCGCGGAACTCACGCCCGCCGCACTCGAGGGCCAGTCCCTCGCCGGTGCGCTGCACCGCATTGCCGAGCGGGCCGCCGCGCCCGGCCTGGATGCCCAGGTGCTCGTCGAGGGGGAGCCGCAGGCGCTGCCCATGTCCATGGAGGCCGCCCTGGTCCGCATCACCCAGGGCGCGGTCTCGAATGTGGTGCGGCACGCCCACGCTCAGCGCATGCGGGTCACCCTCACCTACGCCGATGACGCCGTGCACCTGGACGTGGTCGACGACGGCGTCGGCATCGATCCCGCGGTGCTGGCCGAATCCCCTTCCGGCAGTTTCGGTCTCAATGCCATGCGCAGCCGGGTGGAGCAGCAGGGCGGCACCATGGATGTCGAATCCGAGCCCGGCCACACCGCGGTAACCGTCTCCTTCCCCCTGGAGGAGCAGCCCACCATCCCCTCGGAGCAGAAATGATCCGCATCCTCCTCGCCGACGACCACGCCATCGTCCGCGCGGGCCTGCGCGCGCTGCTGGACTCCAGCGTCGCCGAAACCGATTGCGACGATATCGAAGTCGTGGGCGAGGTGGCGACCGCCGAAGAGTCCGTGGCCTTCTGCTCCACCACCCCTGTCGACCTGGTCCTGATGGATCTGCGCTTCGGCCCCGGCAAGTCCGGCGCGGACGCCACCGCGGCCCTGCGTGATCTCCCGAATCCGCCGAATGTCCTGGTGGTCACCAACTACGACACCGACGCCGACATCCTCGGCGCGATCGAGGCGGGCGCGGTCGGCTACATCCTCAAGGACACCCCGCCCGCCGAACTGCTGGCCGCCGTCCGCTCGGCCGCCGAGGGCGAGAGCGTCCTGTCGCCCTCGGTCGCCTCGCGTCTCATGACGCGAGTCCGCAAGCCCGACACCACCTTGAGTCCCCGCGAGATCGAGGTCCTCCGCCTGGTGGCCGACGGCCATTCCAACCGGGAGATCGGCAAGCGCCTGTTCCTCTCCGAGACCACCGTGAAATCCCACCTGGTCCACATCTATTCGAAGCTCGGCGTCAAATCCCGAACCTCCGCCGTGGCCCGGGCTCGCGAGCGCGGGGCCATCTGAGGTCGTACGGTGTCGCCCATGGCCTCACTGTCCGATCAGCGTGTACGCGATTTCCTGACCGAGGGCACCCGGACCGGCAAGCTCGCCTTCGTGGCGAGCGACGGCCGCCCCCTGGTGGCGCCCGTCTGGTTCATCCTCGAAGGCGACGAGATCGTCTTCAACACCGGCAAGGACACGGCCAAGGGCCGCTCGATCCGGCGGGACGGCCGACTGAGCCTCTGCGTGGACGTCTCCACATCCCCGTACTCCTTCGTTCAGGTCCAGGGTGTGGCCGAAGTCTCCGAGGACCCGGACGAACTCCTCCGCACCGCCACCGACATCGCCGCCCGCTACATGGGTCCCGGCCGCGCCGACGAATTCGGCAAGCGCAATGCCGTCCCCGGCGAACTCGTGGTCCGCCTCCGCCCCACCAAGATCGTCACCGACTTCTCGGTGAGCGGCTGATCGCGGTGCCGGTGGCGGCCGGGCAATTCGGCTGAGCGGGTGTGCGAGACTCGGCCGATGACAGTGCACTTCATCGGGGCCGGGCCGGGGGCGGCGGATCTGCTGACCGTACGGGCGGTCGAGCTGCTGCGGCGGTCGCCGGTGTGCCTGTACGCGGGGACCTATCTGGATCCCGAGGTGCTGGGGCACTGCGCGCCGGATGCCGAGCTGATCGATACCCAGCGGCTGGATCTGGACGAGATCATCGCGCACTGTGCGCGGGCACACGCCGAGGGCAAGGACGTCGCGCGGTTGTGCTCGGGCGATCCCTCCTTGTATTCCGCGCTCACCGAGCAGAAGCGCAGGCTGGACGCCCTGGGAATCCCCTGGGACGTGACGCCCGGGGTGCCGGCGTACGCGGCCGCCGCGGCGCTGCTGGGTGCGGAGCTCACCGTGCCGGAGCAGGTGCAGTCGGTGGTGCTGACCCGCACCCGGGCGCGGTCGACCGCGATGCCGGAATCGGAGGCGCTGGCAAATTTCGCGCGCACCCGGGCGACCCTGATCCTGCATCTCGCCATCACCCGGATCCGGACCCTCGCGCAGGAGCTGGTCCCCGACTACGGCGCGGACTGCCCGGTCGCGGTGGTCTACCGCGCGACCCAGCCTGAACAGCAGGTTCTCCGGGGCACCCTGGCCGATATCGCCGATCGCGTGGAGGCGGCCGGACTGCGGCAGGCGGCCGTGATTCTGGTCGGTCCCGCATTGGCCGAAACCCTGAACTGTGCCCAGTCGCATCTGTACGATCCTGCTCGCGATAGGTCGCACATCACTGGCTGAAAGTACGAAATGCGATGATAGTTAAGGGCTATGGCCCTTTCTTATTGTCGCTTGCGCGCTGACGGTAGATTGGACCGAGTGTCCGTCACCAAGTTTGCGACTGTGGCTGCCCTGCAGCGGCCGACGGGTGTGGTCGCGCCCATGTAACAAGATCGGCCAGCTGGGGGGATACCCCAGGGAGTCTCAATTTACGGTGAAGTGAGCCCCGAACACCGGACGCCACGCTGAAGCAGGCGTGGCGTCCTGTTCGGGTTTTCGGCGGGGAGCGCTGCGTGTCGTGGTGTTCCGGAAGCGAGGTTTGGGTTGGACCGGCTGGATTTCGGCGGCATCGGCGAAGCTGGCAGCGAAATCGCACCGGGATCGGGCGAACTTTTCCCGCTGTCGCCGGCGCAGCTCGGCATCTGGTATGCCCAGCACCTGGACCCGCAGGTCCCGATCAATATCGCCCAGTACGTGGAACTGCGCGGCGAACTCGACGTCGAGTTGCTGGAACGCGCCATGGTCCACGGCTCGGAGGAGTTCGGGTCGGGCTTCCTGCGCGTCGTCGAGCGTGACGGTGAGCCCATGCAGATGGTGGACCACTCGCTGGACCGCACCATCTACCACGTCGATCTGACCGATGAGGCCGATCCGGCCGCCGCGGCCCAGGCCTGGATGCGCGCCGACTACAGCGCCCCGCTGGACCTCACCCGGGACCGCCTCATCCGCACGGCCATGCTGAAGCTGGCCGACGGCCATTACTACTGGTACGCCCGCATCCACCACATCGTGCTGGACGGCTTCGGCGCGGTGACCTACATGACCCGCGTCGCCGAGCTGTACACCGCGTATGTGCGGGGCGTCGAGCCCGCGCCGCACAAGCTGACCGACCTGCCCACCCTGGTCGAGCAGGAATTCGCCTACCGCGAGAGCAGCCGCTTCAAGTCGGACAAGGAGTACTGGGCCGAGCGGGTCGCCGGGCTCGAGGACGGCACCAGCCTGGTCGGCCGCTCCGCGCCGCCGGCCGCCATCAACCGGATCGCCACGGGCGCGCTCAGCGAGGACCAGAGCTCGCTGCTGGACGACGCCGTGGCGCGCCACGAGTCGTCGCCCGCGGGCCTGCTCATCGCCGGTTTCGCCGCCTATCTCGCGCAGTGGACCGGCAGCGAGGACGTCATCCTCAGCCTCCCGGTGACCGCGCGCACCACCGCGATCATGCGCCGCTCCGGCGGCGCCGCCTCGAACATCGTGCCGCTGCGCCTGCGCGTCGGCCACGGCGTGACCGTGAGCGATCTGCTCAAGCAGGTGCAGGTCGAGGTGTCGGGTGCGCTGCGTCACCAGCGCTACCGTGCCGAGGACATTCGCCGCGACTCGACCGGCGAGTTCACCGGCGGCGAGGTGGGCTCGCAGTTCTTCGGCCCGTGGGTCAACATCATGTTGTTCCACAACGAGGTCGTGCTCGGTGACATCACCGGTGAATACAGCGTGCTGTCCACCGGTTCCATCGAAGATCTGGGCGTCAACTTCTACCAGTCGGTGAAGGGCACCCGGAATCACATCGATTTCGAGACCAACCCCAACCTTTACTCCGAGGACGAGACCGAGCGTCACCACGCGCGGTTCCTGGAGTTCTTCGACCGCTTCCTGGCGGCGGGGGTGGAGCAGCCCGTCTGGGGCCTGCCCATCACCACCGCGGCCGAGCGCACCCGCACCCTGGTGGAGTGGAACTCCGCCGCGCACGAGGTGCCGGTCACCACGCTGCCGGCGTTGCTGGACAAGCAGATTCCGCTGACCCCGGACAATGTCGCCGTCGAGTTCGAGGGCGAGCAGCTCACGTACGCCGAGTTCGGTGCGCGCGTCAATCGCCTGGCCCGCTTCCTCATCGCGGACGGCGTCGGCCCGGAATCGCTGGTCGCCCTGGGCATGCGCCGCTCGCTCGACCTGGTCGTCGGCATGCACGCGGTGCTGCGCGCCGGTGGCGCCTACGTGCCGATCGACCCGGATCACCCGGCCGACCGCACCGCCTACATCCTCGAGTCCGCGGCACCGGTCTGTGTGCTGACCACCGCCCGCGACGAACTCGAGCTGCCGGACTCCGTGCGCCGCTTGGCGATCGACACGCTCGACGTCTCCGGCTTCTCCGCGGAGCCGGTGACCGATGCGGATCGCCGGGCCCCGCTGCGCCCGGACAACACCGCCTACGTCATCTACACCTCGGGTTCGACCGGCCGCCCCAAGGGCGTCGCCGTCACCCACCACGCCATCGTCAATCAAGAGCTGTGGATGCTCGACGAGTATCCGCTCACCGAAGACGATGTCTACCTGCAGAAGACCGCCACCACCTTCGACGTGTCGCTGTGGGGCTACTTCATGCCGCTGCTGGTGGGCGCGAAGCTCATCGTGGCGACCCCGGACGGCCACCGTGATCCGCTGTACGTGGCGGAAATGATCGAGCGCCACGGCGTCACGGTCACCGACTTCGTGCCGTCCATGCTGACGGTCTTCGTCGCGCACGCCACCCGGGCCCAGTGTGCCTCGCTGAAGTACGTTTTCGTGATCGGTGAGGCGCTGCCGCCGGAGACCGGCGCCGGCTTCCGCGAGATCACCTCGGCCGGCCTGCACAACCTGTACGGCCCCACCGAGGCCGCGGTCTCGGTCACCTACTGGGAGAACACCGCCGCCGACACCGTCACGGTGCCGATCGGTCTGCCCGAGTGGAATGTCGAAGTCTACGTTCTGGATTCGCGGCTGCGGCCCGCCGCCATCGGCGCCGCGGGTGAGCTCTACCTCGCGGGCCGTCAGCTGGCCCGCGGGTACAAGGGCCGTCCGGATCTGACCTCCGATCGCTTCGTCGCGAACCCGTTGTCGCCCAACGGCGAACGCATGTACCGCACCGGTGACCTGGTCCGCTGGAACGAGGCGGGCGCGCTGGAGTACATCGGCCGCACCGACTTCCAGGTGAAGTTCCGCGGTCAGCGCATCGAGCTCGGCGAGATCGAGACCGACCTGCTGGCCCACCCGGCCGTCAGCCAGGCTGCCGTCCTGGTCATGGACACCGCCACCGGTCAGCAGTTGGTCGCGTACGTGGTCCCGGTCCCCGGCCAGTCCATCGATCCGGCCGAGCTGACCCGTTTCGCCGCCGAGAAGCTGCCGTCCTACATGGTTCCGGCGTCGATCATGGTGCTGGACGCCTTCCCGCTCAACACCTCCGGCAAGCTGGACCGCAAGGCCCTGCCGGAGCCGGTGTTCAGCGCGGATGCCGCCGGCTACCGCGCGCCGCGCACCGCCGCCGAGGAGATCGTGGCGGGCGTGTTCGCCGATGTGCTCGGCCACGACCGGGTCGGCGTCGACGACAACTTCTTCGATCTGGGCGGCAACTCGCTGGTCGCCACCCAGGTGGTGGCCCGCATCTCCGCCGCGTTCAGCACCCGCCTGGGTGTGCGCGCGCTGTTCGAGACCCCCACCGTGGCGGGCCTCGCCGCGCGGGTGGAAGCCGCTGGGCCGTCCGATGTTTCGCGTACTCCGCTGATGGCGCAGGAGCGCCCCGATCGGGTGCCGCTGTCGCTGGCGCAGCAGCGCATGTGGTTCCTCAACCAATTCGACCCGAACGTCCCCACCTACAACCTGCCGTTCGTGGTGCGGTTGCGCGGGCAGGTCGATATCGAGGCCCTGCAGCTGGCGCTGGCCGATGTGGTCGCGCGCCAGGAATCCCTGCGCACCATCTTCCCCGAGTCCGGCGACGGCGGCTTCCAGCAGGTGCTGCCGATGTCCGAGGTGGAGCTGGGCATCGACGTCATCGATCTCGCCGAGACCGAATTGCCGTCCGCGCTGGCGGAATTCGCCTCCGCCGGTTTCGATGTCTCGACCCAGCTGCCGATTCGCGTGCGCGTGTTCCGGGTCTCCGGTGCGGCGGCGCTCGAGGCCGGCGAGGTCGATCTCGCCGTCGCCTTCGTGGTGCATCACATTGCGGCGGACGGCTTCTCGTTCGGGCCGCTCTCGCGCGACATGACCGCCGCCTACCTGGCGCGCGTGGCCGGTCAGGAGCCCGCGTGGGCGCCGCTGCCGGTGCAGTACCAGGACTTCAGCATCTGGCAGCGCGAGGTGCTCGGTTCGGAATCCGATGCCGAGTCCATGGCCGCCCGCCAGATCGCCTACTGGCGTGGGGCGCTGGCCGGGCTGCCGGATCAGCTGGACCTGCCGGCCGACCGTCAGCGTCCGCCGGTGCAGAGCTTCCACGGCTCCCGCGTCACCTTCGACATTCCGGCCGAGTTGCACACCCGGCTGGCGGGTTTGGCGCGCGCCCAGGGTGTTTCGCTGTTCATGGTCATGCACAGCGCGCTGGCCGTGCTGCTGGCCCGGCTCTCGGGCACCGGCGACATCGCCATCGGCACCCCGGTCGCCGGTCGTGGTGAGCAGGCGCTCGACGACCTGATCGGCATGTTCGTCAACACCCTGGTGCTGCGTTCGGAGGTGGATGGGGCCGAGCGCTTCACCGACTTCCTGGCCCGCACCCGGGAGACCGACCTGGCGGCCTTCGCCAATACGGATGTCCCGTTCGAGCGGCTGGTCGAGGTGCTCAACCCGACCCGTTCGCAGGCCCGGCACCCGCTGTTCCAGGTCATGCTGTCGTTCCAGGAGATGTCGCACGGCTCCATGGAGCTGCCCGGCCTCACCGTCTCCGCGGACGAGCTCGAGGTCGACATCGCCAAGTTCGACCTGCAGTGGACGCTGACCGAGCAGCGCGGCCTGGCCGGTGAGCCGGCCGGGCTGGCGGTGGTGCTGTCCTACGCCACCGATCTGTTCGACGCCTCGACCGTGGCCGAGTTCGGGCAGCGCTACCTCCGCGTCCTGGAAACCGCGGTCGCCGCACCGGACACCGTGGTGCGCGACATCGACGTCCTCGACGCCGGTGAGCGCGAGACCGTGCTGCACGCGTGGAACCACACCGCACGTGAACTTCCGTCCGCCGCAACCGTTCTCGACCTGTTCGAGCGGCAGGTGCGGATCCGGCCGGACGCCACCGCGCTGATCTTCGATCCGGGCGAGCGCAACGGCAGCATGTTCGGCCCCGCCGAGGAGCTGAGCTACGCGGAGTTCTCCGCGCGCGTGAATCGCCTGGCGCGCAGGCTGATCGACGCCGGCGTGGGTCCGGAGTCCCTGGTCGCGGTGGGCATCCGCCGCTCGGTGGACATGCTGGTCGCCATCTACGCCACCCTCACCGCGGGCGGCGGTTACGTGCCGATCGACCCGGACCACCCGGCCGAGCGCACCGACTACGTGCTGCGCACCGCCGAGCCGGTGGTGCTGCTCACCACCGCCGACGATGCCGTGGAATCCTCGGATTGCCCGGTGCTGCACCTGGATTCGCTGGATCTGGGCGACTACAGTGCCGCCCCGGTCACCGACGCGGACCGGCTGGCGCCGCTGCGGCCGACCAATGCCGCCTACGTGCTGTTCACCTCCGGCTCGACCGGCCGCCCCAAGGGCGTGGCCATCCCGCATGCCGCGGTGCTCAACCAGATCGCCTGGATCACCCGCGAATACGACATCGACGACACCGATGTGATCCTGCAGAAGACGCCGGTCACCTTCGACGTCTCGGTGTGGGAGCTGTTCGGCTCGCTGGCCGTGGGCGCGCAGCAGGTCATCGCCGCGCCGGACGGCCACCGCGATCCGATGTACCTGTCGGAGGTCATCGGCCGGCACCGGGTCACCATGACCTCGTTCGTGCCGTCCATGCTGAGCGTGTTCGCCTCCAGCGCCTCGTCGGCCGAATGCCTGTCGCTGCGTGCGGTGCTGGTCGCCGGTGAGGCGCTGCCGCCGGCCACCGTGACCGCCTTCCGCCGCTTCTCCACCGCGGCCGTGCACAACCTGTACGGCCCGACCGAGTTCACCGTGCACGCCACCTACGCGGCCATCGACGCGCCCGTGGTCACCTCGGTGCCCATCGGCCGCCCGGTGTGGAACGCGCAGACCTATGTGCTGGACGAGGGCCTGCGCCCGGTGCCCGCGGGTGTCCCGGGTGAGCTCTACCTGGGCGGTGTCCAGGTGGCGCGCGGCTACTTCGGCCGCCCGGACCTGAGCGCCGAGCGCTTCGTCGCCAACCCCTACGGCGAGCCGGGTTCGCGCCTGTACCGCACCGGTGACCTGGTGCGCTGGAACCACAACGACCCGGGCGTCATCGACTACATCGGCCGCACCGACTTCCAGGTGAAGTTCCGCGGCCAGCGCATCGAGCTCGGCGAGATCGAGGCCGCCCTGCTGGACCACCCCAAGGTGCAGCAGGCCGTGGTGCTGGTCATCGACACCGTGGCCGGCGATCAGCTGGTCGCCTACATCGTGGCCGGCGGCCCGGTGGATCTGGACGGCGTCAAGACCTCGCTGCAGCGCACCCTGCCCGCCTACATGGTGCCGGGTTCGATCATGGTGCTGGACGCGTTCCCGGTGAACGCCTCCGGCAAGCTGGACCGCCGCGCGCTGCCCGCGCCGCGCTTCGAGGTGCGCGAATTCCGCGCTCCCACAACGCCGATCGAGGAGATCGTCGCCCAGATCTTCGGCGAGGTGCTGGGCATCGCCCGGGTCGGCGTCGACGACGACTTCTTCGAACTGGGCGGCAACTCGCTGATCGCCACCCAGGTGGCGACCCGACTGGGTACCGCCCTCGACACCCGCGTGCCGGTGCGCATGCTGTTCGAGGCCGCCACCGTGGAAGCCCTGGCGGCCCGGGTGGAATCGCACGTCGGCGACGGCGGCCGCAAGGCCCTGGTGGCCCGCGAACGGCCCAGCGAGGTCCCGCTTTCGCTGGCGCAGCAGCGCATGTGGTTCCTCAACCGCTTCGACACCGCCTCGGCGGTGAACAACATCCCGGTCGCCATCCGGCTCTCCGGTGAGCTCGATATCGCGGCCCTGCAGGTCGCGGTCATCGACGTCATCGACCGCCACGAGTCGCTGCGCACCGTCTTCCCGGAGACCGCGCACGGCCCGGTGCAGCGGGTGCTGGACGCCGCGCAGATCGTGCCCGACCTGACGCCGGTGCCGGTGACCGAGTCGAATCTGATCGACCACCTGGTCGAGCTGGCCACCATGGCCTTCGACGTCACCGACGAAGTGCCTTTGCACGCCGCGCTTTTCGAGATCAGCGAGACCGAGTACATCCTCGGCATGGTGGTCCACCACATCAGTGCCGACGGCTGGTCCATGGGCCCGCTGGCCCGCGACGTCATGGTCGCCTACGCCGCCCGCACCTCGTGGGAGGCCCCGGCCTGGGCGGAACTGCCGGTGCAGTACGCCGACTACGCGCTCTGGCAGCGCGAGGTGCTCGGCTCCGAGGACGACCCGGATTCGCTGATCGCCAAGCAGATCCGCTACTGGACCGACGCGCTCGCCGATCTGCCGGACGAGCTGGTGCTGCCCGCCGACCGGCAGCGGCCGGCCGTGGCCAGCTACCAGGGTGGCACCTACCCGTTCGCCATCTCCGCCGAAACCCAGCAGGCGCTGGTGGATCTGGGCCGCCGGCACAATGCCTCGCTGTTCATGGTCATGCACAGTGCGCTCGCGGTGCTGCTGGCCCGCCTGTCCGGGACCGGCGACATCGCCATCGGCACCCCGGTGCACGGCCGCGGTGAGGCCGCGCTCGACGACCTGATCGGCATGTTCGTCAACACCCTGGTGCTGCGCACCGAGGTGGACGGCAGCGAGACCTTCGCCGACCTGCTGGCCCGCTCCCGCGACACCGACCTGCACGCCTTCGCGCACGCGGACGTCCCGTTCGAGCGGCTGGTCGAGGTGCTCAACCCGGCCCGCTCGCAGGCCCGCCACCCGCTGTTCCAGGTCATGCTGACCTTCCAGAACACCCGGCAGGCCAGCCTGGAACTGCCCGGGCTCTCGGTCAACGGCATCGACTACGACGCCCGCCTGGCCAAGTTCGACCTGCAGCTGACCCTGCAGGAGGCACAGGACGACCACGGCGAGAACGCCGGTATGTCCGCCGAGATCTCCTATGCGCTGGACCTTTTCGACGAGCCCACCATCGCGGCCTTCGCGCACCGCCTGGATCTGATCCTGGCAGCCGTGGTCGCGGACCCGGACCGGCCGCTCGGCGATATCGACCTGCTGGTCGCCGACGAGCGCGAGCGGGTGCTCGACGACTGGAACGACACCGCGTTCAACCTGGCGCGGGTGCTGCCCGCGCTGCCGGAGGGTGAGGCCGCGACGCTGGTTTCGCTGTTCGAAGCACAGGCTCTGACCAGCCCCGATGCGCCTGCCGTGGAATTCGAGGGGACAGTTCTGTCCTACGCCGAGTTCGCGGCGCGGGTGCACCAGCTGGCCCGCAAGCTCATCGCCCAGGGCGTCGGCGCGGAATCGCATGTGGCGCTGGCCATCCGGCGCTCGCTGGATCTGGTCGTCGCCATGTACGCGGTGCTGGAGGCCGGTGGCGCGTACGTGCCGCTGGACCCGGATCAGCCGGACGAGCGCATCGACTACGTGCTCGACACCGCCCGCCCGGTCGCGATCCTCACCACCGGCCGCGACGATTTCGTCACCGGCCGCAATGTGCCGGTGCTCGAGGTCGACACGCTGAACCTGGAGGCCTACTCCGACGCGCCGATCACGGATGCCGAACGGGGACAGGCGATCCGGCCGGAGCACACGGCCTACGTCATCTTCACCTCCGGTTCGACCGGCCGCCCGAAGGGTGTCGCGGTCGAGCACGGTGCGATCGTGAACCGCCTGCTGTGGATGCAGCACGAGTACCCGATCGACGCGAACGACGCTGTCCTGCAGAAGACTCCGGCCACCTTCGACGTGTCGGTCTGGGAGTTCTTCTGGCCCCTGCAGACCGGCGCCCGCCTGGTGGTCGCCAGGCCGGACGGCCACCGCGACCCGGTGTACCTGGCCCAGGTCATCGCCGAGACCGGCATCACCACCGCCCACTTCGTGCCGTCGATGCTGTCGGTGTTCGTCGCCACCCTCGGCAACGAGAACGGCGACTCCTCGGTCCCCGCACCGCGTTTGCGGCAGGTCTTCGCCTCGGGTGAGGCGCTGCCCGCGCCGACCGCGCAGAAGCTGCGTCAGCTGACCGGTGCGCGGCTGCACAACCTGTACGGCCCGACCGAAGCGGCCGTCGACGTCACCTACCACGAGGTCGTGGACACCGACACCGTGTTCGTGCCGATCGGCCGCCCGGTCTGGAACACCGAGACCTACGTGCTCGACGCCCGCCTGCACCCGGTCGCGCCGGGTGTCGCGGGTGAGCTCTATCTGGCGGGCGACCAGCTGGCGCGCGGCTACCTGGGCCGCCCCGACCTGTCCGCCGATCGCTTCGTCGCGAACCCGTTCGTCTCCGGCGACCGCATGTACCGCACCGGCGACCTGGTCTCCTGGACCGCCGACGGTGAACTGAACTACCTGGGCCGCACCGACTTCCAGGTCAAGCTGCGCGGTCTGCGCATCGAGCTCGGCGAGATCGAGGCCGCGCTGCTGGCACAGCCGGCCATCGCCCAGTCGGTCGTGGTGGTGCGCACCGACGCGCACGCCGGTGACCAGCTGGTCGGCTATGTGGTGCGTGAGGCCGAGGCGGTCGTGGACGTCGACGCGGTCAAGGCCGCGCTGAGCGGCTCGCTGCCCGCCTACATGGTCCCGGCCGCGCTCGTGGTGCTGGACGCCTTCCCGGTCAACGCCTCCGGCAAGCTGGACCGCCGGGCGCTGCCCGCGCCGGTCTTCGAGGCCAAGCGTTTCCGCGCCCCCTCCACCCCGATCGAGGAGATCATCGCGCAGATCTTCGCCGACCTGCTCGGCGCCGAGCGCGTCGGCGTGGACGACGACTTCTTCGAGCTGGGCGGCAACTCGCTGGTCGCCACCCAGGTGGTGGCCCGCCTGGCCACGGCGCTGAACGCCGAGATCGGCGTGCGCGTGCTGTTCGAGGCCCCGACCGTGGCCGCGCTGGCCGCCCGTGTCGAGTCGCACGCGGGAACCGGTGTGCGCCAGGCCCTCACGGTTCGGTCCCGGCCGGAGTACCCGCCGCTATCGCTGGCGCAGCAGCGCATGTGGTTCCTCAACCGGTTCGATCCGGACTCGGCCGCCAACAACATCCCGGCAGCCGTAAGGCTCACCGGTGCACTGGATCTCGACGCCATGCGCGGGGCCATCGCCGACGTGGTGGCGCGGCACGAGTCGCTGCGCACCCTCTACCCGTCGCACGAGGGCGTCGCCTACCAGAAGGTGCTGCCCACCGGCCGCGCCATCCCCGAGCTGGATGTGCTGGACGTGACCGAGGGCGAATTGTTCGCCGCGGTCTACGAGTTCGCCGCCCGCGGCTTCGACGTCACCACCGAGACCGCCGTCCGCCTGCGCGCCTATCGCCTCGCGGCCGACGATCATGTGCTGGTGCTGGTGGCCCACCACATCGCCGCCGACGGTTTCTCGATGAACCCGCTGGTGCGCGACCTGATGACCGCCTACATCGCGCGCAGCAACGGCGAGACCCCGGGCTGGACCGAACTGCCGGTGCAGTACGCGGATTACGCGCTGTGGCAGCGGGAAACGCTGGGCTCGGAAGAGGATCCGCGCTCGCTCATCACCGAGCAGCTCGACTACTGGCGCGGCACCCTGTCCGGCCTGCCGGACGAGCTGCGCCTGTCGGCCAAGCCGCGGCCGGCCGTCGCGTCCTACGACGCCGGTACCCACCGGTTCCAGGTGCCGGGCGAGCTCATCGCCGGGCTGAACCGGGTGGCGCAGTCCAATGGCACCACCCTGTTCATGGTGGTGCACAGCGCTTTCGCCGCGCTGCTGGCGCGCCTGAGCGGCACCGAGGACATCGCGGTCGGCATTCCGGTGGCGGGCCGTGGCGAGCAGGCCCTCGACGATCTCGTCGGCATGTTCGTCAACACCCTGGTGCTGCGGTCGCCGGTCGATACCGGCACCAGCTTCACCGACCTGCTGAAGACCGTGCGCGAGCGCGATCTGCAGGCCTTCGCCCACGCGGATGTGCCGTTCGAGCGGCTGGTCGAGGTGCTCAACCCGGCCCGCTCGCAGGCCCGGCACCCGCTGTTCCAGGTCATGCTGTCGTTCCAGAATCTGGGCCGCACCTCGCTGGAGCTACCGGGTCTGAGCGTGTCCGAGCTGGCCATCGACCAGCAGTCGGCCAAGTTCGACCTGCAGCTGACGCTGAGCGAGGTCGTCGACGGTGCCGCGGCGGGCCGCGAATCGGACATCGCGGCCATGGATGCCGAACTCGTCTATGCGACAGACCTTTTCGACGCGCAGTACGCCGATGTGTTCGCGCAGCGCTTCGTCGCCATGCTCACCGCCGTGGCCGCGGACCCGGCCCAGCTGGTCGGCGATGTCGAGCTGCTGAGCGAGGCCGAACGCCGCCAGCTGCTGGTCGGCTGGAACGAGACCGCGTTCGAGCTCGACACCGCACTGCCGGAGATCTCCGAAGGCGCTGCGGCGACCCTGGTTTCGCTGTTCGAGGCGCAGGTCGCGCTGACTCCCGAAGCGACTGCTGTCACTTTCGAGGGGACGCCCGGGCGGAGCCCGGAAAATAAGACACAGTTGTCCTACGCCGAGTTCGCCGCTCGCGTGCGTAAGCTGGCGCGCTGGCTCATCGCCGAGGGTGTCGGACCGGAATCCTTCGTGGCGCTGGGTATGCGCCGATCCATCGACCTGGTCGCGGGCATGTACGCGGTCACGGTCGCCGGTGGCGCGTACGTGCCGCTGGATCCGGATCACCCGGCCGAGCGCACCCAGTACATCCTCGAGACCGCACAACCGGTCTGCGTACTGACTTCCGGCGACGACCTGGAAGGCGTTGACGCGCGCCAGGTCCGGATCGACGAGCTGGACCTGTCCGGCTTCGCCGACACCCCGGTCGCCGATGCCGAGCGCCGCTCGCCGCTGCGGCCGCGGAACACTGCGTACGTGATCTTCACGTCCGGCTCCACCGGCCGCCCCAAGGGTGTGGCCGTGAGCCACGCCGCGATCGTGAACCGTCTGGTGTGGATGCACGCCCAGTACGGGCTGGCCGCCTATGACGTGGTGCTGCAGAAGACCCCCGCCACCTTCGACGTGTCGGTGTGGGAGTTCTTCTGGCCCTTGCAGGTCGGCGCGCGCCTGGTGGTCGCCAAGCCGGACGGCCACCGCGATCCGGCCTACCTGGCCGAGATCATCGTCCGCGAGGGCGTCACGGTCACCCACTTCGTGCCGTCCATGCTGGCCGTCTTCGTGGCCGAGCCGACCGCGGCCGATTGCGTCAGCCTGACCAATGTCTTCGCCTCCGGTGAGGGCCTGCCCGCGCCGACCGCGCAGAAGCTGCGCGAACTGACCGGCGCTCGCCTGCACAACCTGTACGGCCCCACCGAGGCGGCAGTCGACGTGACCTTCCACGAGGTCACCGATGCCGACCTGGCCTCGGTGCCGATCGGCGCGCCGGTCTTCAACACCCAGGTGTACGTGCTGGATTCGCGTCTGAAGCCGGTTCCGGTGGGTGTCGCGGGTGAGCTGTACCTGGCGGGCGATCAGCTGGCCACCGGCTATGTGGCGCGCCCCGACCTGACCGCGGATCGTTTCGTGGCCAACCCCTTCGGCGCCGGCGCCCGCATGTACCGCACCGGTGACCTGGTCACCTGGACGGGCCATGGCGAGCTGGAGTACCTGGGCCGCACCGACTTCCAGGTGAAGCTGCGCGGTCTGCGCATCGAGCTCGGCGAGATCGAGTCGGCGCTCACCGCGCTGCCGTCGATCGCCCAGTCCGTGGTGGTGGTCCGCACCGACGAGCGCACCGGCGATCAGCTGGTCGCCTACCTGATCGCCGCCGACGGTCACCTCGACCTCGACGCGGTCAAGGACGAACTGTCCGAGCGGCTTCCGGCCTACATGGTCCCGGCCGCCTTCATGGTGCTGGACGCCTTCCCACTCAATGCCTCCGGCAAGCTGGACCGCAAGCAGCTGCCCGCGCCGACCTTCGCCGCCAAGACCTACCGCGCCCCGGCCACGCCGGTGCAGCAGACGGTCGCCGGCACCATCGCCGACGTGCTCGGCCTGGAACGGGTCGGCCTGGACGACGACTTCTTCGAGCTCGGCGGCAACTCGCTCATCGCCACCCAGGTGATCGCGCGCCTGTCGGCCGCCCTGGACGCCGACATCCCGCTGCGCGCGCTGTTCGAGGCCACCACCGTGGCTTCCCTTGCCGCGCAACTGGAATCGCGCGTCGGCACCGGCGCGCGCGCCGCGCTGGCCGCCCAGGAGCGCCCGGAGCTGGTGCCGCTGTCGCTCGCACAGCAGCGCATGTGGTTCCTGAACCGCTTCGACAACCGCACCGCGGTCAACAACATCCCGGTGGCGCTGAAGCTCACCGGGGCGATCGACCCGGCCGCCTTCACCGCCGCCATCGGCGACGTGCTGGCCCGCCACGAGTCGCTGCGCACCATCTACCCCGAGGTCGAGGGCGACGGCTACCAGCGCATCCTGCCGCTGTCCGAGGTCGAGTTCGAGGTGCGGACCGAGACCGTCACCGCGGCCGACCTGACCGCCCGCGTCACCCAGCTCGCGAGCGTGTTCTTCGACGTCACCCGCGAACTGCCGTTCCGCGCCACCGTGCTCAGCCTCAGCGAAAACGAGCACGTGGTCGTGCTGGTGCTGCACCACATCAGCGCGGACGGCGTCTCGCTGCGCCCGCTGCTGCGGGATGTGGTGGCCGCCTACCTGTCCCGCAGCACCGGCGAGGCCCCGGCCTGGGCGCCGCTGCCGGTGCAGTACGCCGACTACACGCTGTGGCAGCGCGAGATCCTCGGCGCGGAAACCGATTCCGAGTCCCTGGCGGCCCAGCAGATCGCCTACTGGACCGACCGGCTCGCCGACCTGCCCGAGCAGATCGAACTGCCCGCCGACCGCCCGCGGCCGGAGATCGCCACCAATGCCGGTGGCACCTACGACTTCTCGATCGACGCCGAGCTGCACCGCGCCCTGACCGGCGTGGCCCGCGAGCACGACGTCACCCTGTTCATGCTGGTGCACGCCGCCCTGGCCACCTGGGCCGCGCGCCTGTCCCGGGCCACCGACATCGCCATCGGCACCCCCATCGCGGGCCGCGGCGAACGCGCGCTGGACGACCTGGTCGGCATGTTCGTCAACACCCTGGTGCTGCGCAGCGAGGTGCGGCCGGACGCCGCCTTCCGCGACCTGCTGGCCCAGGTGCGCCGCACCGACCTGGCCGCCTTCGCGCACGCCGACGTGCCGTTCGAGCGTCTCGTCGACGTGCTCAGCCCGGTCCGCTCGCAGGCGCACCACCCGCTGTTCCAGGTGGCGCTGACCTTCGAGGCCGCCGGGGCCAAGGACGCCGCGGCGGTCGCGCTGCCGGGCCTCGAGCTCGAGGTCGTCGAATTCGACCCGGGCACCGCCAAATTCGACGTGCAGCTCACCGTGAGCGAGCGCGCCGACGGCTCGCTGGGCCTGTCCTGGAACTACGCCGCCGACCTGTTCGACGCCGAGACCGTCATCTCCTTCGCCGAGCGCCTGGTCCGCATCCTGCGCGCGGTCGCCGAGGATCCGGCCGCGCTCATCGGCGATATCGACCTGCTGGGCGAGGGCGAGCGCCACAATGTGGCCGAGCACTGGGTCTCCGCGGGCGAGGACATGGTCGCCCTGGCCCAGACCGCGCGGGCCGCGGTCGCCGATGCCGAACGCGCTGTCGCCGAGAGCATCTCGGGCATCGCGCCCGAGGCCGCCGCCCTGCTCGCGCTGGGCGCTTCCGCCGAGCGCCTGGCCAACCCGCTGGCCGCCCTGGCCAGCCCGTTCGTGGCGGCCGACGCCACCCTGTCGAGCCTGTTCGATCTGGCGGTGGCCGCGAATCCGGAGCGCGTCGCGGTGCGCTTCGGCGACGAGGAACTCACCTACTTCGACCTGGACCGCCGCGCGAATGTGCTGGCGCGCCGCCTGATCGGCGAGGGCGCGGGACCGGAATCGCTGGTCGCGGTGCTGCTGCCGCGTTCGGCGGATCTGGTGGTGGCGCTGCTGGCCGTGATCAAGACCGGTGCGGGCTACGTGCCGATCGATCCGACCTATCCGGCCGATCGCATCGCCTACGTGCTCTCGGACGCGAAGCCGACCAGCGTGATCACCGACTCGACCGTACAGGTCGAGCAAGTGCTGGGAGGTGGAGCGGCGGCCGAGCTGAACACCATCCTGCTGGACGGGTTCTCGCTGGAGGCGGGCAATATCGTGGACGCGGCCGACGGGCCGGTCACCGATTCCGACCGCCGGGCGGCGTTGCGTCCGGACCATGTCGCCTATGTCATCTATACCTCCGGTTCCACGGGCCGCCCGAAGGGTGT
>NZ_JBSGCB010000056.1:0-55910 GCF_053601595.1 Nocardia sp. NPDC004711 | reverse complement strand
GCATGGTCACGCTGGCGACGACGCCGCCAGCATCAAGCCCGGTCATCGCACTACCGACGGCGCGGCCACCCAATCACCTGAGTGCAGTTGCAGTACTAGGGGAACGAAGTGGTGGCGGGCCTGGGCGGCGAAGAGGGCGGCGGCGCGGCGGGCCCGGGTGGCATCGTCCCGGATCAGCCAGGTGATGAGTGGATCGTCGGAGAACGCGATGCCGAGCACGCGCGCCAATTCGGGAATGTCGGACATTTGCGCTGGGCGCACGGTGATCCCCATGCGTTCACGGTAGCTGTTCGGCGGCCTCCGCATGAGGTGTGACGAGCTGCTGTGCCGCATCGTGATCATGGGTGGGGATCACCGGCAGGAGCTGTTGCGCCAGGTGCAGCCGGTGCAGGGTCTTGAAGGTCAGGTCGCGATTCTCGTCGACGAAAATGCCTGGGAAGCCGGACTTCTGGCGCACCTTCTCGATCTGCAACGCATGCCAGGCGGCATCGCCCGCCAGCAAGATCCACCCGCGCGCGGTGTGCGCGAGCAGGCCCACGCTGCCGGGCGTGTGGCCCGCGAGATCCACCAGGACCACGCTGCCGTCGCCGAACAGGTCACGGCTGCGGGTGAAGGTGAGCACCGGCGGGCCGTCGAGGTCGTACTCGACCGTGGGGCGGTCCACCAGTGCATCGCGCACACCGCCGACCGGCGCGACCGGCCCGGTCATGACCCAGTCCTTCTCTGTGCTGTGGAGGTGAACCGGCAGCCCCGGGAAGTCGAGGAGTCCGCAGACGTGGTCCCAATGCGCGTGCGTGGGCAGGGCGAAATCGAGCGCGGGCAGGGTGGGCTCGGACTGCAGGCCGGTGATGGTCGGGATTGTCTCGACGGGCGGGCGCACGATGGGACGAATGGCCGCGGGCAGCTGCGCGATGGCGCGGTGCTCCGCATCGATGCAATAGCTCGGATCGACGATGAAGGTGGCGTCGGGATGCTGGACGACGAACGAGGTCAGCGAGCTGGCGATGCGTCGCGGTGTGAACACCCCCTCCACGATCGCCGCGGTCGGCGCCGAGCGCGGAAACTGCGGCAGCGGCGTGACCGTGACGGTGCGCTCCGTCGCCGGCAGCCCGGCGTCGGTGATGGACCGCAGGAACCGCTGGTCGATGGGCCGCGGCCGGACCGCGCCGTGAATGGAACTCACTGCCGCGGTGCAGCATTGGACGATGGTGGACTTGCGCACTGGATCGGACATGCTGGAACGCTAATACTTAAGGTCGACATGAAGTAAAGGGGTAAATCGTGGCCACAGCCCAGGACATGAGAATCGGTGACGCCGCTGCGGCGCTCGGTGTGGAGACGCACGTGCTGCGGCACTGGGAGTCGGTCGGCCTGCTCGCGCCGCCGCGCAGCCCGTCGGGTCACCGCAGCTACAACGAGTACATCCTCGACTACGCTCGCATGATCCAGACGCTGCAGCGAACCGGACTGTCACTGGAGCAGATCCGGCAGCTCGGCGTGAGCGGGTATGACGGCCGTCGGGACATCATCGCCGACCGCCGCGCCGAGGTGCGCGAGCGCATCGAACTGCTGGAGGCGACGGACCGGTTCCTCGAGCACCTGCTCGAATGCACCCATCCGATCATCAGCGAGTGCCCCGACTGCTCGGGGTTCGTAGCGCGGGCGCACGCGCGGCGAGCCGCGGAGTTCCCGGACCGCCCCTAGGCTGGGCGGTGGAGTGAGCGCTCACAGTCGCGCGGCGTGAACCGATACAAGGTGTGGGGACGCGGGGGGCGCCCGCCAAGGTTCCCGGACCGGGAGGAGTTGGGAAATGCGCTATCGCACAGGGATTCTCGCCGCGCTGGGGGTCCTCGCACTCGGCCTGACCGCCTGTTCGTCGAGTGCGTCCACCACCTCACCACCGGCGACACCGCCGGGCGTCACGGGCGGGGCCACGGTCGCGGGCGGGAGCACCGCGGCTCCCGCCATCCCGCCGAGTTCCCAGGAAGCAAAGACCACGGCCCCGGCGCGGCAGGCGGCCTGCGGCGCGGGCCAGGTCGACGTGACCGCCGATGTCATGTCCCCGGCCACCGGGCACCGGGGCGTGAAACTCACTTTCAGCCTCGCCGCCGGCGCGGCCCTCTGCACGCTCACCGGCTATCCGGGCGTCGACACCGGCGCGGGCGGCCCACTGCTGTACGCCGATCGGACCCCGCGCGGATACATGGGCGGTCTGCCGCAGGGCAGCGACGAACCGCCCACCGTGACACTGGAATCCGGCCGTCCTGGTGCCGCGGTCGTCGAGGGCATCGCCGTCGACGCCTCCGGCAATCACTGTCCGCTGTACGCGAATCTGCAGGTCACGCCGCCGGATTCGACCGACACCCGCACTGTCACAGCGACTATCGACAGCTGTGCCCTGCACGTGCACCCGGTCACCGGGTGAGGCCCGGCAGCTACACCCGAACCGTGTTGTCGGTGGTGACCACCACGCGCGCGCCGTGTGCCGGAACGTGGGTGATGTTGCGCATCCGCGACGGTTCGCTGCCCGCCCCGTCGGGCAGTGAAAGCTGGTAGCGGGTCAGGATTTCCCGCAGTACCGCCGTGCCCTCCATGAGCGAGAACCCCGCGCCGATGCAGCGCCGCACCCCGCCGCCGAACGGCAGCCAGGTGTTGGCGGCGACCGAACCGTCCAGGAACCGCTCGGGCCGGAAGGTCAGGGCGTCCGGGAAGGCTTCCGTGCGCCGATGTGCCAGCAGGATCGAGGTCGCGACCACGGTTCCCTTCGGCAGTTCGTATCCACCGAGTGTCATGTCGCGGGTAAGTCGCCGTCCGGTCCCGCTGATGACGGTGTGCAGGCGCATGGCCTCCTTCAGCACCGCCTCGAGGTACTTCTCGTCCCCGTCGTGCGCCGCCCGGCGCGCCAGGTCCTGAACATCCGGGTTGGCGGCCAGCTCGTGGCAGGCCCAGGACAGCGCCGACGCGGTGGTCTCGTGCCCGGCCAGCAGCAGTGTCACCAACTGGTCGCGCAGTTCCTCGTCGGACAGCGGTACGTCGGTGGAGTTCTCGCCGGAGCCGACCGCCAGCAGCCGCGACAGCACATCGGTGCGCGCCTCCAGGTCCGGATGCGCGCGCCGCTCCGCGATCTCGCTGTAGAGCAGCTCGTCGATGGCGTTCTGGTTGTCGCGGAAGCGTTTCCACGGCCCGCGCCGTTCCAGGAACGGATACTTCCAGCCGAAGAAGATGATCGGATCGATATTGACGATCCGGCGCAGCCGCGGCGCCAGCTGGGCGCGGCGGCGTTCGTCGGTCATGCCGAACACCACCTGCATGATGACATCGAGTGTCAGGTCGTTCATCGCGTCGAGCGTGAGCACCGTCGACCCCGACACCCACCGGTCGACATGTGTCGCGGCGATGGTGTCGACCAGCCCGCGATATCCGCGCAGCGACGAGCCGACGAACGCCGGCATGAGCAGCCGCCGCGCCCGCGCGTGCTCGTCCTCATCGGTGAGCAACAGCGAATGTTCGCCCATGATGTGCACCAGCAGTCGATTGCCCTCGCCGGCGTGCAGATCCGCGGGGTCGGCGGCGAAGATCTCGCGGATGTGCTCTGGCCGCGAGAACACCACCAGGTTCTCGGCATAGGGCGCGACCAGATGGAGCGTGAAGACGTCGCCGTAGCGGCGCGCGGACCGGCGCACCAGGGTCCCGCGCCATTTGCCGTAGAGGGCGGTCTGCACCGCGCGTGGCAGCGGCGGTCCGGGTGGAAAAGCGGTGCCCACGATGCCTGATCCCTTCACCTGGCCGCCTCGCTGCGGCTGAAACGCTTGTCCAACAGCGTAGAACGCGGGCGAACCCGAGGGGAATCCGCTGACGGTATAGGACAGCACCTGACCTAGTTGGTTCCTACCGTGGACGCATGACGATTTTCGAGCCCTTCCGAATCGACATCCCGGCCACCGACATCGAGGATCTGCGGACCCGCCTGGCCCGCACCCGCTGGCCCGCGGACCTGCCCGGGGTGGGCTGGACCTACGGCATTCCGACGGCCTACGTGCGGGAGCTCTGCGAGTACTGGGGGAGCGGCTACGACTGGCGCATCCACGAGGCCGAGCGCAATCGCCACCCGCAGTTCCTGACCGAAATCGATGGTCAGCGCCTGCATTTCGTGCACGTCCGCTCGCCGGAGCCGCACGCGCTGCCGCTGGTGCTGGTCCACGGCTGGCCCTTCGCGGACTTCACCGGCATGATCGGCCCGCTCACCGATCCGCGCGCCCACGGCGGCAATCCCGCAGACGCCTTCCACCTGGTCATCCCGACCCTGCCGGGCTTCGGCTTCTCCGGTCCCACCCACGGGCCGGGGGACGCCTCGACCGAGCGCAGCGCGGAACTGATCACGAAACTCATGGCCGCGCTGGGTTATGGAAGATACGGGGCGCACGGTGGTGACGCCGGGTCCTTCATCGCGCCACAGATGGGCAGGATCGCGCCGCAGCACCTGGCCGGTATCCACCTCAACGACCCGATCACGATCCCGGCCGGGGACATCGACCCGGCCGACCTCGGCGCCCGAGACCGGGAGAAGCTTGCCCGGTACCAGGACTGGAACCGGTTGGAGACATCCGGCTATGCGGGCATGCACTCCACGCGCCCGCAGACTCTCGCCCCGGCGATGTCCGATTCGCCGGCCGGGATGCTGGCGTGGGTCCTGGATGTGGTCAACACCTACAAGGATCCGGCGAAGCCGACACCCGATGCGGCGATCGACCGCGACCTGCTCCTCACCGCTCTGTCGCTACTGTGGTTCACCGATACCGCAGGCTCCTCCATGCGGCTCTACAAGGAATCCCGGCAATGGGGTGCCGCACCGGCCGATTCCGGCGTTCCCACCGGTGTCGCGGTCTTCCCGGGCAGCAGCAGTATTCGCGGTGTCGCCGAGCACCGGAACACGATCGTGCACTGGTCGGAATTCGATCGCGGCGGCCACTTCGCCTCGACGGAAGCCCCCGATCTGCTGACCGCCGATCTGCGAGACTTCTTCCGAAAGTTGCACGGACCTAACGAATAACGCACCGCCGCAAGAAGTTCCGCCGCTATCCCGCCGATCTCTGGCAGGATGGCGGCATGGCCGAGATCCACAGGACGACCATGGCGCCCACCAAGCTGGAGCTGCTGGCGCGGTGGCTGCCCACCCGGCACTGGTACTCCGGTGCCGAGTCGCCGGTCCTGTCCAAGTCCGGCGGCTTCCGGCTCGACGATCCGGTCGGCGAGGTCGGCATCGAGCTCATGGTCGTCACCGACGCCTCGGGCGCGGAGCCGGTGGCGTATCTGATCCCCATGACCTACCGCGGTGCGCGGGCCGGGGACCTCGACCGCGCACTGATCGGCACGTCCGAACACGGCGTGCTGGGCCTGCGCTGGCTCTACGACGCCGCGTACGATCCGGTCTTCATCGAGCAGGCCGCTCTGCTGCTGACCGGCAAGGCCACCGCCCAGGACCAGAGCACGAGCGACACCCCCGACCTGACCGTGCACGTGGTCCCCGGCGACATTCTCTGGCCCGCACCCGGATTCCGTCCGACGGTCATCGACACCGATACCCACACCGATATCGCCTTCGATTCCGACCGCTCGACCAACGCGGGCGCGGAGCTGATCCGTGTCCACCGCCGTCTCACCACCGGACCGGCGCTGGAGCGCGACCGCAGCCACGTCGACGCGCTGTGGTCGGCCGCGGACGGACCCTCGTCACGCGGCGTGTTCCTGAGCGCTCCGTAGACGCGGGCCGGCCGGTGACACACCGTACGTCACCGGCGGACCCGGGCGTGGCTCAGTGATGTTCGAGATCGTCCTTGATCTCGCTGAGGGCGTCGACCGGAGTGAGGTTCTGGCCCTGGGGGTTCTGCCCGAGCTGGGGCCAGCCGTGGCCGTCCTGTCCGAGCAACTGGGTCCAGATGTCCCGCAGCATGCGGCGGTCGTCGTCGGTGAAGCTCATGTCGTCTCCTGTGAGTAGGGCGCGGAATTGGTCGGGGCTGCCACGGAAGGCATCCACGTCCAGGGAGCGACCGGCCACCGAGCCGCTGTCGCTGAATTGGAACACCGCGACCTCGGCGCCGCCGTAGGGCTGCCAGCCGATGTCGTCGTCACCGGGGTAGATGGCCGAGGCGTAGCCGGAGCGGCCGTCGCCGTAATTCGAGGTCATCAGCGGCGGAATTCCGCTGAGGTCGGGTGAGCCCATCGTGCCTTCCCAGTACCAGTGCGGCAGGTACGAGAGTGCGACGCGCACACCACGATTCTCGATAGCGGTGCGCACCGCCTCGAACACGCCGATGTCGCCGGAGTTCAGCTCGTGGTCGAGCATGGCCGGGATCCCGAGATCACCGAGGTGATCGACGAACAGCGCAGCCTGGGCGTCGGCGTCGACATCGCCGCGCACGTAGTGATAGCCGACCAGGATCTTGCCGGCCGCCAGGGTGGCGTCGCGGAACGCGGGCCAGGAGTCGTCGGTGTAGTAGTCGCCCTCGCTGACCTTGGCGATGACGAACTCGAATCCCTCGGCGAAGACCTCCGTGAGGTCGAGTCCGCCCTGGTAATTCGAGATGTCGATGCCGAAAATCGTTGCGTCGGAAGTCATATCGGGTCCGTTCTGGACAGCCGATCCGGTGCCCGTCCGTTTGCTGTGACCCGAGTAAAGCGGGATCGCCCGTCCGATTCCTCACCCGAACAGATGAATTTCCCTGTGATAACTCGCTGCGCTCGGCCGATAAACTGGTATCACCTCCGACCGGGGCTCGGCGGCCGGGACGTGATCGTTCTTGATGGGGGGCGGGACAATGGACATGGGGGAGACGGGCATCTCGCTCGCTCGCTTTTCCGAGCTGATCGCGGAGATCAACCGTGCAACAGGGCAGCCCGGCGCGTGGACCCGCGCACTGCGAGCCATCACCGACAGCCTCGGCGGCCACCATGGCTGCCTCGTCGCAGCACAGGGCGGGCGGCGGTACATGATCGCGAGCACCACCGCGGGGCTGCGGGATAGCTACAACGAGCGTTACGGGCGCATCGATCCGTTCGCGGCCGTGCTCGAATCCGCGCTCACCGCAACGGTGCTCACCGGTAGCGAGCTGATCCCACCGGATGGCGGGCGCCGGCATCCGTTCTGCACCGGCTGGGCCGCGCCACACGAGCTCGGGGTCGGCGTGTTCGCGCGGCTGGCGACGCCGGGCTCCTGGATCGCCGTCTATCCGCGCGCGGACCGGAACCTGGACCGCGTCCTGGCCGAACGGGTGCTGAGGTTGTTCCTGCCGCACCTGGACCACGCCCTCGGCATCGCCGCGCGACTGGCCGATGCCGTCATCGACCGGGATCTCGCGCTCAGCGTGCTCGACCGCCACCGGCACGGCCTGGCCCTGGTATCCGCTTGCGGCCGTGTCGATTACGCCAACCCGGCGGCGCTGGCGATATTGCGGGCCGGCGACGGTCTGCGCCTGGGCGCCGTGGCGCGCCTCGAATCGAACGACCCCGCGGTGTCGAGTCGGTTGCGTCGCCTGCTGGGGGCGGCCGCGCAGACCGGCCCGTCGAATGCCGCGGCCCGCCTGCTCATTCCACGCGACCGCGACCGGCTGCCGCTGACCGTGTCGATCCTGCCGCTCTGCCCGAGTTCGCAGGAGTCACCCCGCCGCGCGGCTCTGATGGTGATCGTCGATCCCGAACGTGAGGAGCCCGGCGGCCGCGAAACCCTGCGCGAGCTCTACGGACTGACCCGGGCCGAATCGCAGGTCGCCTTCGAGGTTCTGCGCGGCAGTGGGCTGGCGTCGGTTGCCGAGGAGCTCTATATCTCGGTCAATACCGCGCGCACCCACCTGCGCCAGGTGTTCGCCAAGACCGGCACCTGCCGGCAGGCCGAGCTCGTTCGCCTGCTCTCGTGCGTGCTCTCGGGTGCCGGGCAATTCGCCGACGGGCGACGCGCCGGTGCCGGTGAGAACGCAAACGTCCAGTTACCTGGGTAAATCGGTCATATCATTGATGGATGCCCGCCAATCGGATCGAGGGGCGAACCGATGTATTCGCCGACTGGGCTTGGCAGTCGCTGGTCGTGACCGGCGGCTGCTCGGTGGTGCTGGGGTTGGTGATGGCGGTGTGGCCGGACAAATCGCAGACGGTGGCGGGGATTCTGTACGGGCTCACGCTGGTGGCGTCGTCGGCGGTGCAATTCGTCGTCGCGTTCGGGGCGCGGATCGCCACCGCGTTGAAGGTACTGGAGGTGGTGAGCGCGATCATCGCGCTGGTGCTGGCCGCCTGGGCGTTCACCAGCGGTGAGTGGGTTGCGTTGCTGTCCTTGTGGATTGGGATGGCCTGGGTGGTGCGGGGCATCGTGCAGGCCATTGTGGGCGTGTGGTCGGAGCAGTTCGCGGGGGCGGGCCGGCTGGAGGTGGTCGGGCTGTTGACGCTGGCCGCCGGTGTGATGGTCGGGGTGGTCCGGTTCGAGTCGCTGACATCGCTGTCGATCGTGGTGGGCCTGTTGACCATTGCCCTGGGTGTCTCGGAAATCCTGCTCGGCGTGCGGGTGGAACGCGGGGTCGTCGGAACCGCCTGACAATTGCCGTGGTCGAATACCGGATCGCTCTCGCGTAACTGACCAGTCTGAAATTCGTCAATTGCCCAAAATTTGCCGATAGGTTCGGAATCGCAGCCGGGGCGTCGCTGGGAGCAGGTCGGCCACTGGTTCGATCTCGCATCTGGGCCAATGTGCCGAGCGCAAGCCGGAATCCGTTCATCCGGATACCTCCGGGCTCGGTAGGGTTCGGCGGGTGGCGAGGATTGCGTTTCTGGGTGTCGGGCGTATGGGTGCGGGGATGGCGGGGCGGCTGGTGGCTGCCGGGCACGAGGTGACGGTGTTCAATCGGACGCCGGAGAAGGCGGACGAACTCGTCGGGGCGGGAGCGGCATTCGCGGCGACCCCTCGGGAGGCGGTGCGTGGCGCCGAGGCCGTTTTCGCCATGGTGGCCGACGATGACGCCTCGCGGGCGGCATGGCTGGGCGCGGATGGCGCGCTGGCGGGGGAGTATGCGCCCGGCGCGTTCGCGGTGGAGTTTTCCACCATCTCCCGGCCGTGGGTGCTGGAGCTGGCGAAACATGCCGCAGCACAAGGTCTTCGTTATCTCGACTCACCGGTGACCGGGCTGCCGGATGCGGCGGCGGCAGGGCGGCTGACGCTGTTCGTCGGCGCGGACGTTGCGCATCTCGACGCGGCGCGGCCGCTGCTGGCGCCGCTGTGCACCGACATCGTGCATTTCGGCGCGGTCGGGGCGGGCACGAGCTACAAACTCATCCAGAATCTGCTGGGCTCCATTCAGATCGCCGCCACCGCCGAAGCGCTGCGCACCGCCGAACTCGCCGGACTCGATCTGGCCGTCGTCACCGACACCCTGTCGCGGGGTGGGGCGGCCAGCCCCACCGTCATCCGCATGTGCCAGGAGATGACGGCCGGCGTTCACGACCGCGATATCGCCTTCACGGCCGCGCTCCGACTGAAGGACACCCGGATCGGCGTGGAACTGGCCGATGCGGTCGGCACCCCCGCCGCCCTCGGCCACACCGCCGAGCAGATCTTCCAGCGCCTGATCGACGCCGGGCACGGCGACCTCTCCGAAACCAAACTCATCGACCTGCTGCGTGACTGAAACCTCGATCCGCCACCGCTGCGGCCGGTCGCTCGGCACATGCTGTTCCCGTGAGGCGATCCTGACGATCGAATGGCTGTTGCACGCGGCCACCTATGTGTCCGTGCCCGCCTGGCGGAAGGCTCCGGTGTGAATTGTGGCCCACTGCCGGAAGGTTCGCGGTGCACGGCCGCTGACCTGCTCGACGGTGGGCCGCACGATGGACTCGTCGATCGCGCCGGCGACGTAGAAGTCGAAGAACGCGTCCACGTATTCGACGGGCGTGGATTTCAGCATGTCGGCGCGGGCGTCCTCGTCGCTCAGGCCGACGCATTCCAGGTCCCAGCCGAGCACGTCGCCAAGAATGGCGAAGCGCCCGCTGCCAGCGCCTGCACGAGTTCGGAGCCGACATTGCCGGTCGCGCCCGTCACCAGAATCATCTCCCGCCCTTCGGGTCCGGGCCGGGTACCGGCTGTCGGTTCAGGCTGTCACGAAAAGCGAACGGGTGCAAAGCATTCGATAGGCGGTAATCAGGGCAGATCGTAGGCGGTGGCGTGGCGGGGCTGATACAGCCCGATCTCGCCGGCGCCGGGCACCTTCAGCATGGTGAGCATGCCCCAGCCCGCATTGGTGACCTCCGAGGTGAATTCGACGCCCTTCGCGTGCAGGTCGTCCATGGCGGCGGCCAGGTCGTCGCACATGAGGTACAGCTCGGCGCGGCCGCTGTCCGGGGCGGCCGCGGGATGGACCGCGAGTTCGGCGGGCGGTGACTTGAAGATCAGCCATCCGTCGTGGGCGTCGACGTGGGCCAGGCCGAGGACATCACGGAAGAAGGCCCGCGCCGCCTCGGCGTCCTCGGCATACAGGATGGTGTGTGCGCCGGTGATCATGCGCTGACGCTAACAGCGGGCGGCGCTTTCGGCCCGTAGGCGAGCGGTCATGGTGTCGGCCAGTTGTGCGGCGAATTCGGGTGCTTCGGTGCGCATTCCATTGTGGGCGCCGGGGAATTCGGTGACCTCGCGGCCGATCCGGCGGGCGATCTCCACGGCGGGGCGGTACGGCAGGCAACCCCGCGTCTCGCGCCCGACTGCCAGGACCACCCGGTCGGCCACCGGGGACAGCGCCTCGTAATCGGGCAGGTACGAGGTGAATTCTCGTAGTTCGTACTCCAGCATGAGCGGACCGTTGGCCGCCAGCCGCGCCCACATTTCGGCAGCGCGCGGCGGTAGCTCGGCCGGCACGGGAGACGGCTTCATCGCATTGCCGATCCCGGCCAGGAAGCGCGCACCCGCCGCGGCCGGGCCCCCGGTGCGGAACAGCGTGTAGACCTCCTCGATCATGGCGCGCTGTTCGGCGGCATCGGGAAGCACCGCGAAGCACGGCGGTTCGTGCGCCACCAGGAGGCGCACCCGATCCGGATGCCGGGCCAGTAGATCCAGGCCGACGATCGCACCCGCACTGCCGCCGACGACGAACGCGGGCTCCTCGGTGAGATGGTCGAGCAGCCGGAACGCGTCATCGCTCTGCACCTCGACCAGCTGTGTCTGCTGCGGCCCGTCCAGCACGCTGCGCGAATACCCGCGCGGATCCAGCGACACCACCGTGAACCGATCCTCGAGCACCTCGGCGATCGGATCGACCGAGGCCGCGTCACCCCCGCCGCCGGGCAGGAACAACACCAGCGGCCCCCTGCCGCGCACCTCGTAGTAGAGGGACGCGCCGGGTACGCGCAACATCTCGGATCTCATTGCGGTAGTTCCTCTTTCGAATTCGGACTGCATGGCAACCGCAGTCGGCGGAACAGCACCCAGCCTAGGTATATAAGGGTAAAACCTAATGTACATAGGTTCGGAGGGTTCGCCAAACGAGATTCCGGCTCGGTTCGATGGAGCGCGGATCAGTCGAGCTGGGAGATGGTCCGGTCCGGGGTGCAGCCGCAGGTCTCACCGATGCTGAGCTGGACCGCGATCGGCGCCGCAGGGGCGTTGGCGGACTGTGGATTGCCGGCGGCATCGAGCACGCGGGACAGGGCCGTGCGCGCGATGTCGCCGATCGGCTGTTGCACGGTGGTGAGCATCAGTGGGGCATAGGCATTCGCGGTGTCGGCGTCGTAGCCGACCAGGGCGACGTCCTGTGGTATGCGCAGGCCGGTGTCGGCGACCGCCCGTACCGTCGCGGCGGCCTGAGCGTAGGTTCCGATCACCATCCCGTCCGGGGCGGGGCGCTCGGCCAGGTATCGGCGCACCGCACGATAGGCGCCCTCCGGAGTGAGATCGGTGGGAATCCGCTCTGCCGCAGCCGATCCCACGACGGACAGGTAGCCCTCGTAACGTTGGGCCACCGTCTCGCGGTCTCCGTGTGCGACCTCGTCCGGGGTGAATCCGCCGACGAAGACGATGTTTTCGCGGTGATGAGTCTGTGCGAGATGACGGGCGGCGAGCCGGCCCGCGTCCACGTGGTCGGCGCCGACGACGGCGGTGTCGATGTGGTCCCGATTGTTGTGGACCCAGACGATGGGAATGCGGGCCTGCCGGCACAGCTCGGCCGTGGCGCGGCCATTCGCGCCGCCGACCACGATCAAGCCCTCGATGCCGGAATCCGCGAACGCGGCGGCGAATTCGATCTCGCGTTCGGGGTCGTATCCGGTGTTACCGATCAGGGTCAGATGGTCGCGCTCCCGCGCCTCGATCTCGATGCGGCCCACCAGGGTGCCGAACAGGGGCAGCCGCACATCGGGGACGAGCAGGCCGAGGTGCCGCCAGCGTCGTGGCCGGCGCAGCGCCCGGGCCGCACGGTCGGGCCGGTAGTTGAGTTCGTCCAGAGCCGCGACGACACGGGCGCGCAAGGCGTCGGAAACCGGGCGCGGCCCGTCGTTGAGCACGTAGCTGACGACCGCGGTGGAGGTGCCCGCCCGCCGGGCCACATCGGCGAGGGTCGTGCGTTTGGCAGTCACGTTCGTCCTACTCTCGTCGCTCGCGGGCCGGGCGGCCATGCTTGAAATCGTTCTGATTCTTACAGTCTGCGCACGCGCAACGTTCCACGCAAATCGATTAGATTCGTAACATCCACGACCTGATCGCTTAACAGCCGACTGATGGAGTGAATACATGGCCTTCGTACGACTCACGGGCGTGACCCATTACGAACCGGATTCAGCACATGACAGCTACCTCCTGTTCAGTGGCGCGGACTCGATCACCCGTCTCATCGACATGCACGGCGTGGTGTGCCACCAGTGGCCCTACGCCGGTGTGCCGCCCCGCATTCTCGACCCCGCACTGACCGGCGGGCGACTCGGCGACCTCGGTGTACAGCTGTCGCTCAGTGGCGACCCGCGTGGCGGCATCTACGCCAACGGCACTGTGGGGCAATTGAACTGGGACGGCGAGCAGGTCTGGGAATGGGGTGCGCAGGCCCCCGGGGGCGCGGCGCGCCAGAACCATGACTGGGAGCTGCTCGACAACGGAAACCGATTGCTGCTGGTCACGATTCCGCGGGTCGTCCCGCAGTTGGGTCCCGCCGTGGTCGGCGACCAGGGGCTGTACGAGATCGCCCCCGACGGGTCGATCGTGTGGAAATGGCGTGCGGGCGACCACCTCGATGAGCTCGGGTTCTCCGAGGCGGGGTGGAATGCGCTGCGCGAGACCGTCGCTCGCGACCCCGACGATCCCTGGGGAGTGCTGGAGATCAACAGCGCCAAGACACTCGGCCCCAACCGCTGGCACCGAGCCGACCCCGGCACGGTGTTCCAACCCGGCAACATCCTGATCAGCAGCCGCAAGGCGAACGTGATCGCGCTGATCGACAAGACCACCGAATCCATTGTGTGGAAACTCGGTCCGTACTTCACCGCCGAGGCCGGGGCGCAACATCAGCGGATCAACGCGCACAAGGTGCCCCGGCCGCTCGATCAGATCTCCGGACAGCACAATCCCCACCTCATCGCCGACGGCCTGCCCGGCGCCGGCAATATCCTCGTCTTCGACAATCAGGGCGGCGCCGGCTTCCCGCCCGCACCCCTCGGCATCTACGCGGGATCGCGGGTCCTCGAGATCGATCCGTCGACCGAGCAGATCGTCTGGCAGTACACCGCCGAGGACTCGGGACTGCCGTCGTGGACATTCTTCAGCTCGTTCGTGAGCAATGCCCAGCGCTTGCCGAACGGCAACACGCTCATCACCGAGGGCATGAACGGCCGCATCTTCCAGGTGACGCCGGACGGTCAGGTGGTGTGGGAGTACCTGTCGCCGTACGAAGGTCACGGCGTCGCCGGTGAGCCGGAGGTCCACGAACCCCGGGTGCCCGGCGTGGATCGGCTCAGCCGCACCCGGCTGGTCTATCGAGCCCAGGCGGTGCCGTTCGACTGGGTACCCCTGGGCGCTCCGGTCGCACACTCAGGAGGACGAATCCCATGACATCGAGTCTGCAAACCGCTGCGGTGAGCATTCGGTCACCGCTGGCCGGCACCACCGCCGACGAACGGCCGCGGAGAATTCGGCCGTTCGCGCGCCTCGGACCGCACTGGAGGAAGGCCGGGGGCACCGTGGCCGGTATCGGTCTCGCCGCACTCGTCTGGTCCGTGGTGGCGGCCACCGGAATCTTTCCGCGCCAGCTGTTTCCGACCGTGGCGCAGATTCTGCGCGCCGGACATACGCTGTGGGCCGATGACCTGTTGATCTCGGATGTCGCGGCGAGCCTGCGGCGGGCACTGGTCGGGCTGGTCGTCGGTGCGGTCACGGGCGTCGTCGCGGCGATTGTCACCGCGAACACCCGAACCGGGCATGGGCTCCTGCAGCCGGTGCTCCGTTTGCTCGCACCGGTCCCGACCATCGGTATGGTGCCGCTCGCGATTCTGTGGTTCGGCATCGGCGAGAACAGCAAGATTCTGGTCATCGCGCTCGGCGTCGTCGTTCCGGTCTGGATCAGCAGTCATTCCGGATTCGCGGGCACCCCGGCCGACTATCTGCAGGCCGCCCGCTGCCTGGGCGCGGGGCGCTGGCAGACGCTGATGCGGGTCATCGTCCCGGAGGCGGTGCCCGATGTGGTGGCCGGCGTACGGGTCGGCGCCGCAATGGCATTCGTGCTGATCGTGGTCTCCGAGATGACCGGCACCACCGCCGGGATCGGCTATCGCATCTATCAGGCACAGCTGTTCTCACAGGCCGACCGGCTGATCTTCTGCCTGCTGGTGCTCGGTGTGCTCGGCGCGGTCTGCGATCTGCTCATCGCCGCGATCACCGCGCCGATCCAGCGCTGGGCGCGGGAGGTGAACTGACCATGGCCATCGCCACCCGAGACCTGACGGTGCACTTCCCGAACGCCGCGCACCCCACGCTCCACGGGATCGATCTGACCGTGCCGGACGGTTCGTTCACTGTCCTGGTGGGGGCATCCGGAAGCGGGAAATCGACGCTGCTGCACTGCCTCGCCGGGCTCATCACCCCGACGTCAGGCACGGTGACCGACAACGGCGCACCGGTGCTCGCGCCCGATCCGCGCCGCGGCGTCGCCTTCCAGCGTGACGTGTTGTTTCCGTGGCTGAGTGTCGCGGGCAATATCGACTTCGCCCTACGGGCACACGGGGTTCCGGCCCGGCTGCGCCGCAGCCGGATCGACGAGCTGATCGGCCTGGTCGGACTGTCCGGTGAGGTACGCGGCAAACGACCCACGCAGCTCTCCGGCGGAATGCGCCAGCGTGTCGGGATCGCGCGCATGCTCGCCGGTGAACCCGACATCATGCTGATGGACGAGCCCTTCGCCGCACTCGACGCGCTCACTCGGCTGAAGATGCAGGACCTGCTCATCGACCTGTGGAATCGGCTGCGCCGCACCGTCGTCTTCGTCACCCACGACGTGGACGAGGCGATTCGGTTGTCCGACACCATCAGTGTGCTCGGCGGCGGCCGGATCACCAACCGGATCCCCAATCCGCTCCCACGACCCCGCCCCGCCGACGCCCTCGCCGACCAGCCCGGCTACAGCGAGCTGCGGCGCATCCTCCACCACGAACTCGGTGTCGAGAGCGTGACGGCGTAGACCGGCACCTGTTGCCGGCCAAGCGATTCAGCCCAATCCGTGAATTACGAAAAGAAGATCAGCCGTGAAGAAACTCATCCGCCCGCTGACGGCCGCCGTCGCACTCCTCGCTCTGCTCGGGCCGCTCACCGCCTGCGGCACAGCCGACAATTCCGGCCCGAAGACGCTCACCGTGGGATTCGTGGTCGACCCGTCGTGGGCCCAGATCCCGGTGGCCCAACAGTCCGGGTACTTCGCGAACCACGACGTGAAGGTCAAGGTCGTCAACTTCTCGACCGGAGTGGAGGCGTTGCAGGCGCTCGCGGCCCACCAGCTCGACATCGCCACCGCCGCCGATGTTCCGGCCGCGGCCACCTTGACCCGCTCGCCCGCACTGCGCATCGTGGGCGACGGATCCCGGTGGCAGGGTTCCCGCATCGTGGCCCGGCGTAGCGCCGGCATCACCTCCCTCGACAACCTCGCCGGGCATTCGATCGGCACCCCGCTGGGCACCAGTGCGGCCTACTTCGCCTCGGATGTGCTCTCGCACAACAAGATTTCGGCGAATCTCGTTCAGGTCGCGCCGTCCGCGACGGTCACCGCCGCCACGCAGCACAATGTCGACGCCGTCTCGATCTTCCAGCCCTACCAGGCCCAGGTGGCCGAGGCGCTGGGCGACGACGCGGTCCAGCTCACCGGTGGGAGCTACAACCAGCACAGCCTGTACCTCGCGAGCGATACCGCGATCTCGGCGAAATCAGCGGCGTTGACCGCCTTCTTCGCCGCGCTGAACGACGCCGGAGCGCAGCTGACCGCGCGATCCGACGCCGCCGTGTCCGCGGTCTCCACCGCCACCCAGTTGTCCCCGGAACTCATCCGGAAGATCCTCCCGGAGTTCGACTATGCCGTGCAGCTGCGACCGGACATCGCCGATACTCTCGGCGCGCTCGCGACCTGGGCGAAAGAACAGGGGTCGGTCGACCGATCGACCCCGCTACCCGACTACCGGACGCTTCTCGACACCACCTTCGTGAGCCACGGGAACTGACTCGTTCCGCCAGTCCGCAGCCCGCGCGGTCAAGCTCGACCGAGGCGGGGAAGTACCGGTTACTGTTGTGCCGCATGGGTTCTGAACTGAACGACTATGTCGCCGGACTGCCTCGCAAGCGCATGGGTGCGGGTGCGCTGTTCGTCGACGAGCAGGATCGGGTGCTGCTGGTCGAACCGACCTACAAGCCGTACTGGGAGGTGCCCGGCGGGGTCGTCGAGGCCGGCGAATCGCCCTACCGTGCGGCTGTGCGGGAGATCCGCGAGGAGCTGGGGCTGAGTGTGCCGATCGGGCGGCTGCTGGCGGTCGACTGGGTGCCTGCCGGTCTGTATCCCGATGACGGGGTGATGATGGTGTACGACGGTGGGCTGCTGGCCGCCGAGCAGATCGACGCGATAACCCTTCCGGCGGACGAACTTCGGAGCTGGGCGTGGTGTGACACCGAGACGGCGACACGGCTGCTGCCCGCGGTGCTGGCCCGGCGCGTGGCGGGAGCGCACCGGGCCAGAACCGCGGGGATCACGCTCTATCTGGAGGATGGCTTCGAGATCGGTTGACGTTCGATCCGAGCGCGGCCAGCCCCCGGAGTGCTCGCCCGGTCATGAGGCAATATCTACTACGTCTCGTCGTTTTCGGCTTAGGATGTCTTCAAGGGAGCATCCGCGAACGCGAAGGGGAGTGGAGCGCATGCGAGTAATCACCCGAATCCTGAACTACGTCAAGGCGATGCGGCGGGCTCGCCGTAATCGGACGGATCTCGTCGGCTGGCTCATCCGGCGGCCGCAGCTGCTGGTCGGCACCGTGATCCAGGAGGCGATGCTGTTGTTCTCCAACCGGGTTGACCCGCATCTGAAGGACCTGGCCGAGCTCAAGGCCGCCGCCCTGGTGAACTGCCAGTTCTGCCTCGACATCGGTTCGACGCTGGCCCACTACGGCGGACTCACCGAAGCCCAGGTCACCGAGCTGCCGAAGTATCGGGACAGCGACGCGTACAGCGATCTGGAGAAACTCGTCCTCTCCTACGCCGAGGCCATGACTCTCACCCCGACCTCACTCGATCTGAGTGAGATTCGCGCCCAGCTGCTGACCCACCTGAGCAAGGCCCAGCTCGCCGAACTGGCCGCGGCCATCGCGTGGGAGAACCAGCGCGCCCGCGTCAACCAGGCACTCGGCGTGCGCCCGGCCGGGATGGCCGAGGGCATGACCTGTGCGCTGCCCGAACCCCGCCAGGCCGGCTGACATCTTCAGGGTCACACCTCTTCCATTCGCGCAGCAATGAATTCGGCGCGGTCGTACCGTCATAACCGGTGTCCATGTACTGACCACTTGGAGCAACCATGACCTCGACCGCACCCGTCACCTCCGGAACCGTCGCCGTGCCGGACGGCACCCTCTACTACGAAGTCCGCGGCAGCGGCCCACTGATCGCCCTGATCGGCGCGCCGATGGATTCCGGACCGTTCGGCGCGCTGGCCGAACTGCTCGCCTCCGACTACACCGTGCTCTGCAGCGACCCGCGGGGCCACGGCCGCAGCCCGGTCAACGACACCGACAAGGACTCGACGCCGGAACTGCGCGCCGACGACCTCGCGCGCGTGCTCACCCATGTCGGCCAGGGCCCGGCCACCGTGCTCGGGTCCAGCGGTGGCGCGATCACCGGTCTGGCGCTGGCCATCGCCCGGCCCGATCTCGTGCCGACCCTCATTGCACACGAGCCGCCGCTGCGCGAACTGCTCTCCGATCGCGACGAGCTGCGTGCTCGGACCGACGAGGTCCGGGCCGTCTACGAGACCGGCGATGTGCTCGGCGCGGTCCGCAAATTCTTCGCCATGACCGGCCTGTTCATGCCCGAGGAAGTGCTGCAGGAGATGTTCGGCGGCGAGCGGGACCCGCAGTCGATCGCCTCCGACGACTTCTTCTACCGCCACGAGCTGCACACCACCTCCGGCTGGCAGCCCTCCCTCGATGCTCTCCGTGCCACCCCGACGAAGATCATCATCGGCATCGGCGACGAATCCGCTGACAAGTTCTGCGATCGCACCTCCCGGGCCCTGGGCAGCGAGCTCGGTATCGAACCGACCCTCTTCCCCGGCGGGCACGGCGGTTTCATGGAACAGCCCGACGCCTTCGCCGAGCGCCTGCGCGAAATCCTGCAGCACAACTGACCGAATTCGTCGACGACCATGCATGGGCGGCAGCGCCACCCGGGTTTTGCCTGCGGCAATGCATGGTCGTCGGTAAACGTGAGGATTAGGCTGAGAACACACTGATCCGAGGGCGCGGAGGTGTGGACTATGAGGATTCGAATGGTTCGGGGCGTGGGATTCGGGGTGGTGGGGCTCGCGATATTCACGGCCGCCGTGGCGGTCTCGCCGGCGGCTCACGCCGATCGGCAGCTCTACGTGTGTGATGACGTGCAGGTCACGATGGACGGGCACGGGCTCGGGACCGGGAATTGCGTGTCCGCGGGAGGCGGAGCGCCTGCCATGGGATTGATTACCGGCGCTTTCGATATCTCGAGGCGTTCGGACAACTACACGGTGCATTGTTCCGACAATGGCGGCACGACCGGGGAATCATGGCTCCCGGGTGAGGTGAACGGGGGCTCGACACAATGCGCTCCGACTTCCTGACCGGATTCAGTCGGGACGAATTGCCCAGCGCGCGTAGGTGTTTTCGGGATTCACCGTGACGATGTCGGCGACCTGCACGATATCGTCGGGTATCAGGCCGCCGAAATGCGCGAGGCTGGGGACGATCACCGCATCGGCCTCGAGGCGGGAGATCAGGGTGCGGACGCGCACGAACGGGCGATCGGTCTCGGGGCCGAAGACCAGGGTCTTGCACAGGTCGTAGCCGAGCCGGCGAGCCAGATGCTGGATCTGAGCCTCGTCCCACTGTTTCTGTGCCCCCGACACATCGTGCCGGAGGAAGCCGATCGCTGATGGTTGTGGCCGCATCTCGCCGCTCTCTTGAACTGATCCGCCTGGCGCCGGTGTCAACGCTACGGCTAACCAGTGCCGAACATAGGGTGATCGGCCGAGAAACTGCTCCTCGCAAACGTGTCGCGATCGGAGTGTCCGCGCCGGCGCCACCGCGAATACCACCGAAAATGCTTGGTATGCAATGCGTTACCTAATTTCGGTGAGCCTCTCTTTGCTGGCGGGAAACCCTCTGAAGCATTACCGTTCCCCTCGTGAGGGACGATTTCGACGGGTCGGTGGCGGTCGCGCAACCGACCGAACCGCATGCGGTGGGATTGGCGACGCGCCTGAATTGGCTGCGCGCCGGTGTATTGGGAGCCAACGATGGAATCGTCTCCGTGGCAGGCATTGTGGTCGGTGTGGCGGCGGCCACCAGCAACAGCACCGCGATCATGACCGCGGGCGTGGCCGGACTCGCGGCCGGCGCGGTCTCGATGGCCTTGGGCGAGTATGTCTCGGTGAGCACCCAGCGCGACAGCGAGCGCGCGCTACTGGAAACCGAGCGACGCGAATTGGCCGAGCAGCCCGAGGCCGAACTGGCGGAGCTCGCAGCCATCTATCGGGCGAAGGGCCTCTCGCCGGCCACGGCTCAGGCTGTGGCGGAAGAACTCACGGCCCGGGACGCGTTCACCGCGCACGCGGAGGCCGAGCTCGGCATCGACCCGGACGAACTGACCAACCCGCTGCACGCCGCGCTGTCCTCGGCGCTGTCGTTCACACTGGGCGCACTACTGCCCCTGCTGGCAATCCTGACGCCCCAGACGATCCGGGTACCACTCACCATGGGCGCGGTGCTCGCCGCACTGGCCTTGACCGGGGCCGTGGGCGCCCGGCTCGGCCAGGCGCCGGTGGCGCGGGCGACCGTGCGTGTACTGGCCGGCGGCGCGCTCGCCATGATCACCACCTATGCGATCGGACACCTGGTCGGCATCGCGATCTGATCGGGAATCGCTGCGGCCAACCAGGTCTCATGCGATCGACGTGGGCGAGAGTCGCCGCTTCGAGATTGCGATCGGCGGTCGGTGTCCAGAATGCATGCAGCCATGTCACCGCGGCGGGCCACCGCGTTTTCGAACCGATCTCGGCCCCGCCGACGTGGCGGTGCCTGCTTGTATTGGGTACCCGATGGCGCGACGGCCCGGACGCTGCGGAGACGGCGTCCGGGCCGAGCTGCCCTGACACTGCACGCGCTGCCCAGCGCAACTGCTGGGCACCGGAGGTCCTACGGCGTCACCGGTGGCGGGGAGTCTGAAGTCTGCCGCCGGTGACACGGGGGTGCATTTCCTGCGCGGTGCCGCGCGCAGTGCGCCGCGTAGTGCCCGGATCAATGCCGGCGGGCGCGAAGTTCCGCCGGTGCCAACGAGTTTCGCGTATCCGGCTGGGCCTGGCATCTCGGGAAAGCTGGTAGGCACGCAAGGTCTCCGGCTTGGCACGACCGGTCGGTCATGCGCGGAGGACGGCCGCAGCTCGTAGTTGAGGCCGTTCCTCACGACTGGTCGAGCTGAGCGGCGGGGCCAATGACCAGGAGATCGCGCGGCGGGGCCGCTGGTCCAATCCCGGACCGGTACGGGGACATTCGAGCCGCGAATCCACTGGAAGACAATGCCGTGACCGAACTTTGATTGTGATAGGTGTTCAGGAATAGACTGCGTCACTATTCTGGTCGGCAGTCCAGATTATTGGAAGGCTCCGGATCGAATCGAGTAGTGCAATACTCAGGTTGCCCAGGCGGTCGGGGGATAGGGTGATGGCATCAACTATCCGGGCGTCTCAATAAGGGGGGACCTCGATGTCTCGGGATGCCGAACCTGCTGAACTGCGCATAGCGCTCGTCTGCTATGGCGGTGTATCGCTTGCCATTTATATGCATGGCATAACTAAAGAACTGCACAAACTCGTCCGCGCATCGCGTGCTCTGGATCAAATTCTGGAAAGCGACTCGCAGGTCGTGAATCCGTTCATGGGAGCCGATGGTCAACCATCGGATACGGAAAGTGTTTACTTCGAAGTCCTTTCGCGGATGCGGGCGAAGGGGCAGCCGCTGTCGGTCGGGATCGACATCATCGCCGGAACCTCCGCCGGAGGCATCAACGGCGTGGTCCTCGGCAAGGCCATCGCGCAGAACGCGGATCAGGGACCGTTGAAGCGGCTCTGGATAGACGAGGCCGATCTGGGAATATTGGCCCGCAGTGTGCATATCGGCGGGCCGAAGCTGCGCACGGCGCTGGCGTTCATCGGCAAGTTGGCGACCTTCTGGACCGATCGCGCGGTATTGAACGGCGAAGTCATGTCGCGGCTCCTGTATCAGGCGCTGGCCGGGATGGATGAGAAGCGACCGGTCGCTTGGTCGGCGAATTCGCGCGGGCCCGCGGCCGAAACGCTGATTTCGCGAACCGGTGAGTTGTCGCTCTTCGTGACCACGACCGATCTGAACGGATTCGACGTAGCGGTGGCGTCGAGCGATGGCGGTGTGGGCCAGCGGGACCGGGAACATGCGCAGGTACTCGAGTTCATCCGGGACGACAACAATAAAGACGCATTCGGCCCGCAGGCGACACCGACCCTGTCCTTCGCGGCGAGGGCGACCTCCGCCTTCCCCGGTGCGTTCGAACCGGTCAATCCTGGAACTTTTCCGGCCCAGGCTCAGTTTCCTGGTGGCGCACGCGTGAATACCGATCTCTTCCACTACAGCTATCAAGAAGACGGCCGTAACGCGGACGCCGCCTGGTTCGTGGACGGTGGCGTGCTCGACAACGCGCCGTTCGACCTCGTCGTCGACGCGATCAGCCGCAGGCGGTCGTCCACCGAGGTGCATCGCCGGCTCGTCTACATCGAGCCGGATCCGGGATGCGCTCTCTCGGCTCCACCTGCCGACACCAACAGCGGCAAGGCCGCGAAACGCAGTTGGGCAGCGGATGTTCAGAAAGTGCTCGTCGGAATCAGGGGCAGCCGATCACTGATCAGAGATCTGATCCGACTGCGTGACATGAACGAGAAGATCACCGAGATGGGCGCCATCGCCATGCGCCAGGAGGTCGAGGTGCTCGACCGGATCAGCGCTGCCGTCGCATCGATACCCGGGTGCGAACAGGCTGCGCCACAGGTCGATTCGAAAGATCTCGGTACGGCCATCGAGGCAATGCCCGCACTCGGGTTCTTGCGGGACCAGGAGAAATTTCAGGAGGTTTCGGCCAACATGCACGCCGAAGCCGTAGCCGCACTCGGTTCGACCTGGAATACCTATCAACGGCTGAAAGTCGAGGCGGCCGCCCGATGCATCGCGGACGCGATCGTGCAACATTTCGCGTTGCCCGGCGAATCGGGGACCGCGGTGTTCATCCGATGCGCCATGGCCGCCTGGCTGCGCCGGCAACCATGCTGGACCGCCAACGACTCCGCAGAACTGTCCACGCTCCTGCAACACATCGATACCCCGTATCGGCACCGCCGGGTCATGTTCATCCTCGCCGGGCTCAACCACCTCTATACGGCCGAGGGCGGGCCGCCGCGGGCGGATATCAACGATCTCAAGGGCCAGGCATGGTCGCAGCTCGATGAGATAACCGCTGCACCCGTCGCCGCGATTCGAGCCCTGGCCGACCAGGGACTGCTCGACTTTCTGCGCCCACAACGGTTGCAGGCCAACTTGTTCGAGGGCGAGAGGTTCCGGACGCCGGAGGACTTCGCCGGACGCGAGGAGAACGCGAAGAGTTTCACCGACCTCAAAACCGCTTACGCAGAACAGATTCAGGAAAGACTCGGAAACGGTGGACAGGCGCTCTGGGACGCGTTCGCGGCGACGACTCAGGAGTGGAACAAGCGCGATCGCATCCTGCTGGCCAGCCGGTACCTGGGCTTCCCGCTCTGGGACGGGCTGTTGTTCCCGACGATCTCGTTGGCGTATCTACCGCAATTCACTCCCGTTCCGATGACTCAGTTCAGCCCCCTTCGCGCGACCGCACTCCAGCCGCTCGGCGCGGGCAAGCTCAAGGGTGTCGAGCTGCACCACTTCGGCGCGTTCGCCCACGCACCCGACCGGGAGAACGACTACCTGTGGGGCCGGCTCGACGCCGCCGAGCTGATACTCCGCACCCTCGACGAAACATTCCCGGACGGAACACCACTGGGCCGAACCCTGCTCCCGCAGGCGCTGTCTGCTGTGCTGACGACCGAAGACGATCTCCGGCGGATCCCGGCGCAATTGATCGAGTCCCTCCGCGCACAGATTCCGGTGCTCAGCGCCGAGATCGCCGAAGGCGGTGACGCCGCACGCTGGCCATAGCGAAAACAGCCGGCGGCTGATCTTCAGCGGGCAGGACTACCAGGGCAGCGGCCCATTGATATCGAAGAAGCCGCCGGTCGGGCCGTCCGCGCCGATCAGCGCCATCCGCAGGATGATCTCGGCCGCTTCCTGAACTGTCTGATGACCGCTGTTGTTGTTCAGATCGGTCTTCGTGTAGCCGGGCTCGACCGAATTGATGCGCAGCCACGGAAAAGCCTTGGCGTACTGAATGGTCAGCATATTGACCGCCGTCTTCGACGCCGGATAGGCCACACCGGGATACGCATAGGCCGGACTGCCCGGCGTGGCGACCCCGGTCAGCGAGGCCAGCCCACTGCTGACATTGACGACCACCGCCGCCGCGGACTCCTGCAGCACCGGCAGAAACGCGTGCAGCACTCGCACCGTCCCGAACACATTGGTCTCGAACGTCTCCCGCATGATCTCCGCCGTCAGCCCGGCCGCCCCGACCACAAGCCCGTCGGCACTCATCTCCGCCTGGACACCCGCATTGTTGACCAGCACATCCAGCCCACCCTCGGCCCGGATCTCCTCCGCAGCCGCGACCACGGAACCCTCATCGGTGATATCGATCCGAATCGCCTGCGCCCCCACCTCTTTCGCCGCCTGCCGCCCCCGCTCGGCGTCCCGGCTCCCGAGATACACCGTGTGCCCGTCCGCTACGAGCCGCCGCGCAGTCTCGAAGCCGATCCCTTTGTTGGCTCCAGTCACAAGGATTTTGCTCATGCCCCGAACCTAGAATTTGGAGCACACTCCAAGTCAACCCCCGGACGCCATGTTGCGGTCATGGCGGCCGTAAAGAACGACGGAGATCGCTTGATGCCTGGTCACAGGGCACGGGTGGTCACCGACAGGTAGCTGTCGTTGGGCTCTGTATCCGTTCGATCTCGAGGGGAGTTATGTGCTCATTTGTCCGTTACGGTGATCTTCCCACTTGAGCCATGTTCGCCGCCGAGGATTCGGGAATGAGCTCGAAGGGTGCTATTGGTTTGCTGCGCGGCGGTCGGGCGTCGGGTACGAGGACCGGCGCAGTGGTCTGGGGTTGTGTTGTCGGCGGTAGGGCTGCCGGTGAGCTCGGTGGGTCTGGTGGCAGCCCGAATTCCGAAAGGGGCAGGGCAATGGCGATCCTCGATGATGGTGTTGTGCAACAGGTTTCGTTGTCGGCCGAATTGCTTTTGGACGATTATGATGCCTGGTTGGCTGGGCATTCCGCTGCGCTGGAGTTGTTCTTCGCGCAGGACGCGCCGAGTGTGGGCGCGCTCGACGACCCCTGGACACTGCAGGGGCTGCAGGCGGCGGTGCGGGTGGCACGGACACGGATCGTGGATCGTCGTGGCATCCTCGCCCCTGAGAATCGCGCTCTGATCGATCGGTTCGGACGGTTCGTCGGGGAAGTGTTCGTGCGTCAGTTCGACGGTTCGTGGACCAACGTGCTCGACAACGCACCGCCCGACGTGCTGGTCTGGCCGATGGTCCGTTGCGCCGGCTACCTCGCCTGCATCGCACCACACAGCGCGATCGAGATAGCCATCGCGCAGGGCCGCCCCGAGGGGCCCGCCGCAACGCCCGACGGCATCCTCACCGATCTGTACCGGGGGGTGCAGGACAAATACCTGACCTGGATCGCCAATAACCCGACATCGCCGTACCGGGCGACAGCATGAATCGGGCCCGCCGCGAATGTCGCGGCGGGCCCGATCGATTGGCCGAGGCTCAGCGGGTGAAGGTCGAGGCGTTCTTGGCCAGGTCGAGCAAGGGTTGGGGGAAGATGCCGAGGACCAGGGTGGCCGCGGCGGTGAGGGCGATGACCGTGCTGGTCAGGGTGGGGTAGACGACGGTGGGCGGGGTGGCCGGCGGGTCGGTGAAGAACATCAGGACGATCACGCGGATGTAGAAGAAGGCCGCGATGGCGCTGGAGATGACACCGACGATGACCAGGGTGGCGGCATCGCCGCCGGTGGCCGCGGCGAACACGCCGAACTTGGCGATGAAGCCGCTGGTGAGCGGGATACCGGCGAAGGACAGCAAGAACAGGGAGAAGATGGTCGCCAGCCAGGGGGAGCGCCGGCCCATGCCGGCCCAGGCGGGCAACGCCGTTGCCTCGTCACCGTTCTCGTCGCGGACCAGACTGACCACGGCGAAGCCGCCGAGGGTGCCGAGGCCGTAGACGGCGAGGTAGAACAGGACGGACGAGACGCCCGCTGTGGTCGCGGCCACCAGGGCGGTCAGGATGAATCCGGCATGTGCCACCGAGGAATACGCGAGCATGCGCTTCATGTCGGTCTGGGTGATGGCGAGGATCGCGCCGACGACCATGGTGGCGATGGCGACCGCCGCGAGCACCGGCCGCCAGTCGTTGCGCAGGTCGGGGACCGCCACGTACAGCACGCGCAGCAATGCACCGACTGCGGCGATCTTGGTGGCGGCGGCCATGAATGCGGTGATCGAGGTCGGCGCGCCCTGGTAGACGTCGGGCACCCAGGACTGGAACGGGACCGCGCCGATCTTGAACAGCAGGCCCACCGCCAGCATGGCGATGCCGAGAATGGCCAGGGTGTGCGAGTTTCCGGCATCGCGGGTGACGGCTTCGGCAATCCCTGCCAGGCGGATGGTGCCGGCGTAGCCGTACAGCAGCGCCATGCCGTAGAGGAAGAAGGCCGACGAGAACGAGCCCAGCAGGAAGTATTTCAGCGCGGCCTCCTGCGACAGCAGCCGGCGCCGCCGCGCCAGCCCGCACAGCAGGTACAGCGGCAGCGACAGCACTTCCAGCGCCACGAACATGGTGAGCAGGTCGTTCGAGGCCGGGAACAGCATGAGACCGGCGAGCGCGAACAGGGTGAGGGGGAAGACCTCGGTGGTGGCGACTCCGGCTTTGGTGGCGGCGATTTCGTCGACGCTGCCGGGCGTGGCCGCCGCCTGCGGGGTGAAGGCGTCCACCCCGCCGCGCGAGGCGGTCAGGCTCCAGGTGCCGGGCCCTTCCCGCCGCACCGGCATGCGGTCGGCGTGGCGTTCGGCGATGAACAGCAGTCCGAGGATGCCGACGACGAGGATGGTGCCCTGCAGGAACAGGGAAACCCCGTCGATGGCAACCGCGCCCACGACCGCCGTCTCGCGGACATCGCGCAGTCCGATCACCGCGCCGAGCGCGACGGCCAAGCCGCCCAGTCCGAGCACCAGCTGGATCCCGTATCGGGATCGCCGGGGCGCGAAGGCTTCCACCAGGACACCCGCGACGGCGACGCCGAACACGATCAGCATCGGGGACAGGTCTCGGTATTCGATGCTCGGTGCCGGGACTGTCGCGGCGAGCAGCAGACCTCCACTCATTTGTGGGCACCTCCCGTGGTCGTCTGGGCGGCTTCCGGCTGCACGGCCGGCGCCGGGTTGTGCTGTCCGATGGTGGTGAGGGTGTGGGCGACGGCCGGATCGATCCGGTCCAGCGCCGGTTTCGGGTACGCGCCCAGGAACAGCAGGGCGAGGATGAGCGGGACCACGACCACCAATTCACGGGGAAGCAGGTCGTAGAGCCGCTCGTTGCCCTCCTTCACCGGGCCGGTCATCATGCGCTGGTACATCCACAGCACGTACAGCGCCGCCAGCACCAGCGCGGAGGCCGCGAAGACGGCCGCCACCGGGTACCGGGTGAATGTGCCGATCAGGACCAGGAATTCGCTGATGAACGGTGCGAGACCGGGCAGCGAGAGGGTGGCCAGGCCGGAGATGAGGAAGGTGCCCGCCAGGATGGGTGCGACCTTCTGGACACCGCCGAACGCGGCGATGAGCCGGGTTCCCCGGCGCGACACCAGGAATCCGGCGATCAGGAACAGCGCCGCGGTGGAGATGCCGTGGTTGACCATGTACAGCGTCGCGCCGGTGCCGCCCTGGGTGGTGAGCGCGAAAATGCCGAGAATGATGAACCCGAAGTGCGAGATCGAGGTGTAGGCGATCAGTCGCATGACGTCGGTCTGGCCGATGGCCAGCAGCGCGCCGTAGATGATCCCGATCACCGCGAGCACGCTGATCAGCGGCGCGTAAGTCGAAGTGGCGGAAGGGAACAGCAGCAGGCAGTAGCGCAGCATGCCGAAGGTGCCGACCTTGTCGACCACCGCCATCATGAGCACCGCACTGGCCGGGGTGGCCGACACCGCGGCGTCGGGCAGCCAGGTGTGCAGCGGCCACAGCGGGGCCTTCACCGCGAAGGCGAACATGAAGCCCAGGAACAGCGCGTTCAGCACCGCGGGCGTCGCACCGAGGTGTCCGGAGTTGGCGGCCTCCATGACCGTCCGGAAGTCGAAGGTGCCGCCGCCATTGCTGCCGAGCTTGTCGCGTGCGGTGATGACGTACAGCCCGATGACCGCCGACAGCATGATGAGCCCGCCGAACAGGTTGTACAGCAGGAACTTCACCGCGGCCCGCGACCGCTGCTGCCGCACCGCCGCATCCCCCGTCCGCGGCCCGAAGCCGCCGATGAGGAAGTACATCGGAATGAGCATGACCTCGAAGAACACGTAGAACAGCAGGATGTCCAACGCGGTGAACGAGATCAGCACCATGGATTCGACGACGAGGGTGAGCGCCACGTAGTAGTGCGCGACCCGCGGGCCGCTGCCGACCTCACGCTCGTCCTGCCATCCGGCGAGCAGCAGCAGGGGCACCAGCCCTGTGGTCAACAGGACCAGGACCAGCGCGATGCCGTCCATGCCGAGGGTGTAGCCCGCCCCGAAGGCCGGGATCCACTGCTGCTTCTCGACGAATTGGTATTGGGCGCCGCCGGTTTCGAACCGGGTGGCCAGCCAGATGGCGATGCCGAGGGTGCCCAGCGAGACCAGCAGTGCGAAGACCCGCACCCCGGTGCGCCGGCCCGCCGGAAACAGCAGTGCGAGTGCGGCTCCGGCGAGGGGCACCGCCCACAGCGTGGTGAGCCAGGGGAATTCCCGCACGGCGCCCAACGATGAACTAGCAAGGTCGTTCACAGGAACCTCACCGCCAGCAGGGCGGCGACCACCAGGGCCGCGCCGGTGAACATGGACAGGGCGTAGGAGCGCACGAAACCGGTTTGCACGCGCCGGATCCGGGCCGACAGGCCGCCGATGACGGCGGCCGTGGTGTTGACCAGGCCGTCGATGCCGCGGTTGTCGACGAACACCAGCGACCGGGTCAGGTGCTGGCCGGGGCGCATGAACGCGGCCTCGTTGGCGGCGTCGCCGTAGAGGTCGCGGCGTGCGGCCTCGACGAGCGGGCCTGCGGCAGGGGCGGTTTCGGGGATCTTGCCGTGTGCGTACTGGTCGTAGGCCACCCAGATGCCGGCCGCCACCACCGCCAGCGCGAAGAAGGTGATCGCCCAGGACGGGATGAACGGTTCGGCGTGATGCTCACCGACGACCGGGGCCAGCCAGTTGGTGAGTGAGGAGCCGTAGGCGAAGAGCATGCCGGAGAACACCGAGCCGAAGGCCAGCAGGATCATCGGCCCGGTCATGGAGGCGGGCGCCTCGTGCGGGTGCACGCCTGCACGCCAGCGGCGTTCGCCGAAGAACGTGAGGATCATGACGCGGGTCATATAGAAGGCGGTGATGCCCGCGCCGCACAGTGCGGCGAAGCCGGTGATGATGCCGCCGAATCCGCCGTGCGCGAACGCCGCCTCGATGATCCGGTCCTTGGACCAGAACCCGGCGAACGGCGGAACACCCAGGATGGCAAGGTATCCCAGCCCGAAGGTGACGTAGGTGACGGGCAGCAGTTTGCGCAGTCCGCCGTAGCGGCGCATATCGGTCTCGTCGTCCATGGCGTGCATGACCGAGCCCGCGCCGAGGAACAGTCCGGCCTTGAAGAAGCCGTGCGTGAGCAGGTGCATGATGGCCGCCGCGTAGCCGATCGGGCCGAGCCCGGCGGCGAGGACCATGTAGCCGATCTGGCTCATGGTCGAGGCCGCGAGGGCCTTCTTGATGTCGTCCTTGGCGCAGCCGATGATGGCGCCGAACAGCAAAGTGATTGCGCCGACTGCCATTACGGCGGCCTGTGCGCCGGGAGCCAGATCGAAGATCGGGTTCGAGCGGGCGATCAGGTAGACACCGGCGGTGACCATGGTTGCCGCGTGGATGAGCGCCGACACGGGCGTCGGGCCCTCCATCGCGTCCCCGAGCCAGGACTGCAGCGGCACCTGCGCGGACTTGCCGCAGGCTCCGAGGAGCAGCAGCAGCCCGATGGCCGTGAGGGTTCCGGTGCCGGCCTGCCCGGCGGCCCCGAACACGGTCCCGAAGTCGATGCTCCCGAAGGTCGCGAACATGACCATGAGCGCGATGGCCAGCCCCATGTCGCCGACCCGGTTGACCACGAACGCCTTCTTGGCCGCCGTTGCGGCGGAAGGCTTCTCGTACCAGAACCCGATCAGCAGGTAGGACGCCAGGCCGACGCCTTCCCAGCCCAGGTACAGCACCAGGTAGTTGCCGGCGAGGACCAGCACCAGCATGGCGGCCAGGAACAGGTTGAGGTAGGCGAAGAAGCGCCGCCGTCCCGGATCGTGGGCCATGTAGCCGACCGAGTAGATGTGGATCAGCGAGCCCACGCCGGTGATCAGCAGCGCGAAGCACATCGACAACTGATCCAGTTGCAGGGCGAAGTCCACCTTCAGCCCGGTCACCGGCAGCCACTCGAACAGGCTGTAGTGCACGGCCCGTTGCGCATCCGACCGATCCAGCATGTCGCTGAACGCCCGGGCCGCCACCACGAACGAGGCCAGCGCCATGAGCGTGCCCACGAGGTGACCCCACGTGTCGCTGATCCTGCCGAGCAGCAGCAGGACCACGGCGCCGGCGAGCGGGAGCGCCGGCAGCAGCCACAGCGTCATCTGTGCGGTATCCATGTCAGTACCGCAGCAGGTTCGCGTCGTCGACCGAGGTCGAGCGGCGGGCACGGAAGATGCTCATGATGATGGCCAGGCCGACCACGACCTCGGCGGCGGCGACCACCATGGTGAAGAAGGCGAACACCTGGCCGTCGAGGTTGCCGTGCGTGCGGGCGAAGGTGACGAAGGCCAGGTTCACCGCGTTGAGCATGAGCTCGATACACATGAACACCACGATGGCGTTGCGCCGCACCAGGACTCCGGCCGCGCCGATGGTGAAGAGCAGGGCCGAGAGATACAGATAGTTGTCCGGATTCACCGCAAGCCTTCCTCGTGGGAGTCTTTGCCGTCCTGGCTGCCGTTCGCGTCGGTGCCGTTGTGGCCGTTGCCGTTCCGGTGAGTGTCACTGCCATTGCCGACGGTGAGCACCACGGCTTCGGTGTGGGCCCGGTTGCGCCGGTGCCGCAGGATGGTGCTGACCGACAGCTCCTCGAAGGAGCCGTCCGGCAGTCGCGCGGGGGCGTCGACCGCATTGTGGCGGGCGTACACGCCGGGCGTCGGCAGCGGCGTGACCCGGGTGCCCTGGCGGAAGCGTTCCTTCGACAGTGTGCGCTGATCGGTGGGCGGCCCGAACTTCTCGCGGTGCGCGAGCACCATGGCGCCGATGGTGGCGGTGATGAGCAGCGAGCCGGTCAGCTCGAACGCCCACACGTAGCGAACGAAGATGAGTTCGGCCAGCGCCCCGATGCTGTAGTTGCCGCCCAGGCCGGGCCCGGTCTCGGCGACGCTCTTGCCGGACATCCCGTGCGCGATGCCGCCGATGAGCAGCATGCCGAAACCGATGCCCACCACGATGACCGCGAGCCGCTGCCCGCGCAGCGTCTCCCGCAGTGACTCGGCGGAATCCACGCCGACGAGCATGAGCACGAACAGGAACAGCATCATGACCGCGCCGGTGTACACGACGATCTGCACGATGCCCAGGAACAGCGCGCTCTGGGCGATGTAGAACGCGGACAGCGTGATCATGGTGGCGGCCAGGCACAGTGCCGAGTGCACGGCCTTGCGCGCGCACACCATGCCGAGCGCGCCCAGCACCGCGACCACGGCGAGGATCCAGAACTGCACCGCCTCACCGGTGGAGGTGTGGGTGACGATCTGCTGGGCCGGCTGGGACAGGTGGTCGATCATTGCTGCGCCCCTTCCGCTCCGGTGAGTTCGCCTGTGGCGCCCGGGACTTCACCGCGGTAGTAGGAGCCCTCGTCCGCGCCGGGATACATGGCGTGCGGCGGGGCGATCATGCCCGGCTGCATCGGCGCGAGGAGGTCCTGCTTCTCGTAGATGAGGTCGGCGCGATTGTCGTCGGCGAGCTCGTATTCGTTGGTCATGGTCAGTGCCCGGGTCGGGCAGGCCTCGATGCACAGGCCGCAGCCGATGCAGCGCAGATAGTTGATCTGGTAGACGCGGCCGTAACGCTCACCGGGGGAGAAGCGTGCCTCGTCGGTGTTGTCCGCGCCCTCGACATAGATGGCGTCGGCGGGGCAGGCCCACGCGCAGAGCTCGCAGCCGATGCACTTCTCGAGACCGTCCGGGTGCCGGTTGAGCTGGTGCCGGCCGTGATAGCGCGGCGCGGTCGGGGTTTTGACCTCGGGATACAGCTCCGTGTTCGGCTTCTTGAACATGGTCGAGGCCGTGACCAGGAAGCCGCCGAGCGGTTCCAGCAGACCGGCCTTCTCGGTGGCCGCCGGGGGCGCGGCGGGCATCGGCGGCACCGGGAAGTCCGAGTATGCCCGGGTGGAGTCCGGATCCGGCGAAGCCTTGGTGCGGTCGCCGCCCGCGTGCCCGGCCCGGATGACCAGCGCGAGCAGCACGACCGCGACCACGATCCCGCCGATCACCATGCCCGCGGTCTGGATGTGGGTCCCATTGTCCTGCAGCACCTTCAGCGTGGCGACGTACATGACCCAGGCCAGCGACACCGGGATGAGCAGCTTCCAGCCCAGGTTCATGAACTGGTCGTAGCGCAGTCGCGGCAGGGTGCCGCGCAGCCAGATGAACACGAACAGGAACGTCCACACCTTGGCGGTGAACCACAGCATGGGCCACCAGCCCGAGTTCGCGCCCGCCCACAGACTGATCGGGAACGGCGCGTGCCAGCCGCCGAAGAACAGCGTGGTGGCCAGCGCGGAAACCGTTGCCATGTTGATGTACTCGGCCATCATGAACATGGCGAACTTGAGCGAGGAGTACTCGGTGTGGAAGCCGCCGACCAGCTCGCCCTCGGCCTCGGGCAGGTCGAAGGGCGCCCGGTTGGTCTCGCCGACCATCGACACCGCGTAGATCAGGAACGACGGCAGCAGCAGGAAGACGTACCAGGTTCCGTTCTGCGCCTTGACGATTCCCGAGGTGGCCATGGTGCCCGAGAGCAGGAACACCGCCGCGAAGCACAGGGCCATCGCGATCTCGTAGGAGATGACCTGCGCGGTGGAGCGCAGGCCGCCCAGCAGCGGATAGGTGGAGCCCGACGCCCAGCCCGCCAGCACGATGCCGTACACACCGACCGAGGCCATGGCCAGGATGTAGAGCACGCCCACCGGCATATCGGTCAGCTGCAGCGCCGTGCGGTGCCCGAACATGCTGACCTGCGGCCCGAACGGGATCACCGCGAACGCCATCACGGCCGGGATGAGTGAGATCACCGGCGCGAGAATGAAAATGGGCTTGTCCACGATGACCGGGACGATGTCCTCCTTGAGAAGCATCTTGACGCCGTCGGCGATGGACTGCAGGCTGCCGCGCGGGCCGACCCGGTTGGGGCCGACGCGCATCTGCATGAAGGCCACGATCTTGCGTTCGGCGTACACCGCGAGCATCGGTATCAGCAGCAGGAAGACGAAGATGCCGATCGATTTGACCAGCACCAGCCACCAGGGGTCGTGGCCGAACATGGCGGTCACGTCAGCCCCGGAGGAGGCAGCCTGCGTAACCACGGAGGGGCCCGTGGCCGCCAAAATGGACACAGCCAGGTCACTCACGGTGGTCCTCCCGTCGGATGCGCACGAGGTGTCCGGGCGTGGTGCCGAGCTGCACCAGCACGTCGGAGCCGGGGGAATTCATGGGCAGCCACACCACGCGGTCGGGCATCTCGGTGATGACCAGGGGCAGGGTGATGTGGCCGTGATCGTTGCCGACCGTCACCGGATCGCCGGTGGTGGCGCCGATCTCGGCGGCCGTGTGCGCCGAGAGCCGCACCACCGGGGTGCGGGCGGTGCCGGCCAGATTGGGTTCGCCGTCCTGGAGGCGGCCGCGGTCGACGAGCATGCGCCAGGAGGCGAGCACCGCGGTGCCCGCATGCGGCTGGGCGATGGGGTGCGGGCGGTGCACCGGAGTCGCGGCGGGCGGGCCTTCCCACGCGCCCAGATCCGCCAATTCGGCTCGGGCACTGGCCACGTCGGCCAGGCCGAGCCGGATCCCCATGTCCGTGGCGATGGCGTCGAGCACCCGGTATTCGGGCATCGGCGCGGCCTCGCGGCGCACGGTGGCGTCACGCAGGGCGGCGTCGAACTGGCGGTGGCGGCCCTCCCAGGTGAGGAAGGTGCCGTTCTTCTCCATGGCCGAGGCGACGGGGAAGACGACGTCGGCGCGGTCGCTGATATCGCTGCGGCGCAGTTCCATCGACACCACGAAGCTCGCGGCATCGATGGCCGAAAGGGCCGCGTGCGGGTCGGGCAGGTCGCCGACCTCCACCCCCGCGATGAGCAGCGCGCCCAGTGCCGGGGCGGCGGCCAGGATGGCGCTGGTGTCGCGGCCCGGAGCCGCGGGCAGATCGTTGACATTCCACGCGTCCCGAACCTGCTGGCGCGCCGCGGAATCCGCGACGGGCCGCCCGCCCGGCAGGAGCACCGGAAGCGCGCCGGCCTCCAACGCGCCGCGCTCACCGGCACGGCGGGGGATCCACGCCAGGGTGGCTCCGGTCTCGTCGGCCAGGCGGGCGGCCGCGGACAGGCCACCCGGGATGCCGCCGAGACGTTCGCCGACCAGGATCAGGGCACCGGGCTGGCGCAGCAAGCCCGCGATCTCGCGCAAACCGGTGTATCCGGCGGTGGCGGCATCGGCCTCACCGGTGCGGATCTCCTCCAGCACATGCGGTTCCGAGCCGGGCGCGGTGAGCAGCAGGGTGCCGGACATGCGCTGCAGACCGCGGGTCAGGTAGGGGGCCAGCGAGTAGATCGGCGTGCCGTTCTTGCGGGCCGCCTTGCGCAGCCGCAGGTACACCATCGGCGATTCCTCTTCGGCCTCGAAGCCCGCGAGGAGCACGAACGGGGCGCGTTCGAGCGCCGCGTAGTCGACCGTGATGCCCTGTCCCGCAATGCGAGCCGCCAGGAAGTCGGCCTCCTCGCCCGAGTGCTCGCGGGCGCGGAAGTCGATATCGTTGGTGTTCAACGCGATTCGCGCGAACTTGGAGTACGCGTAGGCATCCTCGAGCGTGACGCGGCCGCCGATCAGCACACCGGCATTGCCGCGTGCCGACGCCAGTCCGCGCGCCGCGGCCCTGATCGCCTCGGACCAGGAGGCGGGCTGCAGCGTCCCGTCTTTCCAGCTGCGCACCATGGGCGTGGTGAGCCGGTCCGGTTCGGTGGCGTACGCGAACGCGAAACGGCCCTTGTCGCAGTTCCATTCCTCGTTGACCTGCGGGTCGTCACCGGCGAGGCGGCGCATGACCTTGCCGCGGCGGTGGTCGGTGCGCTGGGCGCAGCCCGAGGCGCAGTGCTCGCACACCGCCGGGCTGGACACCAGGTCGAAGGGCCGGGCGCGGAAGCGGTAGGTCGAGCCGGTGAGCGCGCCGACCGGGCAGATCTGCACGGTGTTGCCGGAGAAGTAGGAGTCCAACGGCTCCCCGGCGGCGATGCCGACCTGTTGCAGCGCACCGCGATCCATCAGTTCGATGAACGGGTCACCGGCCACCTGCTGGGAGAACCGGGTGCAGCGCGCGCACAGCACGCAGCGTTCCCGGTCCAGCAGGATGGCCGCCGACAGCGGAATCGGCTTGGGATAGGTGCGCTTCTCGCCGTCGAAGCGGGATTCGGCGCGGCCGGTGGACATGGCCTGGTTCTGCAGCGGGCATTCGCCGCCCTTGTCGCAGACCGGGCAGTCGAGGGGGTGGTTGATGAGCAGCAGCTCCATCACTCCCTCCTGTGCCTTGGCGGCGGCGGGGGAGGTCAGCTGGGTGTGGATCACCATGCCCTCGGCCACCGTCTGGGTGCAGGAGGCGACGGGCTTGCGCTGTCCCTCGATCTCGACCAGGCACTGCCGACAGGCGCCGACGGGATCGAGTAGTGGATGGTCGCAGAACCGCGGGATCTGGGTGCCGATGAGTTCGGCGGCCCGGATCACCAGGGTGCCGGCGGGCACGGCAACCGTTGTGCCATCGATGGTTACGGTCACCATGTCGGTGGGGGTCACCCCGCCGCCGGTCGTGGAGCTCACTGTCGAGGTCATCGCGCTCCTTCAGCCCAGACGGTGGACCGGGCCGGGTCGAACGGGCAGGCGCCGAGGCGGATGTGCTCGGCGTACTCGTCGCGGAAGTACTTCAGGGAGGAGAAGATCGGGCTGGCCGCGCCGTCGCCGAGGGCACAGAAGGACTTGCCGTTGATGTTGTCGGCGATGTCGGCGAGCTTGTCCAGATCGGTCTCGTGGCCCCGGCCGTTCTCCAGCCGCTGCAGCAGCTGGACCAGCCAGTAGGTGCCCTCGCGGCAGGGGGTGCACTTACCGCAGGATTCGTGGGCGTAGAACTCGGTCCAGCGCAACACCGCCCGCACGACGCAGGTGGTGTCGTCGAAGATCTGGAGGGCCTTGGTGCCGAGCATGGAACCCGCGGCCGAGACACCCTCGTAGTCGAGGGCAACGTCGAGGTGCTCGTCGGTGAAGATCGGGGTGGACGAACCGCCCGGCGTCCAGAACTTGAGGGCATGGTCGGCGCGGATGCCACCCGCGTAGGTCAGCAACTCCCGCAACGTGATTCCGAGCGGCGCTTCGTACTGCCCCGGTCGCGTCACGTGACCGGAGAGCGAGTAGATGGTGAAGCCCGGCGACTTCTCGGTGCCGAACGACCGGAACCAGTCCACGCCATGGGCGATGATGGACGGCACGGACGCAATGGATTCCACATTGTTGACCACGGTCGGGCAGGCGTAGAGACCCGCCACCGCCGGGAACGGGGGACGCAGGCGCGGCTGGCCGCGGCGGCCCTCGAGCGAATCCAGCAGGGCGGTCTCCTCACCGCAGATGTAGGCGCCCGCACCGGCGTGCACCACGATCTCGAGGTCGAAGCCGGAGCCCTGGATATCGCGGCCGAGATAGCCTGCGGCATAGGCCTGCTGGACCGCCGCCTGCAGGCGGCGCAGCACCGTCACCACCTCGCCGCGCACGTAGATGAAGGCGTGCGAGGCGCGAATGGCGTAGGCGGCGATGATGACGCCCTCGACGAGGGTGTGCGGGCTCGCCAGCATGAGCGGAATGTCCTTGCAGGTGCCGGGTTCCGACTCGTCGGCGTTGACCACCAGGTAGTGCGGCTTGGTGGTGCCGTCGGGTCCGGGGCCCTGCGGGATGAAGCCCCACTTCATGCCGGTGGGGAAGCCCGCGCCGCCGCGGCCGCGCAGGCCGGAGTCCTTCACCGTGGCGATGACCTCGTCCGGGTTCATGCGCAGCGCCTTCGGCAGTGCGCGGTACCCGCCCTGGCCGCGATAGGCCGCCAGGGTCCAGCCCTCCGGGTCCGCCCAGTGCTTGGAGAGGACTGGAGTCAGAGCGGTCGTCACTGCGCGCCTCCGTCGGTCGGCTTCTGTTCCGCGACATGCAGATCCCGTTCGGCGACATGCAGACCCGCGAGAGTGGCGGGTCCGGCGGCGCCGTCGGTGGCGCCGGGCCGCTGGTCCTCGTATCCGGCGAGAATGCGGGCGGTCTCGCGGAAGGTGCACAGCGGGATGCCGCTGCGCGATCCGGTCGCGGGTTCCCCGCGCCGCAGCGAATCCACCAGTCCTCTGGCCGATTCCGGGGTCTGATTGTCGAAGAACTCCCAGTTGACCATGACGACCGGCGCGTAATCGCAGGCCGCATTGCACTCGATGTGCTCGAGGGTCACCGCGCCGTCGGCGGTGGTCTCTCCGTGCGTGATTCCCAGGTGCTGCGTCAGCTCCGCGAGGATCTGATCGCCGCCCATGACCGCACACAGTGTGTTCGTGCAGACACCGACGTGATAGTCGCCGGTCGGCGTGCGCCGGTACATCGAGTAGAACGTGGCTACCGCGGTGACCTCGGCATCGGTCAATCCCAGCTGCTCGGCGCAGAATTCGATGCCGGTCCCGGAGACGTACCCCTCCACCGATTGCACCAGATGCAAAAGGGGAAGCAGTGCAGAACGCGGGTGGGGGTACCGGTCGATGATCTCGCGGGCCTCGAGTTGCAGACCCTCGCGCACCTTCTCCGGGTAGGGAATCGGCCGCGTGGTCAGGTTGAGCAGGATCTCGGTCATCGGTCGACACCACCCATCACGGGGTCGAGGGAGGCGACGGACGCGATCACGTCGGCCACCAGGCCGCCCTCGCACATCGCCGCCACCGCTTGCAGATTCGTGAAGGAGGGGTCGCGGTAGTGGACCCGGTAGGGCCGGGTGCCGCCGTCGCTGACCATGTGCACGCCCAGCTCGCCGCGCGGTGATTCGACCGCCACGTACACCTGGCCCGGCGGGACGCGCAGGCCCTCGGTCACCAGCTTGAAGTGGTGGATGAGCGACTCCATGGAGGTGCCCATGATCTTGCCGATGTACTGCGGCGAATTGCCGAGGCCATCCGGCCCGAGCTGCAGATCGGCAGGCCACGCAATCTTCTTGTCCTCCACCATGACCGGGCCCGGCCGCAGCCTGTCGAGGCACTGCTCGACGATCTTGACCGACTCCTTCATCTCGTTGACGCGGATGAGGTAGCGGCCGTAACAGTCGCAGCCGGTGTCGACCTGGACGTCGAACTCGTAGTTCTCGTAACCGCAGTAGGGCTGGGACTTGCGCAGATCGTGCGGCAGGCCGGTGGCGCGCAGTACCGGACCCGTGATGCCCAGCGCCATGCACCCGGTGAGGTCCAGGTAACCGACATTGCGGGTACGGGCCTTCCAGATGGGGTTCTGATTGAGCAGAAGTTCCATGTCCCGCAGGCGCTTCGGCAGCAGGTCCAGCAGCTCGCGCACCTTCTGCACGCCGTCGTCCGGCAGATCCTGGGCGATACCGCCGGGCCGGATGAAGGCGTGGTTCATGCGCAGACCGGTGATGGTCTCGAACACGTCCAGGATCAGCTCGCGTTCCCGGAAGCCGAACAGCATGGGGGTGAGCGCCCCCAGTTCCATGCCGCCGGTCGCCAGCGCGACCAGATGCGAGGAGATGCGGTTGAGCTCCATGAGCATCACCCGGATGACATTGGCGCGCTCGGGGATGTCGTCGGTGATGTCCAGCAGCTTCTCGACCGCCAGGCAGTACGCCGTCTCGTTGAAGAACGGCGACAGGTAGTCCATGCGGGTCACGAAGGTGGTGCCCTGCACCCAGCTGCGGTACTCGAGGTTCTTCTCGATGCCGGTGTGCAGATAGCCGATGCCGCAGCGGGCCTCGGTGACGGTCTCGCCCTCGATTTCGAGAATGAGCCGCAGCACCCCGTGCGTGGAGGGGTGCTGCGGGCCCATGTTCACGACGATGCGTTCTTCGGCGACCCCGTTCAGGGCAGCGGAGATCTCGTCCCAGTCGTTTCCCACCACGGTGACCGTGTGTTCGGGTCGTTCCTCGGTGTTGCGACGGGACTTGGCGTCGATGTCGTTCATCAGCTGTACGTCCTCCGCTCGTCGGGCGGCGGGATGCGCGCGCCCTTGTATTCGACCGGGATCCCACCGAGCGGATAGTCCTTGCGCTGCGGGTGGCCACGCCAGTCGTCGGGCATGGCGATGCGGGTCAGCGAGGGGTGACCGTCGAACAGGATGCCGAAGAAGTCGTAGGTCTCCCGCTCGTGCCAGTCCACGGTCGGATAGACCGTGTACAGCGAGGGCAGGTGCGGATCGTCGTCCGGCACCGAGACTTCCAGCCGCACCCGGCGGTTATGGGTGATGGAGTTGAGGTGATACAGCGCGTGCAACTCGCGCCCGGTTTCCTCGGGGTAGTGCGCGCCGCTGACACCCAGGCACAACTCGAAGCGCAGCGCTTCGGTGTCGCGCAGCGTCTTCGCCACCAGCACCAGGTGCTCGCGGCGGATGTGCAGGGTCAGCTCGCCGCGGAAGACGACGATCTTCTCCACGGCCACGTCGAACGTCTTCGCCAGTGCCAGGCGCAGATTCGCGATGATCTCGTCGAAGGCCGGACCGTAGGGCGCGGGCGTGCCGCCGGGCATGGCGACCGTGCGGACCAGCCGGCCGTAGCCGGAGGTGTCGCCGGTGCCGGAGACACCGAACATGCCCTTGCGGACGCCGATCACCTCGTCGGCGGGCTCGGCGGCTTCGGTTGTCTCCGGGGTGTTCTGAGTCGGTTCCACCGCCGCCTCCGGGGGGCTCTCCGTGCCGGTAGGTGCATCAAAGGTCATCGCAGCAGCCCCTTCAACTGAATGGTCGGGGTGCTGGCGAGCGCGGCGCGCTCGGCCTCGCGCACGGCTTCCTCGCGATTGACGCCGAGCGGCATCTCCTGAATCTTCTCGTGCAGCTTCAGGATCGCGTTCAACAGCATCTCCGGCCGCGGCGGGCAGCCGGGCAGATAGATGTCGACCGGCACGATGTGGTCGACGCCCTGCACGATGGCGTAGTTGTTGAACATGCCGCCCGAGGATGCGCAGACACCCATGGCCAGCACCCATTTCGGTTCGGTCATCTGGTCGTAGACCTGGCGCAGCACCGGGGCCATCTTCTGGCTCACCCGGCCCGCGACGATCATCAGATCGGCCTGGCGCGGCGAGGCGCGGAACGCCTCCATGCCGAAGCGGGCGATATCGAATCGCCCACCGCCGGTGGCCATCATCTCGATCGCGCAGCACGCCAGGCCGAACGTCGCCGGCCAGAGCGAACTCTTGCGCAGATAGCCGGCCAAATCTTCCACCGTGCTCAGCAGGAACCCGCTGGGCAGCTTCTCCTCGAGACCCATGTCGGACTACATCTCCCGGATCGGGACACCCCGTCTCGCACGGGGTGTGTCATTGGAAATCCCCTGTGCGCCAATCAATCCCAGCTGAGACCGCCGCGCCGCCACTCGTAGGCGTAGGCGACCGAGACGTTGAAGATGAACAACGCCATGGTGGCCAGTCCGAACACTCCGAGCGCGTCGAAGTGCACAGCCCACGGGTAGAGGAACACGATCTCGATGTCGAAGATGATGAACAGCATGGCGGTGAGGTAGTACTTCACCGGAAAGCGCTGGCCCGCAGCATTTCCCGGCCCGCCTGCGACAGCGTGGGGGGTGGGTTCGATACCGCATTCATAGGCTTCGAGCTTTGCCCGGTTGTAGCGTTTGGGGCCGATCAGGGCCGCCAGGAAAATGGAGAACACCCCGAACGCGGCGGCCACCGCGCCGAGCACCAGGGTCGGTACCTCGATATTCACAACAGCACTACCCCTCCTGCGAGCTGGACGACGCAATACGGACGGCAGCTGCCGAGGCGCGGGCTGACATCGTCGTCCGCCGGCCAGTCTCGTTCCCCGGGCACCGCTCAGCGACGGCACGGACCTTCGGGGAGTGAGGCGGCGGCTTCATTGATACCGATGCCCGCGCTCGTGTGAGCTACGGCACAGCCTACAACTCGGATGAGAAGATACATCACGATTCGCAATCGCGTTTGATCGAATTCGGAACGGTCTTTTATGACCGATCGGACGCAATCGCGAATGTCACGTGACATGGGTTTGCCCTGATCACGAGGGCGAACGAAGATCAGGCCGCGAAGCTATTACCGAGCACACCCAGGACAGCGTCGGTGAGCCGTATGGGGTCGATGGGGTGGGGCACCGCGGCCTCGGCGCGCGACCAATTGGCCAGCCAGGCATCGTCCGGGCGGCCGGTCAGCACGACGATCGGCGGGCAGTCCGCGATCTCGTCCTTGAGCTGCTTGGCCAGGCCGAGACCACCCTCCGGGGCCGACTCGCCATCGAGGATCAGCAGATCCAGATTGCCGGCGTCCACGCGCTCGAGGGCGACCGGCCCGGTCGCCACCTCGAGATATTCGATGGGCGGCAGATCCGGGTGCGGCCGTCTGCCCAGCGCCAGCATCACCTGGCTCCGGGTATCGGCGTCATTGCTGTAGACGAGGACCCGCACCACGGCGGGACGTTTCGCATCGGCCACGTTCCGCATGCTACGTCCCTGGTGGGGGAGCGCGGGGCAGCTTCGCCCGAAGTCGCGCGCGCGTCGCGGAATCGCCTGTCGTGTACTACGTCGATGGCCGATTGTTCGTAATTCGCGACCGGTACCATCCAGCGAATGAGGGGATCCATCACGCAGCGCCTCATCGAAACCGACGCGTGGACCGACGGGTTGGCGGGGCAGGCGGGGGCCCGGGTGAGATGAGCACGCGGGTCGAGGTGGTGCCGGGCAGCCACCTGGTGGCCAGTGCGGACGGTGTGGTCGTGGTTGTCGCACACCGGGATTCGCGGCCGCTGACCGCCGAATCCGACGCCGTGGCGGTGCTGGACAAGCTGCTGGATCTGGTTGCCGAGGCGTCGCCGCGGGAGACCCGGCGGACCGGGCGGACCTTCGCCCGGCTGGTCAGCACCTGGCTGATGGCTCGCGACGACGAGGAGAAGGTCGAATTCGGGGTGCTCACGCCGGGCACCCGCGGGCTGGCCGTATTCCTGCACGGGCAGGTCACCGCGATCCTGGAGGGTGGGCAGGGCCGCGAGGTACTGCACGGGCGCGACGCGGGATTCAGCGTCGACCGGGTGGTCAGCCCCGTGCCCGCGCGGGCTGCGGCGGTGTTCGTGGACGACGGCGAGCCGCGGGCGACATTGCCGCCTCCGGGTGTTTTCGCGTTGCGCGATGGGCGGGTGACCGGATCCGGGGCGGTGATGTGGCGGGAGGACGCACCCGATACGCCGGTCGATGGAGTGTCGGCGGGAGCACGCAGTTCCTGGGCGCGCACGAATCCTGATCGCCGCGTGCGGCAATCGAGACGCAATGGGCAGCAGGCCAACGAGCCCGCAAAGCCGGGGGACGCCGCGTCCGGCAGTGCAGGCAAGAATGCACCACGTGCCACTCGGATCGGGGTCGTCGTGCACGGATACGATTGCGCGCGTGGGCATCTCAACGATCCGCGCGTGCCCCTCTGTGCGGTGTGCGGCATTCGGATGGAGCCGGTGACCTGTGTGCTCACCGAGGGCATCCGGCCGCCACTGGGTGTGCTGCTGCTCGATGACGGGACCTCGTATGCGCTCGACAGCGATCTGGTGATCGGGCGGGAGCCGGAACGATCCGACCAGGTGCGGCGCGGTGCGCAGGCGATTCGGATCCCCGACACCTCCGGCGGCATGTCGCGGGTGCACGCCGAGATCCGGCTCGTGGGGTGGGACGTGCTGGTGATGGACCGCGGCTCGGCCAACGGCACTCACATTCGCCCGCCGGGCCGTCCGGATTGGGTGCGCGCGGCGCCCGGGCGACCGACAGTGTTGAAACCGAGCAGTCAGCTACTTCTTGGCGGCCGGGTATTCACCTTCGATTCTTCGATCAATCCGAGCTCCCAACCCCCAGAAAGCCCGAGAATCTAGTCCGATCCGGCAGACTTTCAGCGCAGCGATACGGCAGATAGTGCCAGTTGGCAAATATTTAGATAACCCTGTTGTCGGAAGATGGCACGCGGATCTCGATACCCACGCATCCGGTTAGGCATCGAATCGCAATCTTTGCTGGTCACGCCCGGTTATCAGCGGCATCCTAGTAACCACGGATAGTCCCGAGCGTTGGGCGGTGGACACATGCGAATCTCCGAAATACTGCGCCGGAAGGGCAGCGGCGTGGTCACGATTGCACCGGATGCATCAGTGCGTGAACTGCTCAGAGTTCTGGCGACCCACAATGTGGGCGCGGTGATCGTCTCGCGAGACGGTGCCGCCATGTCGGGCATCGTCTCCGAACGAGACATCGTGCGCCGGCTCCATGACCAAGGCGCCGCACTCCTCGACGCCTCCGTCTCCTCGATCATGACCGCCGCCGTGCACACCTGCTCGCCGGACGATCGCGTGGAAACCCTCAACGCCACCATGACCGAGCACCGGATCCGCCACCTCCCGGTCCTCCGCGATGGCCGGATGATCGGCATCGTCAGCATCGGAGACGTCGTCAAGAGCCAGATCTCCGAACTCGAAACCGAGCGCGAAGCCCTGGTCAAGTACCTGCAGCACGGCTGACGGATAAACACACTCGTTTCACCCGACTGCCTGCCCGATACGATCGAATCGATTCGTCGTATCGAGGAAAGGCCCTGCGCCCGTGCAGTCCGAAAACCCAACGCCTGACGACACTCTGGGCGATTTCACCAAGCGCACCATTGCACTGGAAGGCGCGGACAAGACCGTCTATGTGGCAGGCAGCGGGCCGGCGGTGATCGTCATGCCGGAGATGCCCGGCATCAGCCCCGACGTGCTGCGCTTCGCACGGTGGGTCCGCGACGCGGGCTTCACCGTCTACGTGCCCTCACTGTTCGGTGTGGACGGCGCGTACCCGACGGTCGAACTGGGCGACCCGATCGCACGGAAGACCTGCGTCAGCAAGGAGTTCCGAGCCTTCGCCGGCGGCGGCACCAGCCCCGTCGCAGTATGGCTGCGCGCCCTGGCCCGCCTGGCCCACGCGGAATCCGGCGGCCCCGGCGTCGGCGCGGTGGGCATGTGCTTCACCGGAAACTTCGCACTCACCATGACTCTCGAACCCGCGGTCATCGCCCCCGTCATCAACCACCCGTCCCTCCCGCTCGACGACCCCGCCGGCCTCGAGCTCTCCCCGGAGGACGCGACCGCCATCGCCGCCCGCTTCGAACGCGACGACCTCCGCGCCCTCGCCTACCGCTTCGACAACGACAAATGGTGCACCGGCCAGCGTTTCGCCGCTTACACGCAACTCCTCGGCGACCGCTTCGACGGCCGAGTCCTCTCCGGCACCCACGCCAACCCCAACCCCCCACCCTTCTTCCAGCACATCGTCCAAACCCCCCACAGCGTCGTCACCGCTCACCTCGTCGACGAGCAAGGCCACCCCACCCTCCAAGCCCGAGACGAAATCCTCACCTACCTCCACACCCGCCTCCACCCCGAACCCCCCGCGTAACCGCCCTCAGCCGCCGAAGTCTCCGACCCGCCGCGTTCCGAATGGCGCAACACCACACGCCGACCAGGCGATCCGCACTGACGAGCTCGTCTATTCAACTGAATGTCATCCTGCTGCCCCCGACGACAGCACCTTCGCCTACCAGGTCTCGGATGCCTTCACTGAATTGCCGGGGCCTCAGTAGCTTTCGTGTCGAGAACAACGGATGGCGGCGGCTCGACCCTCACCGGCGTTTCTTGAGCCTTCCCTTTGGCGTCTTCAGTGTCTGTTCGGCTTTCCGCGCAAAGTCGCCCTCCGATTCGCGGCGGTGCCTCCGCAGCGCCACGTCCACTGGTTCTGCGCCGACGATACGGAGATGCACTCCCGGTAGACCTTTGTGCGCGCCGTGCTTGGACATGCGGGTCACCACCGCGTCCCCGACGCGCAGGGGTTTGTTGAAGTTCGTCGGGACATAGGCCAGGACCTGCATCGGAGCAGCGCCAGGTCTGTCGTAGGGCGTGAGGGAAACCACCCGAGGCAACGGCGACTTGTTCGGGCGATCGGTGGACGCAGGTTCCCGGGTAGGACCGACGTCGGTCACCACAAACGTCCTGTCCGGCCATTTCTTCCGTCGTGTCGCCACGTACCCGAGCGCAGCCGAATGATACGAGTGACCAGAAACTGCGAGCTTGACGGCATTTTCACCTTCACCGCGAAGCTTCTGGCTGCTTCTACTCATTGCCCTCACCTTCCCGCGAGTCGTCTGCGGGTAACGGCGTGCCCGCAGCTGTGCTGAACCCAGTTGAGCAGGGGACGTATCCGCTGCTCAGCATGCCATCACGCAGGGCCGACCGAGGCCGAACCCCGGTAAATCCGCCATGTGCCGGGCACCCCCCCACCTGATCGTGCTGATTGATCCGTTCCAGTAGGGCATCGCGGTCAAGATCCTCGGCCTCACCGCCGCCGCACCCGGCCTGCTCCACTACGCGTGGGCGCAGTTCCCGCGGCCGTCCGACCGGCCGAGTGGTGGTCGTGGCCGCCTCCGCATAGCGGCGAGGGCGGCGAAGACGACGTGCTCGCGGGCGATCTCGTATTCGCGCACGGTGACCGGGCCCCACCAGCGCAGCGCGTCGACCACTGCGTCCACCCGGCACCGACATCGCCCGCCGCTTCCTCGATCGAGTGGTGGATATACTTTCCGAGGGAAGGTGGCCGCGCCTGGTTCGACGCGCCCACCGGGTCTTATTTCCTCCTTGCTCGTTAGGCAGTCGCTCACACAGCGGCCCGACCTTCGATGGAGAGGAATTAATATGCGCGCCATCCAGATTGAACAGTTCGGCGACCCCGCGCAGGTGCTCCGCGTCGTCGACATCGAGGAGCCGCCGCCACCGGGTCCGCATGAGGTTCTGTTGAGCGTTGAGATCTCGCCGTTGAACAAGCACGACCTGCTGGTTGTCACCGGCATGCTGGCGCGACCACCCCTGCCTCACATACCGGGCGCAGAGGGCGTCGCGCGCGTGCTTGCCACTGGCGCCGAGGTCGATGGACTTCAAGTCGGCGATCTGGTCGTGCTACCCCTGTATGCCGGTGCGTGGCGTGAGCGGCTCGTCGTGCCCGCCGACGGCCTGTTCGCACTCCCCGCCGGCGGCAACATCGAGCAGTACTCGATGCTGGGCAGCAACCCCCCGACGGCAGGGTTGATGCTCAGCGAGGTCACCCCCATGCAGCCCGGTGACTGGGTGGTTCAGAACGCCGCGAACTCCGGTGTGGGACGGTCATTGATCGGGCTGGCCAAACTTCGTGGACTGAAGACGATCAACCTGGCCCGTGACGAGGCGACGTTCGCCGAGCTCACAGCAGCCGGGGCCGACGTGGTCCACGTCGACGACCCCGATGCGGTCGGCGATGTTCGAGCAGTGATCGGCGATGCGCGAGTGGCGCTGGCAGTGGAAGCCGTCGGTGGTCCGGGGGTGGCGCGGCTGCTCGAATTGCTGTCCGACGGTGGATGGTTGGTCAGCTATTCCTGGGCCAGGAACGAACCCATGTGGGTCGACACCTCGGCACTGGTCGGCAAGCACCTCACCGTCCGCGGATTCTTTGTCGGCGACTTCGACTACCACGACAAGGTGGTGCCCGTCATTCGTGAGGCGGCACCGCTGGTGGCCGACGGCGCCCTCGTTGTCCCCGTGGCGGCCGTGTACCCCCTCGAGCACATCCAGGACGCGGTGCAACATCTCCTCCGTGGCGGCAAGATCCTGCTGAAAGTGGCGGGGTGATGATGGCGACGAGCGCGACCTCGGCACGGTGCGTCGGCAAGATGTTTACGTGACCAACCGACTTGACGCCCGGGCATCGCGCGGAACAGGGCCCGAACACCGCGGATCCTTGCGATCGGGCCAACCTCCGCCCATTCCGCCGCCTTGTCGGGCGTCCGGACTGGTGAGGTCGCCCCTTCGACTGTCGCGGATTATTGCGTGTCTCTAGGCATCTCGGGAACTGGTGGAGCTGAGCCAGTTATGCGGTGATCGCAGCAACTGGGTCGTGGAGTTGCATGACCAGCTGTCGAACGATGGATGGGGCTGCCGTGAGGTCGCCTTCGATCCGAAGTTTGCCGCTGTCTGTTGCGAGTTCGCGGCGGTGTTCGGAGGCGGCGATGGCTTCCGGGTTGCCCGCCCAGGCTTGCCTGGAAAGCTCATGGTGCGTGACGTAGTCGGCGACGATTCGGATGTCGGCGTATTCGACAGAGCCGCCGCCGACCTCGAGCTCGTTGTCGCGGATGCGGATGAACCAGCTCAGTGTTCCGGCGGGCGTGTTGGCCCTGCCGGGTGGTGGGTTCGTCAGGTCTTCACAGATGCAGAAATCGAGGGAATCGAGATCGTGGCCGTCCAGTAGATCCGCGATGATCACGGCGACGGCATCGAGCCACTCCAGGCTCACGTATCCGAACTTGCGGGTGGGTGCCATCTTCCGAATGTTTCCATGCAACGGCCCGCTGATCTTGTGGTGATCTGTGGGGTTCCGGTGGCAATCGCGCGAAAAGAGCGAAGTGGTCGCCGGGGTCGGTGTCCGGCTGCGGGTGCGCGTGGAAATCGCCACCGGCCGCGCATTAGGGTCTGACCGCATGGCAGTGCTCTCGCGTCCCATCAGAAGCCTGGCAGTCGTACTCGGTGTGGCCGTTGCGATTCCGATGCTCGCGACCCTGGCCTTCGCGGCCATCGGCCACCCCGAATGCGCGACCATCCCGGAAGATGTGGGCCCCTGCGGATACTGGGCCCGCGTGGGGGAATACGGGCCGTTCATCATGCTGTGGGGAACGGTCGTCACCGCAGGCTTCGGGTTGACGGTGTGGCTGGTGGTCGTCGGTGTGCTGAGTCTCTTCGCAGCGCTACGGCCTCGCCGCGAGTAGATAGCCGCGCGCCTTCGCCCGGTGGCTCATTCCGCCCGGCACTCCGGCTGACAGGGGATCTCGGTAGCGGAGCGGTCGACACACCCGGGCTCGATTGAGCGAATGAACAGTGGGTGAACCATGATCGAGTGGTGTTGTGTTGTCCGATGGGTATAGGTGGGTCGCGAACGTTGATATCTAAAGCGAATAACCGGGCGGCGCACCGCATCTCGATCGGATTCGGGGGACCGTTGTGAGACCCCGCTTCGCACGCAGCGTGTTTCTGCGGGGAGCGCTCGGAATCGCGGTCGCCGGTGTGGGTTTCGCCGGAACCACCCGACTGCCCGCCTCCGACGCGGCGCCCGCCGCAGGCTCCTCCGACGGCACCACCGGCTCCTCGGACAGCGCCGCCGGCTCCAGCACCGGCAGTGCCGACCCGAAATGGCGTGCGTTGCAGGACAAGCTGCACGGCCGGGTGATACTGCCCGGCGATCTCGGATACCCGATGGCCAAAGAGGTCTTCAACACTCGCTTCGACGACGAGATGCCCACGGCCATCGTGCAGGTCGCGGATGCCGCCGATGTGGCCACGGCCTTCGGCTTCGCGGCCGAGAACGATCTCGAGGTCGCCGCGCGGGCCGGCGGGCATTCCTACGCCGGCGTCTCCACTGCGACCGGCACACTGATTGTCGACGTCCGGCGGCTGCGCGGCGTCCGAGTCGAGGCCGGACAGGCCGTCATATCACCGGGCCACACCCTGTACGAGGTCTACGGGGAACTCGACCGGTCCGGGCAGAGTCTGCCGACGGGCATGTGTCCCAGCGTCGGCGTCGCGGGTCTCACCATGGGCGGCGGGTTCGGCTTCGAATCCCGTGCCTACGGCCTCACCTGTGATCGGCTGACCGCCGCCACCCTGGTCCTGCCCGACGGCACCATCACCGAGGTGTCCGCCACCGCCAGCCCGGACCTGTTCTGGGCGCTGCGTGGCGGCGGCTCGCTGTTCGGCATCGTCACCTCGCTGACCTTCGACACCATTCCGGCCACCGCGAAAGACGTGGTGCGCCTGACCTTCTCGGGCGAGAACGCGGATCGCGTCATCGGCGGCTGGCAGGAGTGGCTGCGCGGCGCCGACCGTGAGCAGTGGGCCGATGTCAGCCTGGACGCCGACGGCGAGGGCGGTCTCCGCTGCTGGATGCAGCTGGTCTGCCCAGCGGGTTCGGCCGATACGGTGACGGCCGCGCTCACCGATGCGATCGGCGTCGCGCCCACCAACATCGATCCCCGCACCCTCAGCCATATGGACACCGTTCTGTATCTGGCAGGCGGCACGGCGGATCAGCCGCGCGTCGCCTTCACCAACGGCTCCGATATCGTCTCGGACATCACCCCCGACACCATCGGCCGGGTGCTCGAGGCCATCACCCGGTTCTCCAGCGTCGGCGGCACCGGCTGGGTGCAGATCAACACCCTCGACGGCGCGATCCGCGACCTGTCGCCCACCGCCACCGCTTTCCCCTGGCGCGACCACGCCGCCATGGTGGAATGGGGTGCCTACGAACCGATTCCGCACGACGCCGCGATGGCCTGGCTCTCCGACGCCCACGCCACCCTCGCCCCCGATTCGGTCGGCGCGTACGTCAACTACCTGGAGCCCGGCGATCCGCTGTCCCGCTACTACGGCGACAACCACACCCGCCTGTCCGAGCTCCGCGATCGTGTGGACCCGGACAATCGGATCCGTTCCGTCCTGACCTCCTGACCACGCGCCCGACGGTGACCGGGCACAGGGGGAGTGCTGCCAGACGTCGCCTCGCCGAGCGGGGCGACGCTACTGGTCGAGGGCCTCGATGAGGGTGTGGAGGCCGGATTTGACGGACTCGCGCTGGGCCGGGGTGAGGGATTCGAGGGCGCCGGCGAAGCGCTGGATGCGGGCGGAGGTGAGGCCGGTGACGAGGTTGTGGGCGGCGGCCGTGGCGGTGAGGAGTTGGGCCCGGCCGTCTTCCGGGTCGGCGTCCCGGGTCAGGTAGCCGCCCTTTTCCAAGCCCGTCACTATGCGGGACATGGTTGGGGCGCTGACCCGTTCGATATTGGCGAGGTCGCCGAGGCGGAGGGGGCCGGAGCGGGCGACGGTCGCCAGGGCCGAGGCCGCCCCGGGGCTGAGGGCCCCGAGGTCGCCGGAGTGGCGCAACAAGCGTAGGAGGCGGCCGATCGAGTGGTACAGGTCGGCAGCTTCGGTGAGCTGGTCGGGGTCGGCGACGCTCGTGGGCTCGGGCAGCGTGATCTCCTCCGGTCAGATTCCCTCGCGGACGGCTTCCCGCAGTTCGGCAGCCTCGTCCGGGACGGTGGGGCTACCGGCGAACCACGAGGCCACCGCGCCGATCAGCATCATAATCGCGGCTCCCAGGAAGACCACGACCAGACCCGAGTGGAACGGGCCGGAGATCAAGTGCGGGAAGAACTCCTGGCCCGTGAGGACGTCCTTGTGCACGCCCGGGTGGTCCAGGATGCCGGTCGGGCCCAGCAGCGCCTCGATCGGATTCACACCGAGGAAGGCCGCGAACAGGCTGCCGACCGGCGGCAGACCGGAGATGTTCTCCGCGACATTGGCGGGCACACCCTGCGCCTGCAGACCCGAATTCATCGCGCTCGGCAGCGTATTGGACAGGCCGATGATCATGAGCGAGAAGAACACACCGATCGACAGCGCCATACCGCCATTGAGCAGCGTGCCGCGCATGCCGGACGCGACACCGCGCTGCGACGCCGGCACCGCGGACATGACCTCGGCGGTGTTGGGCGAGGCGAACATGCCCGAGCCCAGGCCGTTGAGCGCGATGACCACCGCGAACGCCCAGTAGGGGAAGTCCACCGGCAACACCACCAGCAGCACGAACGTCACCGCGGTGATCGCCATGCCGAGGGTCGCGAACAGCCGCGGGCCGTAGAGGTCGGACAGCTTGCCCGAAACCGGCCCGGCCACAAGGAATCCCACCGTCAGCGGCAGCAGGTAGACGCCCGCCCACAGCGGCGTGGACTCGTAGTCGAAGCCGTGCAGCGGCAGCCAGATGCCCTGCAGCCAGATGATCAGCATGAACTGCAGACCGCCACGGCCCAGCGACGACATCAGGCCGGCCAGGTTACCGAGCCCGAACGCTCGGACCTTCAGCAGCGACAGGTGGAACATCGGCTGCTCCACCTTGGTCTCGATCCAGCAGAACAGCGCGAGCACCGCGATACCGCCGAACACCGCGGCCAGCACCCACGGGTTGGACCAGCCGGTATTCGAATCCCCGTACGGCTGAATGCCATAGGTGATGCCGGTGAGCAGAGCGGTCAGTCCGACCGCGAAGGTGACGGTGCCCGGAATGTCGAGCGAGCCCGCGTTGCGCTGACCGTTGTCGTGCAGCGACCGGTACGACCACACGGTCCCGAGAATGCCGAACGGCACGCTCACCCAGAACACGGCCTTCCAGTCCCACTGCGCCAGCAGGCCGCCCAGCAGCAGGCCCAGGAACGAACCGGCCACGGCCGCAACCTGATTGATGCCGAGCGCGAAGCCGCGCTGGGCGGCGGGGAACGCGTCGGTGAGGATGGCGGCCGCGTTGGCCATGAGCATGGCGCCGCCGATTCCCTGGAACACACGCCATCCGATGAGCCACACCGCGCCGCCGCCGTGGGTGAACGGATCGAACGAGAGCGCGACGGCCGCGATCGTGAAGATCACGAACCCGTAGTTGTAGATCTTGACGCGGCCGACCATGTCGCCGAGCCGCCCGAACATGACCACCAGCACCGCGGACGCGAGCAGGAAGCCCATCATCATCCACAGCAGGTAGCTGACATTGCCCGCCGCGAGCGGGTTGAGATCGATGCCCCGGAAGATGTCGGGAAGCGAGATGATCACGATCGAGGAGTTGATCGTGACCATGAGCATGCCCAGGGTCGTATTCGACAGGGCTACCCACTTGTAGTGCGGGTGGTCATGCTCGATTCGGAGTCGCCTCCGAATGGTCTGGACATCACCGGTATCCAAACCGGTGGTTGGGGCCGCAGCCATCAGAGCCTCCCGCAAGTCAACGAACGAACAGCGCCTAAATATAGTTGCATGCCGCTAACTAATGAAATCGTGTGATGGCTCACTCACCGGAATCGCCTGCCGCGCCCGGCCCACTTCGGCACCCGCCCGTAACCGATGAGCGCTCCGCCACCGACAGGATCGGGCGCGTCGCGTCGAGGGTGAGAGGACCGGGCGTGCTGAGGTCGCGAGACGGCGCGGGCATGCGGCCGAGTGTGTGAGAAAGGTCCGACAAGGGTTGTTGGACAACCCGACTGCTCAATACGTTTCTCGGACGTCCCGAAGTTGTTGCGGTGCTGCGGATTTCGCGCGGCACCCGAACTGTATGAGAACCGTTTACCGAACGCGAGCGTGAATCGACAAGGGAGGCGGCTTCGGTGTCGATGTCCGTCGGGTCGACGGGGTGGCCAGGTCGACACGCTGTGCTGTGACACCGCCTGGCCGGTGGCACCGTCTAGGCTTGCCGAACGGTATCCCTCCCGTGTGGGTTTGTTCCTGTGCTGTCGAGTCGCCTATCGTCGCGAACCGGAAGGCTCCAGGCATGCGACGTTCGTTCACCGGCGCCGTGGCCGCTATGGCCGCGGCAAATCTGGCCGTGGTAGGCCTGTGTACCGGTGGCGCCGGACTCGGCCGCGCCCAGCCGCCCGGTGCGGAGGTCTCCGGTGGGGGAGTCCATCTGACGGCGTCGGTCGGCAGCATCGAGGCGAACCCGCCCGGTGACCGGACGCCGAACTACCTCATGACGTTCTCGCATGCCGCGCAGATGTCCGGCGATTACTCGGTCACCGTCGACGGCGGCCAGATCAGGTCCGGACGGGCGGTCGCGGGATTCATCCTCGGCTGCGGGATCAGTGTGGACGGCGGCTTCGGTGTCGAGATCGGCACCGATCAAGGGCTGGGAGTCAGGATTCTCCCCTTGGTCGGCCTGCCCAGCGCCTCGGTCATCCTGCCCGGTACGAGCCGGCCCAGTGTCGGCGGGACTCTGGGCGCCGGCGAAGGCGTGTTCGCGAACTTGGGACCCGGCCAGGTCACTATTGCGAGAACGGAGACGGCCCGCCTGGATGCCACCACGACGTTCCCGCATCGCATCGCGTTCAACAATGCCCCGCTGAGTATCGCCCAATGCGCCTCGCCGGTGTCGGCCGTCCCTTTCGTCACCACCACGGTGAGCACCCCCGTGGGACTCGCGCAGACCACCGCCTACGGCGACCAGTTCACCTTCTGACCCGGCCGAATCGGGTCCTACGAGCCAGATCCTGTACCGGCTGGCCAGGCTCGTCTGCGGGCCCGACGGTGCAGGTAGCATGGGCTGCGCCCGCGCGTGTGGGGTGCGCAGTTCGCACCATGCCGCGCTGCGGGGTATCTGCTGCAAGTTCGGTTCTTCTCCGGATCTTCCCGACCACGTGAGGAGTTCGACGATGACGACTGTGGCACCAGCCAGTAACTGGCCTCTCATGCTCGGCAGCGCAGCGGTGTTTCCCGCCCGGGACGGCGGTCTGAGCGCACCGTTCATCTTGGTGGGCGACTCGGACATGACGGCCGCCGATCCCGGTGCCTTCGCTCGGCAACTCGACAGCCCGAGGTACTCGTTCCGGGAGGCGCTCCGCGCCGCCGGCGCCGATTTGATCCTGGTGTCGCTGGGCGGTAGCGACACTCTCGACGGCGCCGCCCACCGCAGTGTGCTCGAGGTCCTGTTCCGCGCGATCGGCGACCGACTGGGCTCGACTCCGTTCACGGTGTGCGGGATCGGGCGCGGAGCCCTGCAACTGCGCTACACCCTGGCCAGGTGCGAGTGCGACCGCATCGACCACCAGACCGGTCAGTTCGTGTCCTACTCCGGCACTACCCCGACCGGCGCAGAGGCCGACGCGCTGAACGAGGTCGGCTGCTGGCCGGTCATACCCCGGAGACTCGAGGTCGCAGGCCCCGGCATCACCGCGGACAGTTTCGACTACGAGAACAGCGCCTTCGACGACCTCATCACGGGCGCGGCAGCCAACCGGGACCCGCTGTTCACCGAAGAACTGGGCACCCACATCATCGAACAGACCGTCGACCTATAGGACCTGCGCCCAGCGTGTGCCGGATCGGTAACCATCCGGACAAACACCGGGCCCGTTCGGCAAACGCTCGCCTTCACCACGCAAGGCGAGCGTTTGTCGTTCCCTTCCTTCTGGAGCAGCGTGTCTACCAGCAGCGATGCAGGCGCCGCCCTACCCGGCCCGCGAGCGAGTGGTACTCGATCGGAGCCACTCGATCACCTGCTCGGCGTGGCGGTCGGGCGGGAAGACCGGGTAGAAGACGTGCTCGACGACCCCGTCTCGGACGACGAGAGTCAGGCGCTTGTAGAGGTCGCGGCCGCCCGACTCGAAGGTGGGAAGCGATAGTTCGGCGGCCAGGTGGAAGGAGGTGTCGCAGAGCAATCCGAACGGAAGGTTCAGGCGGTCGACGACCTCGCGCTGATAGTCGGTGTCCTGACTGGACAGTCCGAATACCCGGGCGGCGCCGGCTGCCAGCAGTTCAGTGTGATGGTCGCGGAAGCCGCACGCCTCCGGGGTACAGCCACGTGCGCCGGGGATCTCGTTCCACCCGAGGGGTATGTCGGTATCGGGCCGGCCGGTGAGCGGGTAGAGGTAGATGATCGTCCGCCCTGCGGGCAGCGCGGCCAGATCAACCTTCGTCCCGTCCGTGCAGTCGAGCACGAGTGCGGGCAGTCTCGTGCCGGGCAGATGTGCTGCCGCGCCGTCGTCCTCGGGCACGGGCAGGTCCGACGGCAGTGTGAAGAGGTCGGTCACAGGTGGTGCGACCCGGCTGTGGCGATAGGCGGCGTCGCGCAATCGAGCCGTGAGCGCGCCCCTGCGTACATTCAAAGCGGTGATGCGCGAGTCGATTTCATCGATGGCCCGCTGGTACTTCGCCAGCGATGCCGGGCAATCATCGACGTGCTCGCCGCCCGAGGCGAGGCATTCGAGAAACGGCCGCGTCTCATCGACCGGAATCCCGAGTCGGCTCAGCTCCTTGAGCTCATACACGAGCCGCGCGTCGTACTCGGAGTACTCGCGGTAGCCGTTGCCGGAACGGCCCGGGGAGATCAAACCCATTGCCTCGTAGCGTCGAATCGCCTTCGGGCTCACCTTCGCCAGCTGCGCAACCTGCCCTATTCTCACCCGCAGACGATAAACGTTGCCCCCAGGGACAAGGTCAAGCGTGCCGACGGACCGCGTGGTCAAGTCCCGGGGCGTGGTGTAACTGGGGTGGTCACCGCATGATCCGGAATGGGGTCAGGCGGTGAGTTCTGCTGGTGCTGGGTCCTCCTGTT
>NZ_JBSGCB010000055.1:0-57864 GCF_053601595.1 Nocardia sp. NPDC004711 | reverse complement strand
CGCGCGGCCCGCTCGGGATCGCCGTAGGCGTTGTCGACCGCCGTGCCGACCCCGCGCCGGAACGTCCGCGGAGTGACCCAGGAGTAGTTCTCCCCGCGGGCGGCGCGCCAGCTGCGCGCGAAGTTGGTGGGTTGCGCAGCGACCCGTTACGCGTGGGAAACAGGACCCCGTGGGGGGTTGGGTTGCCCGGTGACCTCGAGGTCCTTCAGCGCTTCGCGGCAGGCCTGCGCGGAGTGCTCCGGCAGCAGTATCCGCCGCCACCCGTTCGCCGACTTCGGGAACGACTGACGCACCCACCCGCCGGTCCCGGATCCCTTCACCTCCACCAGCGTGCCCGTGACATCCGTGCCCGTGACATCAAGGTAGGGAATCGTGGCATCGAGGTCGATCTTCTCGAGCAAGACCGCGAACACCTCGTGCGGGCGCAGCCCGGTGCCGCAGATCAGGTCGGTCACCCACACCACCGACCAATCACGCGGCGGGCCGGACGTGTATGTCGGCGTACCGGGAACAGCCTCCCCGGATGCCCAGGCACGAACCTGAGCCCTGAAGCCCGGCAACGCATCCTGGTCTCCAGCCTTGCCCCGGGCGCGGGCGCTGCTCGGGGTGAACGAGCTGACACCGTCGACGGGGTTGGTCTCGACAGCGCCGTGCCGGACGGCGATCTGCATCATCGCTCGCAGAATTATCTTGTGCTGCTCGGCCTTACGGCGCAGACCCATCGCGACCAGACGCTCGAGAGGACGATCCAGCTCACCGGCCGTGGCCTGCCACACCTGCAGGTTCCGAATCGAGTTCTCGATCTTGATCGTCTTCGGATCCGCGCGCTTGTCGGTCGACACGTAGATCTCGCGCCGGTAGTCCTCGACATTCCCAGCTGTGTAGGCATCGTCGGCCTCGAGTTCCGTGACGAGTTCAGCCGCGAGCTCGATCAGCTTCGTGCTGCGCGTGATTCGTTGATATCCCAGCTGCTCGCGGTGGTCGCGCATCGCCTCGGCGAGCCGGTTGGCAGCGTCGTCGGCACTGAGCCCGACACGTTCGATCTGATGAGACCCTGCCGCCCAGTAGAAGCGAACGGTCGTCCGCCATCGCCCGTTCTTCTGCTTCTTCGGCTTCGTCGGAACACCGAACGTGCCTACCGGCTTCGGGATCCGTCCTCCCATCTGCTCCCTCCACAAATCTGGACCGTTGCGGACATTCGCGTGATCAATCAATCGGGCTGGTTGTGGCTTCTGTGCCTACAAGCCGCGATCGGCATCAGCTCCGTAGGCTCAGCACCCGGCGGGTGGTGTCGCTGAACCCGGTCCCGACCGCCCCGAGCAGCACCAGTCGCCCCTGCTGGTCGTGGGCGGCGACGAGCAGAGACCAGAACACCTCGCTGCTGGTGTGACCGGTCGGCCAGCCGACCACCACCACTCGGTGGACCGGCGGCTGTCAGCGGCCAGGACCCGCAACCGGTCGACGAGATTCTGTTAGAACAACTCGATCGCTTCGGTCACGCGGCCCGCCACCGGAATTCGTCGCCCCGCTGATCGGCTTGCCACGGCGGTTCAGTCACCACCGGACGTTGGACGAGGCGCCCCTCTCGCGCCCCTGAGCGAGCGCCGGGAATCGGTCAGAGCGCCCGCTTCAGCCCGACGTGACTGTTGTCGTACCCGAGCCGCGCATAAAAGGCGTGAGCCCGCTCGCGCACCCGGTCTGTGGTGACCTGCGCGAGTGTCGCACCTCGGTGCCTGCCGTGGTCGTGTGCCCACTCGAGCATCGCGGTTCCGATGCCGCGAGAGCGTTCCGAGGCAGCGACCCGGACTCCCTCGATCTGGAGGCGGGTGGCGCCGCCGCGGGACAGCCCCGGAATGATGGTGAGCTGCATGGTGCCTACGATCCGGTCGCCCTCGTCCCGGACCACGGCCAGATAGTGCGACGGGTCCCTGGTGACGGCGTCGTATGCCTCCTCGTAGCGGGCGATTTCGAAACCTTCACGGGTACGGCCGATCTCGTCGTCGGAGAGCAGCGCGACCAGCGCTGGCACGTCGGCACGCCCCGCCCGCTGCACACGATAGATCCGGTCGCCGAGTCGGAGCCGACCACCGACCGAAGCCCGTGCCCGTGACTGCAGTCGGGCGATCAGCGTGTCCAGCCAGGCGCCGACGTGCCGCCGGGCTTCGGGAGTGTCCGGATACCGGCAGCGCAGGTGCAGCCCCGCCTCGTCGAGGATGAACCAGAGCATCACGCCGTCGGTCCGAATCGTCGCGCCGACGTACTGCGCCTCCAATCCGGTCGCGTCGACTCGCACCGGCAGCCGACGCAGGTCCAGCCACGAAATCGCGAACATCCCCGGCGCCTCGGGCATCCCGCCCCACGGACGCAGGATGTCCTCCAGTGGCCAGGACCCCATCCGGACGGCCTCCTTCACCGCCTCCGCGCTGGCACGGGGATCGGAGTCGGCCGACTCGAGCACCGAGTTGGTGATGAACCACCCCACCGAGTCGTGCCAGGTGGTGTCGTACCGACTGTGCACCGGAAACACGGCCCGCAGTGCGGTGCCGGCCAACTCGTGGGTCACCTCGGTCATGGCCCCCACCACCAGTGCCAAGGTCGAGACGCCGTCGTCGCGGGCCTGCGCCGAGAACGCGGCGCTGTCGTCTACGTCGAGGACATCGCGCACCTCCACGCGCTCCTCCTGCAACGTCGCCTCACCCAGCGGCAGCGGGAACCGTGGCATCACATCGCCGCTGCTCGCCAGCACTTCTGCCCAGCGGCGGTGCACTTCGTCGGGTGCCGGCGGGCGGTCCCGCAGCGCGCGGGTGTGCTCCGCGAAGGCGGGTGCGGGCGGCAACGACGGTGCACGACCCTTCTGCACCGCGGCCAGCGCGGTGAGCAGGTCGCGCGCGATCACCAGCATCGACCACATGTCGACGTGCGCGTGGTCGGCGGCGACCACCACGGTCGGCCCTACCGCGGTCTCGAGCACGCAGAGCCGGTACGACGGACGACCGTACGGTGAACAAGCACGGTCGAGCACGGCGCGGAGCGCATCGTTGACCGCCTGCCCCGGAGCGATCACATGCTCGACCCAGCCGCCGGGGTGGATATCGACCTCGTGCAGCCGAGGCTCGCCGTCCTCGCCTGGCACGAAGACCGACCGCAACGTGCCGTGCCGCTCGATCACCGCCAGCCAGGCGGTCGCGAGCTCGTCGGGCGGTACCGGCGCGGAGAGCCTGAAGGACAACGCCATCCAGGATCCCGATCGGTCGCCGGCGCCGACGTGGCGTCGCTGGTCGAAGGACACGGGAAGTGACCGGCCCACCCGACCCGCAGTGACGTCGAAGCCCAGCAGGCGGCCGAACGGCAGGCGCAAGTGCGCGACGTTGGTCAGCCGCATGACGGTATCCTAGGCTTCTTTCCCGAGCGATCGCCGTCTCACCAGCACCCTGGAGCCGCCGTGCCGACCTTCCGTGTTCCCGGCGCCGACCTCGACGTGGAACTGAGCGACGAGGGCGGCCACCCCGTCGTCCAACTCCACGGCCTCACCTCCAGCCGCCACCGCGACCGTCTGATGGACCTCGATCTCGGCCGCGGACTCAGCGGAACCCGACTGCTGCGGTACGACGCGCGTGGCCACGGCCACTCGACGGGCCGTACCGTCCCCGAGGACTATCGGTGGCCGGTTCTGGCCGATGACCTGCTGAACCTGCTCGACCACTGGTTCCCCGGTGAACAGGTGCACGGTGTCGGTCCTTCGATGGGCACCGGGACACTGCTGCATGCCGCTGTCCGCGATCCTGGCCGATTCGCCGGCCTCACCCTGCTGGTGCCCGCGACCGCCTGGCGCACCCGCGCCGCGAAGGCCGACATCTACCGGAAGAATGCCCGCTTGATCGAGGAGCAGGGACTCGACGCCTTCCTCGGTGCCGATCTCACCGTGCCTCGCCCGCCGGCCACCGTCGGAACGCCGGAAACCGTGCCGGATGTCGCCGAGCACCTACTGCCCTCACTGTTCCGCGGGGCAGCGATGAGCGACCTGCCCGCCCCGGAGGCGATCGCCGCGATCGAGGTGCCGACCACGGTGTTGGCCTGGATCGACGACCCCGCCCATCCGGTGTCGACCGCCGAGGCGCTGGTGGACCTGCTGCCGAAGGCCACACTGGAGGTGGCGCACACACCGGCCGATCTCGCACGCTGGCCGAGCATCCTGTGCGAGGACGTAGCAAGACACGGGTAGGCGCGATGCCCTAGCGATTCGTTCTGGGGCCAACCGCCCGATACGATCGCCCGTGCCCCACAGCTCGCCGTCGGCCGGTCCGACTGGGGCCCGAGCGCCCAAATGTACGCTCTGGCTACACGGAACTGATCGAATCGGTCCCAGGACGGGTGCATAACTCGACGAACTCGGGGACCCGTCATCTCCGATCTCGGGCAACAGCAAACCGCGCCAGGCACACCCATCAAGGCCATGCCGGCTAGCGGTGCCTCTTCCCCACAGCACCTCAACCGATTCACTGTTCGGCGCGGAAGGAATGCCGCGACAACGCGAAACAACGGTTCAGCTCGCGAGTATCCGTCGGGCTTCGCGTACACCGGATGCCACGGCCCCGTGCACGGTCGACGGGTACGCATTGTCGGTCGCTTCGCCTGCGAAGAAAAGACGATCGGAGATGGGCTCTGCCAGTGCGGTGTAATCGGCGAGTGACGAGCCGATCGCGGGATACGAATAGGAGCCGCGGGCGTACGGATCCTGGGACCATCGGGTGATCCGGTATCGAATCGGGTCGGGAACGCTCGGGCCGTACATGGTGCGAAGTCCGTTGAGAGCGTCGGCAAGGGTGGCGGTGTCGTCGAGCGCCTCGACCCGGCGAGCGGCGGAACCGCCGCGCAGCGCGGCAAGGACGGGCGCACCGTTGACGCGCTGCAGAGGTACCCAGGTGTCACCGGTGGCCAGGTTCGGGTTCGTCTGGACGAGGATTTCGTTGTCGTCCCAGAAGATCTTGTCGAACTGCAGGAAGATCTTGTTGTACAGGCCGAATCCGACGCGCCCGATCGCGTCGAGCTTGGCGGCGGGGAGCGGCGGATCGAACGCGATCGCGCCGGCTTTGAGCACACCGAGCGGCACAGTGATCAGCACGCGGTCAGCGGTGAAAGTGCCGAGACCGGTCGATACCTCAACGCTGTGCTCCCGCATGGTCACCCGGTCAACGACATGGCTGTGGCGGATATCGAGTCCCTGCGCCAATCCGGTGGCAACTTGGTCGTATCCGTGCCGGAACATCACCTGATCGCCGGGCATGTGTCCATCGAGTTTCAGTCCCCAAAGCGGGATCTCGGCCGCATCCGCGCCGCTGGCCTGCGTCGTGGTGTTCATCAAGTATCGCAGTCTGCCGGTGACATCAGCGGGGACCGGTGCCAGCACGGAGTCGAGGGCCGCCGCGGTGGATGTGTCCGCCTGCCCGGGCGCCCTCGCCAGAGTTTCGAGCGCGCTGACGGCTGCGACGGCACCCGCCTCGAGCTGTCCGGTTGTTGCAGCACCGAGGCGGGTCTGCCCGTCGTAGGTGACGAGGTCGCTCGCATTATGGACCACAGTGAGTAGGCCGAACTCGTCCCGAAGCGCGGTGACGGGGTTGCCGTCGATCCCGTGAATCCAGGACGCACCGAGGTCCAAGGCCACGCCCTGCCAACTGCGATCGGTCCACAGTCGTCCTCCGATGCGATCGCGTGCTTCCAGCACGATCACCTCGATCCCGGCGCACGACAGCTGTCTGGCCGCTGTCAGTCCGGCGGCTCCCGAACCGATCACGAGCACCTGCGTCGACCGCGAGGCAGCGGCCGCCCCCGCGGCGTTCTTCAGCAGGGGCGGGGTCACCAACGCGGCGACCGTACCCCGCAGGAAGGAACGGCGTTTCGATTCGCTCATCGCAGACCTCTCTCGGGGTGTCCGAGTCCGGCTCGGATCACGTCGATCGTGATGCGAACAGCCTGAATCCTGAATGCAACGCTGTTATGCAACGCTGTTGTATGACATTGTTACGGGAAGGGTGCGGCCGACGCAAGGGACGAGGAGTGTGACATGCCTATCGAGGTGGACAGTGCCGAGCGCCGACGCCGAATCGGCGAAGCCGGAGTGCAGATCCTGCGGGAACGCGGGAACGCGAGTCTGACCGTCCGTGCGGTCGCCGAGATGCTGGGCGGGTCGACCAGCCTGGTTACCAATTTCGTCCGCAACCGTACGGAATTGCTGGATCTGACGTTGGAAACACTTTCCGCGCAATGGAATAACGAACTCGACGAGATTCTCGGCCCACCGGAACAACGGTTGGCGACAACCGTCCGCTGGGCATTGGACTGGCACAGCGAATCCGCGCCGCTGGTGGCCCGGATCATGGTTCAGATCCTGGCCGATCCCACGATCGACCTGCAGCGGCTCGCCGCTGTGCACCGCGAGCTCGACCACTTGCACACCGTGCTCGGCGATGCCGTCGACGCCGCGGAGGTCCTCGAACCCGAGGCTGCGACCGACCTGCTCCACCTTGCTTCTCGCGGCGCCATGCTCACCCGGGTAGAAAACCCGGACGACTGGCCGCCCGACCGCATCACACGCGCCGCAGATCTCCTGGCGCGCCTCCTAAACTCCATGAGCGAACTCGACCGGCCGAGCTCCGCAAGTTGACCAGGTCCGGCACGGGACGGGCTGTCGCACGGGTTCGCAACCGACCCGATCAATCCGACCGGAAGACACAACCCAGTGGGGCAGAGGGCTCGGGAGGCGACAATCCGCGGCTGGTTTCCCGCAGAACCGGCTGAACGCGCGGCCAACAAAGATGCTGGCCCCTACATCCTTCTCATCGTCGGTGTTACAGCGCATGTTTGCGGCTACCAACAACACGCGCTGCCCATCACCCGCCGCGCGGCGAATACCGGGAGGAACTGTCAAAACCTGTGGATCGATGAGTTTCAGGCGACCTCCGTTCCGGTGGCGTGGGCCGAATCGGCGGGCGGTGGGGTGATGTCGCGAGGGCATTCGAGGAGCCGGTTGGGTGCGTATGTTGCGTTGGGTACCGGGTTGCGTTGGGACATCCGCCGCCGACGGCGGCGTGGTGCGACAGCTACAGGGTCGACAACGTCCTCGACCAGTGGTCGGGCAGTCACCGAATTGGTGGCGGGGTCACTATGACCACCAGTGCGCCGCGCGTCCCGATACCGAGGACATAAACGAGCTGCGTCGCGGGGTCTATCACGATCGGCTGGGGCTCACCCACGAACAGCTGGTCCACGGCGATCGTGGCGGTGACTGCTCGAGTGCGGGTGTCGAGGACGGAGACGGAGACCGGATAGGGCGATCGGACCTGCTTGTCTTCTTGCGGTTTCGAGTTCGGCTGACGTAGTTTGCGATCGAGATCGAAACGGGGGACGACTGTGGTCGTGGGAAAATCATCGATCACCGTGAAGGTGGCGGTCGGTGCCGCAGTGTTCGCGCTGACCGGGTGTGGATCGGCGGGATCGACAGGTTCGGGGACCGATATCGAGGCACTGCTGTTGGCGCCCAAGGATGTTGACCAGATCATCAATCCTGTCAAGGCGAAGACGATCGACTCGGCCACCTGCGCCGCGATGGCCGCCGATTACACCAAGGATCAGGAGACCCTTCCGGCCGACGCGATGGAGCACCTCGCCGGCATCCACCCGGAAACCTGCGCGGTGTTGGCTGGGATCGGGTTCCGGCAGCTGTATGGATCGGACTTCACCGCATTCCGAAAACGGCAGATCGACAAGGGGACCGGACAGAGCACCTCGAGTTACGAAGCTGTCGCGCTCTATCGTTCGACCGGTTCGAGCGCCGTAGCCGCGATCACGACGGCGCTCCAGGCGTGCGCGGGAACGAAGATCCCGATCGGCGCTGCGGGCGCGACTGTCCTTATCGACAGTGTTCGTACCCGGCCGAATGCTGCGGAGTGGACATATCATTCGCTGAATCCGCAGGTGGTGGACCGGCAAAGGAACTGCGCCGTACGGGTCACGCCCACCGCCGTGATCGAGATCGAGTTGGCGGACGGCGATGCGGGTGCCGTCGCGGACGCGGTCGTCAAACGGCTCGGCGGGTGAGGCGGGGTTTCGCCAAGGCGATCGTGACGATCGGAAAGCCGAGCAGGGCAAGGCGGATCATGTGGTCCATGAATCCTGCCGGGCCGGTACCGAGGAGGTCCGGTTTGACGACTGCTCCGAAGACACCCAGCACGATCACCAGGGCACAACCCGCCATCACCAGGATCTGTCCTGGTCCTCGGCGCACGATCAGCAGGATCGCACCGACGATCAGCAGGAGCGCTGCGCTCGGATCGAAAACGGCTGCCAGCCAGTAGTAGCCGCGCAACCATCCCCGTGGCATGACGGTGTACAGGTCGGCAAAGCCGGCGCTGTAACCGTCACGCAGGGCATGAACTGCACTGAGGGCCCCCACTATGGCCGCCAACCCACCCAGAAAAGCCAAACTGACTACGGCTGCACCACTTTTAACCACGCCCGATAGTACGCATCAGATCACGGACGGGACTGCTGCACAGATAGGTGACATCTGATTTGGCTTGCCTTCGGGCGGGCTGGAAGGATGCTGCCGTGCCCATGCCCTACCCCCGCGAGTTCCGCGACGATGTCGTCCGGGTGGCTCGCAATCGTGATGCCGGGGTGACGTTGGAGCAGATCGCCGTCGACTTCGGAATCCACCCGATGACGCTGTCGAAATGGATGCGTCAGACCGATATCGACGAGGGAACCAAACCGGGCACCAGTACGAGCGAGTCGGCCGAGCTTCGGGAAGCGAAGCGGCGAATTCGGTTGCTGGAGCAGGAGAACGAGGTCCTCGAGCGGGCCGCCGCGTGTTTCGCGCAGGCGAGCCTGCACGACGCCGACGGCAGACCGCCCTCGGTCGTTTGACGCCGGTCGAATACGAGACCATCATGACCCCACCGGCCAGTCAGGCCGCGTGACCGAAACTGTCACCTGATCTTGCAGCAGTCCCCACGGCTCGGGGCTCGTTCGGGGGTAACCGCCTCGCTGATCGCCCAGTTTGATTGTCGGCCAGAACTTATAGAGCCCTATCCGGCCGATCGGGAGGTGAGTGGCGGCTGGCACACACACTGGCCGGGGCTAATGGCCAAGCAACATCGCTCTCGGTCGTGCGCGACCTGAACGAGGAACTCGGTCACCTTCTGCACGTCGTCGTGGCCGAGCAACTCCTGCTCGGGGCTGTCCTTCACGAAACGCGTTTCGGCAGACCAGGTTCCATCCAGGGCGTGGATCGCGGACCAAGAGGGCGGCGGGGCACCCGTCCAGGCTTTCCCCTCGAAACCTGCGACGGGGCGCAAGTAGTCGGATATTTCGAGCACCTCATCCAGTCGCGGATTATGCACTTGCAGCGCGCCGATCAACTTGCCCCCGGAGCGACGGCCCTGGCATGTGGTCGACAAACCGACGATGCCCCCTCCTCGATGCCTATGGGGCTGTCCACGTCCGCATCGGTGATCGACAGCTTGTTCAGGAACCCGCTCTCCTGTGGATCGCGATCTGTTCCGATGAAATATGAAGGACGGCAGTATGAGTCATTGCCATTTGATTCAAGACCGCAGCACTCCACGCGACGAGGAAGCCGCGGCCACTCAGAATCCAGGGGGACGGCGGAACCCGCCGATCACCTCGGCAAGGCACCGCAGGAACTGCACTGCCGTGCGGTCGTGGAGGTAGGGCGCGATCACTTGAATACCGACCGGAAGACCCTGCCGGGTCACACCGACCGGCCCGACCGCTGCAGGCAAATGGTTGAGCGCCGAAGGCGCCATCCATGCCAGCATCTCGCGATACGGCCGGTCGGTGCCGTCGACCAGCAGTGTTCGTACCGACCAGCTGGGATCCGGTCGATGGTCGTGAGGGAAGGCGGCAGTCGGGCTCACCGGACAAAGGAGCACGTCGAACTCGCGAAAGAACTCTGACCAGCGCCGCCGTGAGTGTTGCCGGCGTTCGTCGAGCCGGTGCCAGTCACGGAAGCGGACCGTCAGGTCGGATGCGAACCCGCCGGTGGCCCCTTCGGCTGCGGCCATCTCCACGAGTCCGGCATACGACTCATCTGGTTCGATCAACCCACTCTGCGCCATCAGTAACGATTGGTAGAGAGCCATCGTCTCCTCGAGTCCGACCGGTCCCTTGCGCTCGACCACGACCGCGCCCTCGGCCCGCACTGCCCCCAGGGCCGTCTCCATGATCGCGACCAGCTCGCTGTCGACGGCGCAGAACGGGTCGTCGAGCCATGCGGCGACCCGGAACTCCCGCAGCGTGCTCGATCTCGCGGGAGGCAGCTCCAGCCGCCACGCCGGGGCGCGGTCGGGGTCCGGCACTGCGAGGACGTCGAGACCGAGATCGAGGTCGTCGGCGTGCCTGCCGAGCGGTCCCAATACCGCCATGTCGAACTCCGCGAGCGTCCCGGGAGCATGTCCCGAGACGCTGCCGTGTCTCGGGACGATTCCATACGACGAGCGCAACCCGTACACACCGCAGAAGTGGGCGGGCACCCGAATCGAGCCTGCCGTGTCGCCGCCGAGCTCCAGGCCGGTCAACCCCGCGGCGAGGGCGGCGGCGGACCCGCCGGAGGAACCGCCGGGTCCGCGGGTCAGGTCCCAGGGATTGCTCGTGGTTCCGTAGATCTCGTTGTAGGTCTGCCAGTCCCGGGCGTCTTCCGGAAGATTCGACTTGCCGAAGACGATCGCGCCCGCGTTCTTGAGTTGCGCGACCGAGTCGGCGTCGCAGGTCGAGACATGGTGTCCCCATCTGGTCGAACCACCGGTGGTTCGCATGCCCGCAACTTCGAGACTGTCCTTGATCGTCACAGGCACACCATGGAGGGAGCCAAGCTGCTCGCCGCGGGAGACGGCGCGGTCGGCCGCCGATGCCGCAGCTCTCGCACCCTCTTCATCCCGGGCGACGATGGCGTTCACCTGCGGATTGAATTGGTCCACCCGGGACAGGTAGTGGTCGAGTAGCTCGGTGCTCGACACCTCCTTCGCGGCGACGGCGGCAGCGAGCTCGCGTGTGGAGAGAAATGCTAGGTCGGTCATACGAATCTCCTGAGGAAGCCTGAACCGCGGCGGTCACGCGCCGAAGTGTCAACCGCTACAGCGGATATACGAGATAGCGGGCGGGCATACTGTCGAGGCGAACTGCGCGACTCGTCAGCCGAGCGCTGCCGCCGGTGAGCTCGATCGCGTCTTCGTAGTACCCGGTCGCCAAAAGTCCTGATAGCGAATCGTTCTCGGTGAAGCTCACGTGGAAGTTCGAACGGACCATCCAGTGGTCGGCATCCACCGGGCTCGCGTGGGTGCGCTGGGTGACATGGCGAGTCCGGTACGGCTCGATGGTCCCCGCCCAAACCTCGGTGATGAACTTGACACGGTCCAGCACTCTGGCGCGATTGTCGTCATACATATACGCCAGCGGCAAGCCGCGCTCGATGTTGTCTAGGGTTTGCACGGTGTACGAGCATTCCTGCGCGAACAGGTCCGGCCATTGCGCCCAGTCCTGTTGGTCGAGCACGTAGGAGCAGCGCCCGAGCAGCTCGTCGATCGCGTGCAGTCCGGCGGTAGTCTCAGTAATCAAAGCCCATCACCTTCCGGTAGTTCGCCCAGCCGACGGTATTGCCGATCTCGTCGTTCTGAGTGGCGTCTTCGGGGCGGCCGTCGACGCCCTTGACGAAGCGGGCCAATGTCCCGTCATCCGAGGTCATTTGCTGGCGGTTGAAAACCGCGGCATCCTCGATCGTGATGAAACCGCTGGGCCCCAACAGATTCGATGCTTGCCGTACTCGATGCGCGCGATACTCCTCGGTGTCGCCGGCGTGCCCGAAGAATGCATAGCTGACCTCGGTACGATCGACACCACGTGGGCGTGCGAATCGCACGTTGATGGTGTCGACATGCTTGGTCAGCACCGTGACCGGGCGCAATGCTACAACTCTGGCCCGGTCGTCCGCGCCGCGAAACTGTACGACGCTCGGATCCGCCAGGTAGCCGTTGTCGACGTACGGTGTGCTCTGATAGCCGACCGAGAAGTGGCCGACCGGTTGTGTGATCCGAACTTCACCCTTGCCACCTTGCCAACCCAGAATCCGAAACCCGGTGTGCAGCAACGGCGCATGATAGAAGTCGTTGTCGAAGTAGGTCTTCCAGTTCGTTTTGTAGACGACCTTCTGGTAGCCGAGCAGGGTGAGGTTCCCATCGTCGAGCAGGCAATCACGGACCGGATCTGCGCACTCGCCGAGAAAGGTTTCGAGCAACGGGGTCTCGCGATGTCTCGTCACGAAGATCAACCCGGCCAGCTCCGCGACCCGCAGCTCCGGCAGCGCGTAGTCCTTGCGATCGAAGTCGGAACGGAAATCCCGCTCCCCCGGCGCTCCGCAGAAGTCACCCGAACTGTTGAAAAGCCAACGGTGATAAGGACATTGGAACTCTGTGGCTACTCCGGCCGAGCGCTGTTCCAGCAACGTCCCGCGATGGGTGCAGGTGTTGACGAACGCTCGAATCTTGTCATCGGAACCCCGGCTGACCAGGATCGGGACTTCGCCGAGCCATGCCGTTTTGAAGCTGTTGACCTCGCCCAATTCCGCTCGGTGCGCGACCGGATGCCAGTATGGACCGTAGAAGATCCGCTGCAACTCTTCCCGGTACACCAGCGGATCGGAGAAGATCTCCTTGGGCAGGTCGAGCGGATTGGTGAAGCGCGCGGCGATCGACGCCCGAACCCGCTCGTAGTCCGCCGCGACTTCTGGTTCATATTTGGTGACTAACACCATGCCTCCGCATCGATATTTTTGCAGGCACTCGGACCGTCCAATTCGACTATGAACGATCTACCCATTTGATTCCGGCGCGTAGAACAAAGCTACTGCCCGTTGAACGAATCTTATGATTCGATACACACCAGGTCAAGCATTATCACACTCAAATCCGTTGTGCCACATGCCGGAACAGCTGAATTGACCTCAGCCCGTTCACCGTACCGTTTACCCGAAGGGTCGAATTAACGTGTCCAATCCGAATTCTCATTTGCCACTGGCCGGCCGGGTCGCCATCGTCACCGCTGCGGGCGCAGGTATCGGGCGGGCGATCGCGGTCGAGTGGACCGCGCGTGGCGGCTCGGTGGTCGTCGCGGATCTGCACCGCGACGCGGCCCGCGCGACGGCCCGATCGATCACCGACGCCGGCGGGCAATCCGCGTGGGCGACCGCTGATGTCACGGACGCCGATGCGATGCCACGCGTCGTCGCGACGGCCCTCGACAGCTTCGGACGGATCGACGCACTGTTCAATGTCGCCGGCGCGAGCCTGCCGAAGCGTGTGGACGAGATGGCCGACAGCGACTGGTATCGGATGATCGATATCAACCTGACCTCGGTCTATCGCTGCTCGAAGTTCGTAATCCCCGAACTGCGACGGATGGGCGGCGGCAGCATCGTCAACATATCCTCGACCGCGGGACTGCTCGCCGAAAACCGTTGCTCCGCTTACAGTGCCGCCAAGGGCGGAGTCCTGCTGCTGACCAAGAACATGGCAATGGACTATGCCGCCGACGCCATCCGCGTGAACGCGATCTGCCCCGGAAGCACGATGACTCCCCGCATTCAGGACTACCTCGAACGAGTACCCGGCCATGACTCCCTGCTCGATGACCTGTGCCCGATGAAGCGCTACGCCGAACCGGAAGAGATTGCCCGGCCGGCAGTCTTCCTCGCCTCCGACGAGGCCAGTTACATCACCGGCGCAGTCCTGGCCGTCGATGGCGGGCTCACCGCGGGGAAGCATTTCGCAATCTTCGAGGATGCCTGACCAACGCGAATCCCTTCCGACGCATATCGCCCCGATATTCGATGAAGCCGAATATCGGGGCGATTCTTTGCGCGCCGCGCCACTACCTATTCCGGCATGGCAACCGCGACACCGTTTTTGACCGTGTGCGCCATCCCACTCAGTGCGCACACTTCGCGGCCGACGGTCTGCAATTGAAATTCGACTCGCTCGTCCGGCTGCTGCCCGTAGGCGATCCGCGTGGTCGCCGAGTTGATCGCCGCGCCCAGCGGAGTGGGCCAGCCCCGCAACGCGTGCACGATGCTGCGCAGCGTCTGCAGCGTGGTGACCGCGGCCTGCCAGCCGTAGGCCGTGGTCACGCACCCGACTGCACGGCCCGAGAGATACGGGTTGCCGTCCTCGCGAAGGTCCTCGACATAGTCGAGGGCGTTCTTCACCAATCCCGATATCGACCCGTGGTAGCCGGGCGACGCGATGATTACGCCGTCGGCGACTCGCAGTGCATCGATGAGCCTTCTGGCCTCAGCGACTTTCGGCCCGTCCGGGTCGTACATCGGCAGGGCCGCGAGCACGCTGCCGCCGAACAGTTCCGTGCGCGCACCGTTCGCGGCGGCGGCATCCAGCGCAATGCGCAGAGCCGACTCCGTCGAGGACTCGGCGCGCAGTGTGCCGCCGAGCCCGACGATGAATGGCCGCATCCTTCGTTCCACGGCAGTCACACCATCTTCATCAGGCCGTGGTGTCCCCAGGCGAAACCTGAACCCAGGGAATAGCTTTCAGCCGTCCATGTTGCCGGGTCGACCAACCGCGGGCCCCAGCCGTACTCGAAATGCCATCCGGAAGGATTGCGGAAGTAGAACGAGAAGACGTGGTCGTTCTGGTGGCGGCCGGTCGAAGTGCTGGTGATACCGCGCTCGAGGCACAGGTCGTAGCTGTGGCCGACGTCATCGATGCTGACCGTCTCGAACATGACGTGCTGGATGCGGCGCGGCGCGCCCGGAATATGCATGAACGCGAGCGAATGATGGCGCGAGTTGCAGTGCAGGAATACCGCGAACGGTCCCACCTTGGGAATGTGCGCGAAGTCGCTGACACCGAAACCCAGTACCCGCGAATAGAAGTCGGCCGCACCGAGGATGTCGGCGGCGTAGAGCACGACATGCCCCATGCCCATCTCGCCGGTATTGAACCCCGCCATGTCCCGTCCCGGACGGAACCGCGGCATGAACACCTTCTCGTGTCCGAGCACGAGTTCCATCCGCACTTCCGAATACGGGCAGATGAAGTGGACGAACTCCATGACTCGCCGATCGGCCGCCTCCTCCGGCGTTCCCGCCGTTACGACGACGCCCGCGGCCTCGAGCTGGGCCGCTGCCGCCTCGAGCGCCACCTTCGAGGGCACATCCCAGCCCACATACGCCACATCATCGTCGTGGCCGGCGCGCACTCCGATCCGGTGGTGCCGGTCGTCGGCGCGAACGTAGAGCAGACTGTTGTCGCTGTCGCGCGACACCTCCAGCCCGAGAACGTCGGTCGCGTACTGTTTCCACCCCGGGACGTCGCTGGACGTCCCTACGACATAACTGAGTTGGCTGACAGCGGCCATGGATCTGCTTCTTTCCGGAGATCTAGTGGAACAACGTGGAGTGTGTGAGGACTGCGACTCAGAACACCGCTAGCTTGGGGTCGCGCTGGAGGCCGAGCACCATGCGTCCGTAATGCTGGTAGTTGGCGCGGGCGAACGACACATGGCTGGCCATCATGTGGATGTCGCGCCACTTTTGCTGCATAGGGCTCGTGTCCTTGAAGCCCGACGTGCCGCTCAGCGCGAACAGTCGATCGACGGATTCGACGAGCAGTTCGGTCACCCGGTTGTAGTCGCGCAGGATCTCTGCGCGATCGGCCAGCTCGAGCCGCCCGGAAGTGCCGGCTGCGTCCAGGATTCGCCGAATCGACAGCTGCGCCAGCCTGAGGTCGGCTGTGGTGCGCGCGACCGCCTCCTGGACGATCTCCGAGCCGGCGGTCTGCGGGCGGCTGCGCGCCCACTCGACGAAGTGGTCGTATGCATCCAGCGCTGTACCCATCATCGGGCCGAGGAAGGTGAGCCCGGCGTGCAGCGCCAACGGCTGACGGTAGAGCGGGCCCTGATTGATTTCGGTGCCCGGACCGTCGCCCGATACCAACGCCGCCGCGGGTAGCACGAACCCGTCCGGCACGAAGATATCGTCGACCACGATGGTCTTACTACCGGTGCCGCGCATACCGGCCGCATACCAGTCGTCATCGATGGTGTAATCGCCCGGCCGCACCAGGAAGTGGTGATTCGCCGGCCGGCCGCCATCCTTGATCAGTCCGCTGACGATCACCCAGGACGCGTGGTCGACACCGCTGGCGAAGGCGTGCCTGCCCGTCAGCCGATAGCCGCCGTCGACCTTCTGCACCGTCGCCGCAGGGGCGAGCGATGCGGCGATGCAGGCGTCCGGACCGTCCGCCCACACCGCCTCTTGTGCGGTGAGCGGGAAGAACCCGACCATGTGCGCATCGTGTGGCAGCAGCGCCGCACACCAAGCCGTGGACGCACAGGCGCGCCCGAGTTCCAGCGACACCTCGTACATGGTGTCGAGCGTGAGCTCATCACCTCCGAATCGGCGAGGGGCAAGGATCCGTCCACCGAGCCCGGCCGCCACTATCTGGTCGATCAGCTCCCGCGGCACCGAGCGCAGCGCCTCCGTCACCGCGGACAGCTCCCGGATCTGCGGCCCGAGGGCCCGCGCACGCTCGACCAGCGCCTGATGCAAGGCCAGGTCCGCAGAATCGTCGATATTTGTTACTACCATGGCAATTCGTCTCCTTCAGCTTCCGGCGGCGCGCTAGAACAGCACGCTGAGGTTCTTCGATTGCACGACGTTCTGGTCGAGCAGGATCGTGCGTTTCGCGATCTTGAATTCGCCGTCGGTCACACGCAGCACATCGCGCCGTTCACCCACCCAGACATCGGTCTCAGACTCGAGTCGATTCCGGTACAGCAGGAAGTTCGACACAACGTCGAACTCCGCGGATTCCACTGCGGCGGAGTCATGCTCGCCACGTAGAGTGACGACGACGTTGGACACCAGATGCCGACAGCGCGAGGGCGGGTCCTCGGCCCAGTGGGTTCCGGAGTGCATTTGGCTCACGCGCATCCGCAGCGACTCGTAATTGTCGTAGAAGTGCGCCATCTCGATGCCCTGGGGCACCTCGTCCTGATCGCGCTGGCGGCGAAGACGGTTCTTGCGCACCGGCATCCAGTAGAGGATGTCCTCGGTGAACAGCTCGAGCCAGGTGCCCCACTGCCAGCGATCGAGCAACCGCGCCTCACGGTAGAGGAACTGCTCGACTTGATGCTGGAGCAGCAACTGTCCCAGGGCATTCGTGCCTTCAGGCGCCACGATTCCTTCGGCGGTCATTCCGCACCTCCTGCTACTACGGGCCCTGCCGCAGCCATCTCACCGTTCCGGTCTGCCGGCGGAATCACCGGCCACGCCTCGCTTGTCATGAATTCCAGCCAGCGCCGGTAGAATCCGCGCTGACCCGCCTCGCCGAAGAACGTGTCGTAGTACTCGCCCGGAAATTCCGGGTGTTCCTGCTCGTTTCCGAGGCCCATCTCGTAGTTCCAGGCCATCTTCCGTGCCTGATAGCCGTGTTCGAGAACGCCACCGATCATGCCCCAGTTCTCCCCATCGTCGGTCTCGACGACACCGGCGGCCCCCTCGGTGAAAGACGCCGAAATCTGTTGCGCGCGTTTGACTTCCTCGGGCGCGTTCTTCTCCACGACGGTGAACGACCAGATCTCGAACTTGCCGGGGCCCTTGGGGTGCCACACCCGCAGATTCGCAGAACCCGGCAGGCCCGCGAAGTTCGGGAACGCGTTGAAGTTGGCTACCATATCGGCGCGATCGCCGACCCGCTCGCGCGCGATGCGCCGCTTGTTCTCGTTGTACTGGCCGAGCGGGTCGTCCGCGAACCTGGTGTGGCGCTCGAACAAGAAGCTCTCACCGTGGCCCTCCCGCAGCGAGACATGGGCGCCGTCCTTGGCCTCGAAGCCCGGGCCGAAGGCCAGGAGCGACGAAAGATGGCTCGTGGTGGCGTGATACGTGTCGCCGGCGAACTGTTCGGCGGCCAGCTTCCAATTGGCGTTGATGGTCCACTTGATCGCGCCGGGCAACACCTCGATGCCGCCTTCGGCATGATCGACCCAGCCGTCGATGTAGTACTTCAGATCACCCAGGTACTCGTGCAGCGGCGGCGCGGCCTGGTCGAAGTTTCCGAAGATCAGACCCTGGTAGCTGTCGACCTGCGCGACCTGGATCAGGCCGTTGTCCTCGAGTGACAGCTTGTTGAAGTAGGCGTCCTCCATGTTCGGGACGCCGATCAGCTTGCCCGCACTGTCGTAGGTCCAGCCGTGATAGGTGCACATGAACGAGCGGGTGTTGCCCTCCTCGGCGCGGCACACCCGCATGCCGCGGTGGCGGCAGACATTGAGGAATGCTTTGACTCCGCCGTCCGGCTGACGCACCACGAGCACCGGATCTCCGCCCATGTAGGTCGCGAAGAAGTCGTGGGGATTCGGGATCATACTGTCGTGCGCCAGGAACAGCCAGGAGCGCCCGAAAATGCGCTCCTGCTCCAGCTTGTAGATTTCTTCACTGATGAAGATCTCGGGCCCGATGTTGCCCTTCTTCCAATTCACCAGTGAATGCAGATAGTCGGCGTCAACAGCCACGACCATCTCCTTTCAATATTATTGTCCGGCATTGCTATTCGATGACTGCGCTACAGCCAAGCAGTGCGCGAGTGCCGAGTCGATATGTTCGTTCTGAGCTGCGGAACAGCGGTTTTCAGCTCTCGATCACGACATAGACGGCATCGTCGACGACCTGGACCTCGTACTTGGCGAGCGGCGCGGATGCAGGTGGCGCGGTGACCGCACCGGTCTTGATGCAGAATTTTGCGAAATGCCAGCCGCATTCGATCTGACCGTTCTCGATGTATCCTTCATCGGCCAGCGACGACTTGTCGTGCGAGCACCAGTCCGCTGTCGCGTAGAAGGCGCCGTCGATGTTGTATACCGCGATGGGCGGCTGCGTGTTCACCCGAGTGACGTTGCCGGGGGTCAATTCCCCGACAGCACACACCCGGACAAGATTCTCCGACTTCTCGGATGTTGTCATTGTCTTCTCCTCTTCACCACTGGGTGCTCGTGGCCGTCGCGGCGTCGTCACCGACGCTGCGTAGATCCACCGAAGGGTCGGCAAGCAGCGCGGACACCGGGCGCACCTGTCTTTCGATCAAGGGCATCGCCATTCGGACATCGCGGCGGCGGTTGACCCCGACCACTCCGACGAGGACTCCGCGGCGCAGGTGGAACACGGTGAAGTCCAGCGATTCCGGATCGCCGCGCCACACCTGCTCATCGGCGCTCCGGGGATCGCCCGCGACCTGAATGTTGGTGTCGCCCTGATCGGACCAGAACCACGGGACCTCCCGATAAGGTTCGCGGCGTCCCGCCATCGCGCGGGCGGCGGCGATGCCCTGATTCTGGGCGTGCTGCCAGTGCTCAAGTCGAATGTGTTGTCCAGTCAGCCAATTCGGATGCTGGGCCACATCGCCCGCCGCGTAGATGCCGGGCACCGAGGTCTCGCAGAATTCGTCGACGAGGATGCCGTTGTCGATCTCGATGCCGCAGTCCCGAGCCGCATCGAGTGCCGGAACGACGCCGATGCCGACCACCACCAGGTCGGCCTCGGCGACGAACCCGTCCACGGTGCGCACCCTGCGCACCCGGTGATCGCCCTCGATCCGGGCCACCTCCGCATCGGTTCGAATGTGCACGCCACGCTCGGAATGCCAGCGCGACAGCCGGTCTCCGATTCGCGTGCCGAGCACTCGCCGCAACAGTCCAGCGTCGCGCTCCAGCACCGTGACTTCATTGCCCAACACGACCGCGGCGGCCGCGAGCTCCATCCCGATCAACCCACCGCCGACGATGACCACAGCACCGCCGGTCAGCAATCGTTCCCGGATGGCAATCGCGTCGTCCACGGTACGCAGGAAATGCACCCCGTCGAGGTCAAGTCCTGGAATATCCGGCCGGCGCGGCGCGGTGCCTGTACAGAGCAACAACTTGTCCACGCGCAGCGACGTACCGCTATCGAGTTCGATTGCGCGACTGTGCGTATCGATGCGGGTTGCACGCACGCCGAGGCGCAATTCGATATCGTTGTCGGAGTAAAAACTATCCCGATGGATGAGTGTCGTGCCGGGTTGCTTCTGTCCCAGAATCACTTCCTTCGACAGCGGCGGGCGATCGTAGGGTAGGTGGTGCTCGGCGCCGATCAGGACGACGCGACCGTCGAACCCTTCGTCTCGAAGCGCCTCGACGGCACGGGCCCCCGCCAGGCTCGCGCCGATGACGGCGTAGGTTTCGGTCATTTCGTCCTCTCTGTCATGTTCGGTGCCACACGAGCTCTTTCGGGCGCTGCATCTCAATGGCGGTGATGGCCCCACAGGCTGGTCGAGTCGTAGTTCGACACCCGCCAGGTCGACTCGTCGACGAGGCGGCCGTCGTAGCCGTACTCGACCTCGGATCCGGATGGGTTCTTCATGAAGAAGGACAGCGCCAGATCGTTGGTATGCCTGCCGAGCGTTTCGGTGAGCTGTACGCCCCGGGTCGCAACCTCGTCCAGGGTCCGTCCGACGTCGTCGATGTCGGCCACCTCGAGCATGAAATGTCCCAGGGCCGGGGCCAATTCGTTGTTCTGCACGAATGCGAGGCTGTGGTGGCGCGGGTTGACGTGCAGGAAGTGGACCTTGCGTCCGTGGAACTCGATGGTGTCGCTGAGCCGGAATCCGAGCACATCGAGATAGAACCCCTTGGCGGCGGCCAGGTCGGTGACGAAGAAGAAGACGTGTCCCAGACCGAGATCACCTGTCACGAAACGGATCCCACGCGGCGAAAGGAACGGCTGCTTCGGCACGCGGGCGCCGTAGAAGAATTCGATCCGGTGGCCATCGGAGTCCACGCACCACAGCAGCCCCTCCACCCGGCGGGTCGCGGCGCACCGCACATCCTCTTCGACCGCCACACCTGCCGCGGCCAGCCTGCGACCGAGCGCGTCGAGCGCCTGCCGGTTGGCGACTTCCCAGCCGATATATGCCGCCCCGCCGGCCTCACCCCGGTGAATCGCGAACCGCCAGCCGCGTTCGTCGGCGCGCAGCAGGACGGTGTCCTGGTCGGCCCCTGCTGCGGCGGAGACATCCTGCAGGCCGAGGACCTCGGTCCCGTATGCGCGCCAGGCGTCCAGATCCGTTGCGTAGAGACCTACGTAGCCGAGCCCGACAACTTCAGTCATGATCTCGTATTGCCTTCCTGATGAAATACGCTGGATGCCGCGATGTCGGCTCCGGCGTGGGTGTGGAGAATGCGCGATAGCTGCCGAGCCCGACAACGGCACCGATCCGTCAGCCGGAACACCGGTCCACGATCGCGGGATCCTCAGGCGGTCAGAAATGCGCGGACCGCGGCCATGAATTCGCGCGGACGCTCGAAGGGCGGCCAATGCCCGCAGTTGTTGAGCACAACCAGGTCCGCGGTCGGCAGATGACCGAGCAACATCAGTGCGCCCTCCAGCGGCACCATCCGGTCGAAGCGCCCGTGCACGATAAGCGTCGGCACCGTAATCGTCGACAGCGCTTGCAGATTGCTACGTGGAACGATCGTCGAGCGTGACCAGGTCGCGGCATGCTCTGGCTCGCGCAGCCGCCACTTGTACATGTCCTCGACGAGGTCGTCGCCGATCAGCCCGGCGTCGTATACGATCCCGCGAAGCAGACGGGCGATGGCACCGAGATCGGGTGGGCCCGACTGACAATCGTCGAACAGCCGTCCCACCTCGGTCGGGGCCGGTGCGAGCAGATACGGGTCACCGCCGGTCGACGCACTACAACCTCCGACAATGAGCCGAGAGACGCGCTCCGGAGCAGTCAGCGCCATATCGAGTGCAACGGTGCCGCCAGTGGATGTGCCGAGCAGGGTGACGGTGTCCAGATCGAGCTCGTCGAGTATCGCGAGGGTGTTCCGCACGTACAGGTCGTGAACCGGCTCATGGAATTCGCGTGCGGCGCTGCGCCCGAAGTTGGGGTAGTCCACCAAGATACAGCGGTGATCGGCCGCCAGGTCCGCCAGCACCTGATGGTATGTCAGCCACGCCGTGGTACCGGGCAACGGACCGAATGCCTGCTGAACGATCACCGGCGGACCCGATCCCACATCGTGAAAGTGGACCGCGCTCCCGTCCACCTCCAGAGTTCGGCTGCTGGATTGCTCCCAGTGCTGCGTCGTCAACTGATCGCACCGCCTCCGATAGGAAGATCCGGCCCGTCGAATCGTGCAGCGATCGAAATAGCCAGTAGCACAGCCGCTTCCAGCTGGTCCAGCGAGACCGACGGAAGCGGCTGCGGCGCAACGGCTGCGGCGGCACGGGCCGGCGTGACCGGAACGTGCAGCATGCCGACCCGCGCCGCCGACTCCCGCGCGAGATGCCGGGCTAGATAGAAAGTCTGATTGCACAGGTATGTACCAGCGGTATTCGAGACGTATCCCGGAATTCCCGCGCGTCGCCAGCCGTCGACGATCGCCTTGACGGGCAGCGTGCTCAGATAGGCTGCGGGCGCATCCGGCTCGACGGGCTCGTCGACCGGTGTGCGGCCCTCGCTATCGGGAATCGGGAAGTCCCGCACATTGATTGCGATACGCTCGAGCGCAGGTGCTGTACGTCCCGGTGCCACCCCGGTGACGAGAATGACTTCGGCCCGGGCGAATTCCATGGCCGCACTCAGCGCCTCCCGCACCGCCTCGGTGTCCACCGGGAGGACCCGGCCGACGACATCGAAACCATCGAGCCGCCGCCCATCGAGCCGCTGTGCGATCAAGCCGCTGGGGTTGTCGGTCTCCTGCGCGTATGCGCCGAATCCCGTGACGAGCACCCGGCTCATGCCGACAGCGCAGACGCACAGCTGATCTGGAACGCGGTGAACGCCGTGATGAACGACTCGGCGCGTTCCAGCATCACCGACGACTGGTTCATGCCCGGCGCGATGAAAAGCCGAGTGTCCGGCGCCTGCTTGTGCCAGATGAAGGCATCATCCACCGGGTGGATCGCATCGTCGTGATCGCCGCGGCACACCAGTGTCGGCACGGTGAGGTCAGCGAGATGCGGCCGCAGCGTCAAGTACTCCTGGAACTCGGCGGTGGCGCGCGTTTCGGCGTAGAAGGCGATAGCGTCGCGCCAGTCGTCACCGTGCAAGGTCTGCCATTCGCGAGCCTGTGCGCTGTCGGGGTCGATGTCGGTGAAAACCGAGTTGAGGGAAGTGTTTCCGCTGGTGCTCAAACCGATGATCGGCGCATCCACGGTCAAGGTCCGGATCCGGGCCGCGTCGTCGAGCACCAATCGGCCTGCGATCCGCGACCCCAGCGAAACCCCGGCCAGGTGAACCCGATCGAGTTCGAGCTGATCCAAGAGTCGCCACAGGTCCGACACCCACACCCGCGGATGCGCCAGCGGCGCAACGCGTTCGCTGCGCCCCAGCCCACGCAGGTCCGGCACGATGACCCGGTGTGTCCGTGCCAGCCTGGGCACGAGGTCACCGAACCACCGCCCGGACGCGGCAGCGCCGTGCACCAGCAGCAGCGGCTCCCCCTGCCCGAACTCCTCGTAGTAGATGTCGACACCGTCGACGGCCAAGGTGGCCATGGGCGATTCCCTTCTGTTCCAACACTGTTTGTCGAGATGGCAGGGTCGACGACAAAGAGGCGTGCGGCAACGGAGATGTTCCGCAGAACGGCAAACACGGCTGTCCCCGTATCGCCGGCGCCGATGTTCCGGGGGGCGGACCGCAACGATTCTCATGGTCCGCGGCGGCGATCAGGGTGAACGTTCACCGAGCCCAAGAACGACGCGAGGAGCGCGACATGAAAGTAGAACCCTGCGGACAGATCCGGGTCCTGGAGACGCAATCATCGGCCGACTCATTGGCGGCTGAACTGTTACGCGCGGAGGCTGTGCGCACCGCACGCGGTCCGCTCACCGCCGAGTACCCAGAGCTCGATATCGACCTGGCCTACCGCGTTCAAGACGAGGCGCTGAGTCAGCGAATCGAGCGTGGCGAGAACATCATCGGCGTCAAATTGGGCCTGACCTCGCCCGCCAAGCAACGCCAGATGGGTGTATCAGCGCCGTTGACCGCGTGGCTCACCGATGCGATGACACTGCCCCACGGCACCCCACTGCCGCGGGAGCTGCTGATTCATCCCCGGGTCGAGCCCGAGATCACGTTCGTCATGGGTCGGCGGTTGGAGGGACCGGGCGTCACGGCCGCCGCCGCACTGGCGGCGGTGGATCGGGTGTACGCGAGCCTCGAGATCATCGACAGCCGCTACCTGGACTTCCGCTTCACACTGCCCGATGTGATCGCCGACAACGCGTCCTCCGCCTATTACGTGACCGGACCGGTCGGCGCGGACCCGACAACATTGAATCTGCCGTTGGAGGCCTGTCTGCTCGAGGTCGACGGCCAGCTGATGGCGACCGGGGTCGGCGCGGCGGTACAGGGGCATCCCGCGGAGGCGCTCGCCATGGCCGCCAACTCGCTCGCCCAGCGCGGTCATGCCATCGAGGCAGGTTGGATCGTGATGACTGGTGGCTTGACCGACGCGATCGACGCGCCCGCCGGCGCGACGATCAGCGCACAGTTCACCCATCTCGGATCGGTCGGGGTGCGGTGCTGAGGAATGGGCAGCCTCTCGGGAGTTCTCCCGATGTGACGGACGCCACGGCGGCCATACCGTCGAGGAGCGAGTCGGATACGGCTTCCACCAGCCCGCCGACCCCACCGCGACCCATCCGTCGCGCCCTTTTCACAGCACCAGCTCGCCGACTCCGCGGTCGGGCCTGGCGACCGAGAGGCAACCGTGACCATCTCCCAAACCGCCCCATACGCCCGGCTATCGAGCCCCCTGCGTAGTGGCGTCGCCATTCCCGAGATCGCCGGTTGGGACCGCCCCGACCGCGACTCGTCCACCTCCGTCGCGAAGGCGCTCGCGCTCCTGAGCAGCTTTACGCCGCATCACCTCACCATGGGCGTCACCGAGATCGCTCGGCGCGCGAACCTGCCGAAATCCACCGCGCATCGGTTGCTGTCGGTCCTTGTCGAATGGGAGATGATCACCAAGCGTGGCACGGAGTACTCGCCGGGCGGCCGATTGACCGAGCTGGCCGCGCTCTCCGCGCAGCCGGATACTCAGGATCTGCGTCGCGTCGCGCTGCCGTACCTGCTCGACCTCTACGAAATGACCCACGAGACAGTCAATCTCTGTGTTCTGGTCGGCGACGATGTGCTCTACGTCGAGAAGATCCACGGACACAACTGCGTCAATTCTCCCGCTCTGGTCGGCGTCCGGCTCCCGGCGGCCAACACCGCAGTCGGCAAGGCGCTGCTCGCATTCAGCGAAACCGTGGTGGTCGACCGGGCCGCGAGAAATCTCCGTCCGGCAACCTCGTCGAGCATCTCCTCGCCGGCTCAACTCGATCGCGAGCTCGCCGCGATCCGGCGAACCGGCATCGCCTACGACCGGCAGGAGACCAGGCCGGGCCTGAGCTGTATCGCGGCGCCGGTCCGAAGCTGGTCCGGCACCGTGGTCGCCGCGGTCTCCATATCCGGTTCGGTACAACGCTTTCAACCGGCTACCGCGGCGCCCGCGATCCGCACGGCCGCCGCGGGAATCGCCAAGCTCGCCCAGCAGGCGAGTTGGCAGCGACATCTGTCTCGTTGACGCGAATTCTCGAAAACACCGGTCGCACAACGCGACCCTCACAGCAAGGACAACCGATGACCCGCCTCACCTTCGACCTGCCCGATGGCGAGCAGTACACGGTGACGGTCGCCACGCTGCTCAACGCCGGGTATGCCGGCCGCAGCCAGGCCGATGTCGCCGCGCACGTCGCCGAACTGGCCGAGCTGGGCGTGCCTGCACCGACCAGGATCCCATGTATCTATCCGATCGCCCCCTACCTGGCGATGCAGGTCGACGAAGTCCCGGTGCAACACGAACGCACCTCCGGCGAGGCCGAGTGGGCGCTCGTGGTGGCCGGGAACAACCCCCGTGACCTGCTGCTGACCGCGGCATGTGACCACACCGATCGCCGCCTCGAACAACACGGCGTGGCATGGAGCAAGCAGGCGGCACCGGATGTGCTGGCCCGCAAGGCATGGCGCCTCGACGACGTGGCCGGCTACATCGATGAACTCACACTCACCGGCAGTGTGATCACCGGAGCCGGTCCGCAGCTGATCCAGCAGGGCACGCTCGCGGAATTGCTGACACCGATGTACTGGGCCGGGGAACTACGTGCACGCCAGCTCTTGAAGCCCGGCACCATACTCATGTCCGGAACCATTCCGATGCGCGCCGACGTCGGCCAATTCAGCACCGGATGGAGCGTCGAGCTCGGCGATCCCCGTACCGGGCAATCGATCTCGCTGTCCTACACGGTGCGCCAGACGCCGCCGCCGGTCGACTGATCCCCCGACATCACCCTCTCCGCAGGAGCCGCTGTGCACGAAACCGCCGATCCCTGGGCGCCGCTGCGCCTCAATTCCGGTGCGACACTGAGAAATCGGTTTGTACTCGCACCCATGACAACCGATGCGTCCGAGCCGGACGGATTGGTCACCGAAGCCGAAATCGACTACCTCGCCCGCCGCGGCGCCGCCGAGTTCGGCGCGGCCATCACCTCGTGCGCGTACGTGCACGCCGACGGCCGGTCCTGGCGTGGAATCGGCGCAACCGACGCCATTCACCTCGGCAGCCTGGCCTCCGTCGCCGATGCCGTTCGCGGTGATGGCGGCCTGGGTATCCTGCAGATCTACGACGGGGGCCGGATCGCTCTCCCGGAGCTGGTGGGGCCCAGCGGCATTCGCGGCCCCTCACCCATTCCGTCGGCCCGTCCCAACGCCCACACGCCCCGTGAGCTGACCGGTCCGGAAATCAATCAATTGCTCACGGCCTTCGGGCAGTCGGCCGCTCTCGGGGTGCAGGCAGGGTTCGACGGGATCGAAATCCACGGCGCGAATCATTATCTGATCCACCAGTTCTTTTCGCCACGCGCCAACCGCCGACTCGACGACTGGGGCGGCGGACTCGACGAACGAATGCGCTTCCCCCTCGCGGTGGCCGATGCCGTGCGCAGCGCGGTCGGCCCAACGGTCACCGTCGGATTCCGAATCACCCCGTTCGAATCCGAGCCCGGCTGCTACACCCTCGACGACTCCGCACGCCTCGCCGACCGGTTGGCATCCGCCGGAGTCGATTACGTGCATATTTCGATGGACAACTTCCGGACGAACTCGCCGCAGCCGGAGGATCGGGACTGGACGAGGACGCGGGCACGAGTGGAATCACGCAATCCGATCGAGGCGATCGCCGCGGCGGTAGTCGGACGCAGCGCGATCATTGCGAGCGGTGGCATCCGATCGCTGGACGACGCCCGCGACGCACTGCATGCGGGTGCGGATCTGGTCGCTATCGGACGCGCGGCACTCATCGATCCCGAATGGGTCGACAAGGTGAAAGCCGGTGCGCATCATCAGATTCGAACCGAGCTACCGGCGCACCCTACCGACATCGAAACAACATTGACGATCCCCCCACGCATGGTGCGCTACCTGCTGAGCCGACCCGGATGGATCCCCCGGGCAGAACAGGGTGCGCAGTCGTGACCCACACCAGATTGCGCATCGGGCTCTGCCAAGTAGTCTCCACCGCTGATCCCGCCGAAAACCTTGCGCTGATGCGACAGTGGGTACGGCGCGCGGCCGATGCCGGTGCCCGGGTGGTCGTGTTCCCGGAGGCCACCATGGCCCACTTCGGCGCCCCGCTAGCCGAGCTGGCCCAACCGCTCGACGGTCCGTGGCCCACTGCGGTCGCCGACTTGGCCGACGCCCACGATGTACTCATCGTCGCGGGCATGTTCACCCCTGCGGGTGACCGGATTCACAACACAGTTCTACTGACCGGGCTCGGAAAGCACCTCGGCTACCACAAGATTCACCTCTACGACGCTTTCGGCTATCGCGAATCCGACACCGTCGCCGCTGGCACGGACTGCGTCACGGTCACCGTCGACGGCTTCGTGCTGGGTATCGCTACCTGCTACGACGTGCGCTTTCCCACGCTGTTCCAACGCCTCGCCGAGCAGGGGGCTGGTGCGGTTCTACTTCCCACCTCCTGGGGCGCGGGCGACGGAAAGGCCGAGCAATGGGACACCCTGGTACGGGCGCGGGCACTGGACACCGGCTGTTGGGTACTCGGATGCGATCAGGCAGACCCGGGAACCACTGGAACGCAGGTCGATCCGAATGCACCGACAGGTATCGGCCGCTCGGTCGCGATCGATCCGCTCGGCCGCATCGAGGGTCGACTGGGCGCGGCCCCTGGGCTGCTCATCGTCGATATCGACGTCACCGTCGTCAGCGACGCCCGGGTGGCTACCGGCGTACTGGCCAATCGCGCGACAGTATTGTGAGCTCCATGCTGGGTCCGGGTCGGCCCGACACGGCTCACCGCAGGTCAGCGTTACTGGGTCGCTAGCAGAGAGGCGACCTGGGTTCGATTGTTCACACCCAATTTCGTGAAGATGTGCTCCACGTGCGTCTCCACCGTGCGTGGGGCGATGATCAAGGCCTGGGCGATTTGCTTGTTGGTCATTCCCTCGGCCAACATGCGCGCGACCTGCGCCTCACGCGGTGTGAGAGCGGCGATGAGGGCATCGTCGGTCGAGGACTGCTCCTCGACCGGCGCTGCCTCGCCCAGCGCATACCCGGTCGCGCGCTCGGTGCCGAGCCGACCGCCCTCGCTGAACGCGTTCTCGAAGGCGTTGTCTCCCAACAGGGCTCTCACCTCTTGCCCGGTCTGATCGCTCCAGGTCCGCAGTTCGAAGCCCCCTGGATAATCGCCGAGCGGTTCCCAAACCTGGCGAACCGCACCCATCAGGCGCGCCGATCGCCCGGGGTCGCCTTCGGCCGCTGCCACCCAGGACAGTATTTCCAGCACGACCGCGATTCCGAGGGCGTCGTGGAACGGCCGTTTGCCTGCCAACGCTTCTCGTAGCAGGAGACCTGCCTCGGCGAACTCGCCACGCATCCACTGCGCCAAACCGAGGAAGGTCTGGATCCAGGACAGCAGCCATCGCTCGCCGTGGGCCGTGCAGGCCTGACGGCACTGTTCGAGAACCTCGAGTGCCCGGTCGGGTTCGTGTTTGCGGCAGTAAGCCCAGCCGAGCTGTTCCAGTGCCAGGATGTGCAACAGACCGGGACCACCCTCCGCCTCCATCGCAGACCCCTCTTCGATAAGGGCCATCCCCTGCATCGTGTTTCCGAGATTATGTTCGGCCACGCCGCGGAAATGTGTTGCATGCGCGAGATTCACCGTATCGCCCAGCTCCTTCGCCAGAGCCTGGCTGGTGCGCAGCAGTTCCAGCGCCACCACCGCTTTGCCCTCGGCGACCGCGAGATAGCCGTTGGACCACAGGGCCGCCGCACGCTCGGAACTCGCGGCACTGTCGGACGCCAGGGCCCGATCGAGCCAATGCCGTCCCTCGCGCTGCTGGCCACAGCCGAGCCAATACCAGAACAGCGCAGCAGCCATACCGAGGGCAGCCCGCCCACCCGCCGGATCCGACAACAGCGAATCGAGGACGGCCCGCAGGTTCGCGTGCTCGCCCCGCATTCGTTCGACCATCTGCTCTTGGCCGGGACCGAACCAATTCTCTTCGAACTCGCGCGCCAGCCGCTGGTAATAGGTTCGATAACGCCCGTTGATCTCGGCTTCGGCAGGACGCCCGTGCAGCTTCCGTAGCCCGTAGTCACGCACCGTTTCGAGCATCCGATAGGTCGGCGTGCCGCCCGTCGAATGCTGGGCGAGGATGGACTTGTCCACCAGCGCCGAGATGCAATCGACGACCGCGTCTCGCGGCAAGTCCTCGCTACTGCAGATGCATTCGGCTGCCTGTAGATGCACGGCGCCGGTGAAGACCGAAAGCCGTTCCCACAGCAGTCGTTCTCGATCCGAACACAGTTCGTAGCTCCAGTCGAGGGTCGCCCACAACGATTGATGGCGCGGGGCCGCGGAACGGTCACCGACGCTGAGCAATTTGTGGCGGTCGTCGAGCCGATCGAGCAGCTCACGTGGCGACAGCGCCCGCATGCGCCCGGCGGCGAGCTCGATCGCCAGTGGCAATCCATCGAGTCGCCGGCACAGCTCCTCGATCGTCTGGGCATTGTCGGCGGTGATCCGGAAGGTCGGCGCTGCCGCCAACGCACGGTCGGCGAACAGTGCCACGGCATCGGGTCGCGAATCCGCCGCGGATGCTGGATACGCCAGCTGCGCGGCCGTCCGGTGTACCGCCAGCGGGTCCACCTCGAACACATGCTCACCGGAAACACGTAGTGGCTCACGACTGGTGACGAGGATCCGCAGACCCGCGCACGTGGACAAGAGATTTCGGACCAGGATCGCACTCTCGTCCAGCAGGTGCTCGCAATTGTCCAACACCAATAGCAGCTCACGCCCACGCAGATAGTCGATCAAGGTCCCGACCACATCCGGCTGATGTGTCGGGGCGCCCACCGCCTGCGCGACCGTCAACCCCACCAGGGCGTGATCCGCCAAATCTGCCAGCTCGACCAGGACCACACCATCGGCGAAGCCGCGCTGCACCTTTCGAGCCACGTGCACGGCGAGCCGGGTCTTGCCGACACCACCGATACCGGTCAATGTGACCAGCCGCGAATCGGCCAGCACCCGGCGGACTTCCGCCGACTCGGCTTTGCGTCCCACCAGGCTGGTCATGTCCACGGGAAGGCCTGAACCGCCCGGGGGCGTCGGTGCATCGGCCATCACATCACCTCGGTCGTTCGATGGGCTGTCGGAGCTGTCGACGATATCCAGCGAGGCGGCGGCCTGGCCGTCGGGAAGGGCCATATTGTCGACGGGCAAACGGTGGCGTCGTTGGATTTCGCAGAGGTCGCCACCGAATGCGGCGGCGGTGGCAAAGCGATCCGCCGGATCCTCGGACATCGCTCGCTCGATCGCGGCGCACACATCATCCGGAATGTGTCGTTCACGCAAATCCGGAACAGGCTCTGAGGTGATGCGAAGAAACTGCGACATCACCTTCTCTCCGGTGCGGCGTTCGAAGGCAGCGTGACCGGTGATCAAACAGAACAATGTCGAACCGAGACTGTAGATGTCCGATGCCACGGTCGGCAAATGGCCTTTCAATACCTCTGGTGCGGTGAAGGCCGGCGACCCCGTGATGATTCCGGATGTGGTGACGAACCCACCTGGAACATGGGCTATTCCGAAGTCGCTGAGTTCCGGTTCGCCATACCCGTTCAGTAATACGTTTCCCGGCTTGACATCCCGATGCAGCACACCCGACTGGTGCGCCGTCTCGAGCGCGCCCGCCAGCCGCACGCCGATCCGCAGGCCGTCTTGCCACCGGAGCGGACCATCCTGTTCGATCCGACGCTGCAGCGATCCGCGCGGATGGAACGGCATGACGATATACGGGCGGTCGGCCATTATCACGCCAGTGAACAGAATGCCGACGATATTCGGATGGCCCGAGAGTCTACCCATGGCCCGCTGTTCCCTGAGGAACCGTTCGAGGTTCTCGCGGTCGAGGTCGGAGGTCAGCACCTTCACGGCAACCGTCCGCTCCAGCGCTGACTGCGCACAGCGGTACACGATTCCGAAACCGCCGCGCCCGATCTCGGTGACGTCCTCGAATCCGGCCTCTCTCAGACCGGCTGGAATGCTCGCGCCAATTTCACGTTGCGTTCGCAGCGGATCGTGGCTGACCATCGACAAGGCCTATCTCCCGAGAGCTACGCGCGGAACATGAGGCCGAAATCCTCGAATCGGCCGATCTCGGGCAGCCGACCGATCCATTGAGCAGCATAGCGCCAGCATACTGCGACACACGTGCCCGATCTGCTGATTCACCCGATCCAAGCGCCGCCACCGCCGATGTTCCGACATCCGGACCGGCGCCATTGGCGTCCGGTCTCGAGGGCCGTACTTTGCCCGGAAGTCCGAGGGTGCTTCACGAGGAGATATCACGTGTTCGATCAGAAGATCAAACCCGAATCCGGGGGCGGAATCCAGACATCTAATTCTGCCGCGGAATTCTTCCGTACGGTGGATCGCGAGTTGGAACAAGGAATTATTTCGCCTCGGATCTTCAACGATCCGGAGCTCTATTCTTATGAGCTCGACCGAATCTTCGCGCGCTGTTGGTGTTTCGTCGCCCATGAGTCCGAGATTCCGACGCCCGGTGACTACGTGCTGCGCTACATCGGCGAGGATCAGTTCATCGTCGTACGTGACGAAGACGGCGAGATCCGGGTTCTGTTCAATAAATGTACGCACCGCGGCAGTCCGGTGTGTCGGGTGGAAAAGGGCAATAGCTCGCACTTCCGCTGCCCGTATCACTCCTGGGTCTTCAAGAACAATGGCGAATGGAGCGGCGCGCCGTATCGTAAGAAGGCATACAAGAAGTTGGACGCCGCGGCGTGGGGCTTGGCGGCCGCGCCCCATGTGGACTCGGTACACGGCCTGGTATTCGCCACGCTCGATCCGGACGCGCCGACGCTCGACGAGTATCTCGGCGACATGCGCTGGTACCTGGACGTCTTGCTCGGTCTCAATGACCAGGGCATGCGGGCAATCGGCGAACCCCACCGCTGGCGTGTGCCCGCGAACTGGAAATCCGCCGCCGACAATGTCATGGCCGACGCGTATCACGTTCCCTCCCTGCACCGTTCGGCGGAGGAGGTCGGCATGTTCCCCAACATCGAATCGGGCGGCGCGGGGCCACAAGGGGTGTCGAGGCACGTGTACTTCGACGAAGGCCACGGGATGATCATCAACGACGGATTCCTCCCACCGCCGTGGCATCGTTCAGGCTTTCCGCCGGAAGTCGCCGAGACATTCCAGACCGACCGCCTCACCCCGGACCAGCGTCTGTTCGTCGAGAACCACTCGGCGACAACCTTTCTCATCTTCCCCAACCTGGGATTGATTCGCGTCCCCGCGTCCCCACACCCGGACGCCCCGCCAACGGTGTTCACCTACCTGCGCCTGCTGCAACCCGCCGGGCCGGACACGCTGGAGAACTGGAATTGGACGCTGGGCTGGAACAGCGCACCGGACGGATTCAACGAAGACGCCTACGTCGCCGGGCTCAGTATGCACGGCCCGGCCGGAATCCTCGAGCAGGATGACCCGGTCGCGTGGGCCGGTGCACCGGTCGCCGGCAGATCGGTTTTCGCGCGGAAGAGCGGCATGCGCCTCAACTTTCAGCTCGGTATCGACGGAATGAGCGACTACGAGGAGGACACGCAATGGCAGTTCCCCGGCCGAGCGACCACGTCCGCGCTCGGAGAAGCCCCGCAGCGGGCCTTCTACCGACGCTGGCTGCGTGAGATCTCGAACGCGAACGATGGCGAAGGACAGGAGACCGACCAGTGACGCTTTCGACGACTTCACCCACGAACACCCCCCGAGACATCACCGCCGAGTGCGCGAGCTTCCTCTATCGTGAGGCCGAGTACCTGGACCACCGCGAGTTCAACTGCTGGCTGGAATGCCTGTCCGAGGAGCTCGTGTATCTGATGCCCATTCGCATCACTCGCGGCCCGGAAGCGCGGCACCTGGAGCTCTCCCCCATCGGATTCCACATGAAAGAGACGTACGCATCGATGAAAATGCGTGTCTCTCGGCTCTACACCGAACACGCCTACGCCGAAGATCCGCCATCACGAACCCAGCGGCTGGTGACAAACATCCGAGTCGATGCACTCGACACCCCCGGAAAATATGATGTGCGAAGCAGTTTCATGTGTTTTCGGGGGCAAGGCGACGGCATCGGATCCGATCTGATCGTCGGCGAACGGTTCGACATACTGCACGACACCGCCGACGGCTGGAAAGTCGCGGCGCGGACGGTGCATTTGGCACACACCACACTGGTCACCGCCAACCTCGGGATATTCCTGTGAGTCCGCTACGGCTCAGCAACGAGTTCGCCGAGGTCTTCATGCGGGTGGTCGCGACCGGCAATGGCGAGCGGCTCGAGATCACCTCACTGCGGCGGGGCACCAGTATTCGTCTCGACCCGGTCGTGCTGGAGGCCCTGACATGGCAGTCCACCGACGTATTCACCCGAATGCTCGAGGGCTCGATCGGCCCGGCGGCGCTGTGACAACCGCCCGTTCGGCCTCGCGGAGGCGAGGCACCCCAGTGGAAAGAGTTGGATATGAGTGAAGGTTGGTTGGCCGGAAAGGTCGTGCTGGTCACCGGCGGCGGCACCGGAATCGGCCGAGCAGTGGTGGAGTGTTTCGTCGACGAGGGCGCACAGGTCGGGGTGCTCGATCGCTCCGACGAGGCGATCGCCGAGCTGCGCGCCCTACCGGGCACCGCGGTATCGGCGACCCAGGGTGACGTGCGCAACCTTGCCGATCATCAGCGCGCGGTCGCCGACACTGTCGAACGGTTCGGCCGGATCGACGTGCTGGTGACGGTCGCGGGGATTTTCGACTACTTCGTGTCCCTGAAGAGCCTGGCCGACGATCGCATCGACGCTGCCTTCACCGAGATGTTCGACATCAACGTCAAGGGATCGCTGCTGGCAGTGAAGGCAGCCCTGCCCGAGCTGTCCAAGACGCAGGGCAATGTGGTGCTGACGATTTCGAACGCCGGCTTCCTCCCCGGTGGAGGCGGACCGTTGTACACCGGTTCCAAATTCGCGGTCCGCGGCCTGCTGTCCCAGCTGTCCTTCGAGCTGGCCCCGCACATCCGGGTCAACGCGGTCGCGCCGGGCGGGACCGTCACGCAGTTACGCGGCGTGGAGGCGATGGATTCCGGCGACGTTCGACTGGTCGACATGCCCGACCTGCCCAATTTGATTCGCCAGACCAACCCGCTGCAGGTGGCCTCCGAACCCGCCGACCATGTCTGGGCCTACGTGTACCTCGCGTCGAAGGAGCGCACGAAGTCGGTGACCGGGTGCGTCATCCACTCCGACGGCGGATTGCAGAGCCGAGGTCTGGTCCCGCTGGGCGACGAACTGACCACCTAGTGCCTCATTCGGAAAGGTTGACACGGTAATGCCTGGAGATGGCCGCCCATGACTACTCAAGGATGGTTCCCGCCCGAAGGTGATGTCCACGTCCGAATCTGGCTGGCCGGCATGGCCTTCGACTACAGGGCCACCGCGGCGGCAGTGCGCTACTTGATCCACGATTGGAGGAAAAAGCATTGGTTCACAATCGAATTCATACGCGACACGATCAACGACTATGGGCTGCTGCCGCGCCTGCCGTGCGAAGAACTGTTCCTCGGACCGTGACCAGCACCACCAAGATGCCAGTGGGCCGGGTTGATCAGCGAGCTGTGTTCGGGCTGTTCCATCGCACGCAGCTCCACAGTGCTGCGCCGACGGTTCCGCTTATAGAACCCATCTTTCCGGACACGGCACCGGTCGACACCGGCCGCCGCCCAGCAACGCCTCTCCGATACACATAGACAGTGGACCTGCGCCAGCTGCAGTACTTCATTGCCGTCGCGGAAGCGGGCACCTTCACCCGCGCGGCGGAACAGGTGCATGTCGCCCAATCCGGGGTCAGTGCCCAGATCAAGGCGCTGGAACGTGAACTGGGACAACCGCTTTTCGATCGGCGGCCGCGAGCGGCACAGCTCACGGCCGCCGGTGCGGCGCTGCTCCCCCACGCACACGCAGCGATCAACGCCCTCGCGGCCGGTCGCGCCGCCGTAGATGCCCTCACCGGGCTACTGAACGGGCATGTGGCGATCGGCAGCATTACCTCGATCTCGCCACGCAGCGTCGACCTACCCGAGACTCTCGCCTCGTTCCACCGCAAACATCCGGGCGTCGGCATCTCACTCATCGAAGACACGGCGGCGACACTGCTCCGACGGCTGAACGAAGGTGTCATCGACGTCGCGTTCACCAGCCTCACCGACGAAGCGGTGGCGGGCATCCACACTCGCGAACTCCACACCGAGCACGTTGTCGCCGCACTCTTGCCGTCCGATCCGCTGGCACGCCAGGGGGAACTACCGCTGAGCGTTCTCAGCGAACGGCCACTCATCGCGCTGCCGGAGGGCTCCGGCCTGCGCTGGCAGCTCGACCGAGCCCTGTCCCGCGCCGGCATTCCCACCCATATCGCGTTCGAGGCCGGTGACGCCGATGTTCTGGTCATGATGGTGGAAAAGGGCCTCGGCATGGCCTTGGTTCCGGAATCAGTACTCCGGCACAATGATCGAGTTGTCGGAGTGCCCATACCAGAGCTTCCGCGGGGCCGGCTGGGAATCATCTGGCGCGCCGGCGCCGCCGCCAGTCCCGCCGCCCAGGTCTTCATCGAACACACGGCGGCACTGGCATCGCAACGCAGAGAACCACGTCAGCCCTCAGCCTTCGAATGAATCCGCAACGGCCCGTGCCCTTGCGCGTTCGTGTCGGGCCACGTCCAAACCTCGCCATCGGCGGGCCTGCGGAGCATCGAGATCGAACTGGTCGAGGATCCGGGTGACGATGTGGTCGACAATGTCGTCGATCGTCTCGGGCTGGTTGTAGAACGCCGGCATCGGGGGCACGATCCGCGCGCCCATCCGGCTCAGCGCCAGCATGTTCTCCAGATGAATCTCGTTGAGCGGCATTTCCCGTGGCACGACGACCAGCCGGCGATGCTCCTTGAGCACCACGTCGGCAGCGCGGCAGATGAGGTTGTCCGCGTGGCCGTGCCGGATTCCCGCGAGGGTCCGCATACTGCACGGCACGACGATCATCCCGGCAGTCCGGAAGGACCCCGACGAGATCGCTGCACCCTGCTCGCCCAGGTTGTAGGTGACGTCGCCCAGCGCCGCGACCTCGCGCGTGGAGTAGCGCGTTTCCATCTCGATATTGGACTTCGCCCAGGTGCTCATCACGAGATGCGTTTCGACCTGCGGCATTTCGCGCAATGTCTCCAAAAGGCGTACCGCGAACGGTGCACCGCTGGCACCGGTGATTCCCACAATGATGCGGGTCACGGATTCGGTCATCGCCGCACCTCCCCGTCGGCCCCCACCATGTGCAATCGAGCGAGCAACGCCGCACTGCGCCGCCAATCCTCCCGGGCCGCGAGCTCAGCGGAGGTCCGGAATGTCAACGGCTCCACCGGAATACCGATATCGTCACGTTTGTGCTCGACGAGCGCGAAGACGCAGCCAGCGAGATCGCCGTCGTCCAACGATGCCGTCAGTTCGAGCTTGACGTGGTGACAGACCGAACCATGCACTGCGATGAGTCCAGCCGAACCCGAGCGCCGCAGATTCGCCCGACTCCGGTTACTCGCGATCGCCGCGAGCAAGCGTTCGCCGTCCGCGGCCGGCTCGAGTTCCGACCGCGACAGCAGTGCGCTGTGGGGGAACCCGTTCGGATCCACGGTGAGGAATGGAAAGGCCTGTTCATGGGCTTCTGGATCAGGGAATCCGCGCAGCAACGCGATGATCTCGTCGGGCAGGGGCATCAGATCAGGCCTTTCCATCATTTCTCGGGTGTGTCAGCGGATCCGGAATTACAGCGGCAGCGTCGCTTTCCACCGCTCGCGGATCTCGGCCCGATACGGCTCATCGAAACGGTTCGACTTCGGGTAGGAGTCTCTCCACGCGAACGGTTTACAGGCATCGATCAGCACGATCCCCATGGACATATCCCCGGCCTCACGCTTGGCGGGCGACAGTCGTGGATCGATCGCGGTGGTCGGAGCCCGCAGCACGTGAATCGACTCCGACGGGTCGACCCGAGTGAACATGGCCCACAGGACATGGTTGATATCGGTGATGTCGATGTCCTCGTCGACCACGACGAAGTACCGCTCCATGCCGCCGGTGCGCTTGCGGCCGGCGGCAGCCATGAGCGCGTGCATCGCGTCTCCCGCGCCGGTCTGCTCGATCGAGATCACCATCATGAGCTGGCGCGCGTAGGCCCACACGCCTCGAATGTTCTGCACTCCAGAGGCCTCCAGGTGGTCCCAGGTGACCGATGCGGAGTACAGCGGGACCGCCTGGTCGCCGGCCGGAACGGTCGGAATCATCGGCGGCGCACCGAGAATGATCGGCGAGTCTCGATGCATGATCCGATTGACCCGGACCACCGTCTCCTGCCCCGCGTGGGTGAAGTAGCCCGTCCATTCACCGAAGGGACCTTCGAGGACCGATTCCTCTGTGACCGGCGGCATCTCGCCTTGGATGACGATCTCGGCGTGCGCCGGAATCGGCAGGTCGCTACCCGGGGCGTACAGCACCTCCACCGCTTCACCGCGAAGACCGCCGGCCACGTCGTACTCGGAAACACCTGCGGGCGCGGCGATTGCGGCGACCGTGGACAGAATCGGATCCGAACCGACGACCACCGCGATCGGGCACGCGATGCCACGATCCCAATACTTCTTCGCGATCGCGCGTGCATGGCGGTTGCCGAGCATCCACAGCGACAAGCGATCCTTACCCTGCACACACCCCCGGTAGGTGCCGACGTTGACCCATCCGGTGTCGGGGTCGCGTGTGATGACCATGCAGGCCGTGCCGATATAGCGACCACCGTCCTCGGCGTGCCAGCGCGGCGTAGGGAAGGCGGTCAGATCGATATCGTCGCCCTCCATGATGTTTTCGAGCACCGAACCCGTCGATACGACCACAGGCGGTATCGGTTCGATCCGCTTGCTCAGGTCCTTCCAGGCCCGGATGATATCCATCTTCGAGGTATCCGCGGGCAGCCCGAGCGCCACCGCGCAACGCTCTGCGGTGCCCATGAAGTTCGTGAAGACCCGATAGCCCGCTGGATAGCCGGAAATATTGTCGAAAAGTAGTGCTGGCCCCTCCTTTTCGGCGAGCAGCTCGGTGATCGCACCGATCTCCAAGTCCCAATCGGCACCGTCGATGACACGCACTTCATCCTCACCCAATTTCTCAGTGAGGTTATCGATGTAGTGCCGCAGATCGCGAAATACAGTCATAGCGCAGTCAGGGCACACGAGCCAGACGGCATCGCGACCCTATTCCTTTCCATTGGTTGACTTTTCGAATCGATCAGAAGGTCGACCGGGCGAAGGACTGGCCTTGTTCTCGCCCGCCTGATTCCACTCTGCGACCCACCGCGCCATAAGTCCAATAGCTGGATCTGCTGCAAACCATCACAATTTCAGATGCACTACGCGACACGTGGGGACATCCGACCCGCGCATTCGTGAACCCAGAGTGCCTGCAACCGGCTGCCGGGGATTGAACAGCGGGCGCACCTCACTCACCCAATGCTCGAGCACCTCGACCACCCAATCAATGTCCGGGACAGTCAATACCGTCCGCCGTCCAGGCGGACTGCCCTTCGGCGACAGCGGACAGATGGTGTTCGACGGCGGCCACGACATCAACGACCCCGACGTGATCGTGTTCGGGATGCGCCGGTTCGTCCGGTCGTCGCGGCGGGAGTTGGCGATGTAGCCGAAGAGGTTCAGCGACCAGCCCGCACCATTCCTGGTTGGCGTAAGCGCTCTGGCCCAGGTGCGGCGCGCAGCGTGGTGACGTACTTCCACAGCCCATCCGAGATCGTGGTACCAACTGGTAGGAGGGTCGGCGGCCACGCCTCCGCCCTCGGCAAGGGACAAGATCGCTGCTGCGCCTCGCCAAGCCAGTCGGTGAAGTACGTCCCTTGTGCGAGATCGATTAGTATCAGCCAAATCTGGCGTCACGCTCCGGCTTCTGGGGGCCAGACACACTGCGCCAATATTTCGCTGGACAGCGGTTGCGTTCGCCCGCCCTAATGCGATGCATGGACATGGCAGATCCAGCTAGCGAGCCGCCTAGCGCCAGTCACGCGGCGACTGCTCGAACAACGCGACGTTGACGGTCGCCTGCTCCGCCGTCGCGGCGAGCCGCGCTCAACCGCCGGGCATCGCGAACAGCAGCGAGTGATTCGACCAAAAGGGAAGAGGAGAAGCTCGGCGCCACAATCGATCACATCGCCGTCGAGCATGCCGTGGACTACATCGGCTACCGCTACCGAATGGGCGAATCCAATCCGACCCTTCCAGCTGACTTCAGCCCCTTCGCCGGGGACATGGTCTTCATCCACGTATCGTTGCTCGGCTTCAAGGACCGAAGCTACTCACTCGACCCCATCCTGGTTGATGAGAGAGGCGTGCAACTCCCGCCAAGGGAAGCCCGCACAGGTGTAACCACAGGAACGTGCGAGGACCTGAGCCCGAAAGCTGACGAAGACGGCATCACCTGGCGCTGCTGGGCCGCTACACCCACGCCCGGCACGAAGTACCGCATCCGGATCGAGCTCTACGACGCGGGCCGGACCGCAGACATCACCCCAGGCGAGATTCTCGGCTACCGCACGATGCTCGACTTCAAGGAATCCGACCTGTTCACCGCCGTCGACCATTAATCCGTAGCGGGCAACGCCGCTGATTGGACTCAGCGGATTCGTCGGCGACGCAGGCCATCGCGTACATTCTCCAGCGCCGCAGACTTCAGGGAGCCGACATTCTCCTGCCCCACCGAGTTCCGGGGCGCGACCTTCTCCGGCGACACGACGAACGTGAACGCGCGCTATGAACCACCCGCGCCACCGCAGGTATCGGTGTTCGTAAGCCCGTTCGTCAACCGGTCGATCCAGAGTGTGAGCGGCAGGCATCGACACGCGGTGACTTCGGCGGGTCTTCTTCGCCCAGGCCGTTGTGTGGCAATCACGAACGAGGCACGCATGCCTGAAATAGCGATCATGCATGGCCGAGTGTGTTTCTCTTGTGCGGTGTCGACGATCGTGCGACGGGGGTCCGCCTGAGCACAAACGGCTGCCTTTACAGCCGCCGGCAGCGACATGCGCGGAGACGCCGAGTCAGACGCGGAGGAAAGGATGACGCCAGTGAGCGCTGTTCGATTCGAGAAGGAAGACAGCCTTGGCCGGATTGTGCTGGCCAGCCCGCCGTTCAACTTCGTGAGCGCGCAATACAACAACGACCTCATCGCTGCGGTGCACGACGCCGCCGACAGCGACATCCGCGCGCTGCTCATCCACGCCGAAGGACCGAACTTCAGCGTCGGCGGTGCGGTGCACGAATGGCCCGGCAAGAGCTACAACTGGTTTCGCACGTTCGTCACCGAGGTGACCAACTCCTACCGTGCGATTGAATCGATGCGCATTCCCGTCGTGGTGGCTCTGCGCGGTCAGACGACAGGCGCCGGTTTCGAGCTCGCGCTCGCTGCCGATTTCATCGTCGCGTCGGAGAACACCGTACTGTGGTGTGTGGAAATCAACTCGGCGCAAGTGCCATTGGCGGGCGGCTATCAACGGTTGGCCAGCTTGATCGGTCCAGGAGCGGCCCGCCGCATGGTCATGCTCGGCGAGCGGACGCCGATTACGCAGGTCCCGCAGGTGGCCGACTTCATCGTGCCCGACGACAAACTCGACGACACGGCACGCGAGCTGGCCACACGACTGTCGAAGGGACCGACCCGCGCTTACGCGGCTGCCAAGTCGCTGCTCAAAGCGTGGTGGGTGGGCGGCATTCCCGCCGCCGACAAATTGATGCTGGACCTGTCCATCGACACCTACAACACCGACGACGCGCAGAAGGCAATCAGCGCAGGCGCCGCCATCTACGAGGCCCTGCTGCGGGGCAACAAGCCGCCGCACGGTGACCCAGACTTCCACATCGAATACACCGGCCGCTGAACTCCCAAAACCGCTGCCTATCAACACCGTTGCCAGGCCGAAGGCGTGCACCGCCCGCTGGCCGCGGCGGCCCGGGGGTTGAAGGACAGATCCGGGAAAAGTCACGCTGAGCGGTGTGGCTATCAATCCAGCGCTAAGCGGGTACCGCCCACTTATGTGCGGAAAGGGGCGCGGGGAACGCGGTGGCGCCTTCCTGGACCCGGCATCATGACCGATAGCACCATCAGCTGCGGTTGCTCCGATATCCGCCCGATTTTCGGCGAGTACTACGGTGACGCCTACGACTTGTATGTACCGCCGACCCATCCGCGGACCAGAGCAGGCTCGGACGGTCCCGCAGGCCAGAACTGGAGGCGGACGCGGTTGAGGACCTCGAAGCTGGGCTCGTCGCGCGAGTGCAGCGGGATGCTGGCCTCGTCGAGGTCGGCGGCGGCGACGGTGTCGACCCGCGGATCCTCCTCGTCGGGCCACCAGGCCATCGACACACGCAGCCGCAACCAGCCAGTTGGTACGTCGAATGACGGGCCGTCCTCCGGGGGCAGCGTCGGCGATCCGAGGACCATGCGACCGGACCCGGCGTGCAGGCTGCACTCCAGCACGACCTCGGCATCGGCGCCCATGGCCGGAGGTCCATCGGTGACCTCGACGGCGACCACCAGGTCCCCGTTGACACCCGTCTCGACCGCGACCGCGTCCCTGCCCAGCGCCAGGTATCCGCCTGCCGGGGAATCGTCCGGGCCCCAGAGGCCGCACACATCCTCGGCCGTGTCCTGGTCGAAGACGTGGATCTGGCAATAGTCCGAGAACAGCAGCACGTCCTTCGACACCGACCACTCCTTCTGCACACCAAACGAATCCGCACGGCGCAAGGGGAACGAACCCGCTGCACAACCTCATCGAGCCCTACCACCGTCGCTCGCGCCGGGCGGCGGGATCGGTCTCAGCTTGCCAGCAGCCCATGACAGTGTCGGCACGCAGGTAGCTGTAGACGATTTCGCGGCTGATGCTGAATTCCTCGGCCAGCAACGACTTCGACTCATCCGCTGCTGCACGCTCGCGCGGCTGGCAGGCCTGGGCATCGGTCAGCGCGGGTTTGCGGCCGGTGCAGGCGGTGATGAAGAACGACCACGACGAACTCGCCGAGATCCCCGCGGACGGCTGCCCGTTCGCTGCTCGGGATGTCGCGACCAGCCGGGCAGACTCCCCACTGCTGTATGTGGTCCATATCGATGACCACCAATCCGCCGAGGCCAAGGGCTGGACTGGAGGAGGGCCAGTCGCGCGAACCGAGATCCGGCGGTAACGCCACTACCGCAGATAATTCACTCGAAACATGTTGCACTACAGCATATTTCGACGCCAGTGCAGGAGACCGCGCGATCGCACCACTACCCCCGATCCGGTGTCAGTTTTCGAAGTCGTGTTCAGTGCCGACCCGCGGCAGCGAGGAAGACGACGGTGCCCGGTCCCGCCCGGCCGAGCCGATCGGAGTCGGCTGCCCCAAAAATCTTGGGCTGAGGAAGATTTGGAATTTCCTCATTTCACACTCTGTGAACGTTAGTGTTCGTGGACCCCAACGGCGGGATTCACGAACAGGAGCTCAGATGAGTGCAAGTAGAACTTTCTCTCGTCGAATCGGCTGGGGTGCATCGGGATTGGTCATGACGACCGCGCAGACCGTCATGGTCGGCCCGGCCTCCGTCGGCACCCCCGGTGCCGACTCCGGCCACCTACGGCTGTGATGGCGCCGGAAGTATCGGTACCGGGAGTTTCGGCTAGGGAACCCCTGCCTTTCCTGACAGATTTCGACCAAGTAGGCGAGGTGGGGCTCCGGTAGTCATCGGCACACGGCCTCTGGGCTCTGCGAGCCGGTGCCGGCCGCCGGCCGAGGACGCCACCGCCTCGGGGAGCACGACTGTGGGCGTGTCGAGCAGGATGCGGAGACGGGCGATGAAGGCGTCGATGCTGCCGTAACGCGCGAGGATCTGCGCGAGAAACTCGTGCACGGTCGATCCCATCAGATCGGTCATTTCACCCCATTAAGGTTCACCGACAGGTCGGGCCCAGTTCTGTCTCGCATTCTGCACGACAATCCCGACCGCGTGGCTAATTCGGAGATATCTGCGACCTCCCGTGCCTGGACACTCTCGATTCGTGCCACCAGCGCGGTGTTCGGGCCGCTCCGGCACCGGATCTGATTACTGTGCGGTGCGGGTGAGCCGATCGTGCGAGCGTAGCGGGATCAGGGTGCGGTTATCGCTCCGCACTCTCACGTCGGATCATCCGGCCGGGGTCGATAGTGGACGACTCCGGAAGGGGTGCCCCGCTTCGCTGACTCCGAGCGGTGCATCCGTGCTCGGCGGCCGGGTGGATCGCCCACAGATCCCTTCGATCCACTCGGCCTGAGCAGCAATCGGATCGTCACGGTGGAAACGGTCGTGTGCTACGAGCAGGCCTGGATGCGCCCCCGCAACTGTTGCCGTCGTTGAACGTCCTCGACGGTGCCGCCGATCTCATCCGGGCCGACATCCGGATCCGCCGCCAACCCCTCGACGCGGACATCTGCAGTCGCACCGCCGATTTCACCACCATCCCCGATCGGATCCGCCGGCGCTGGCGCGCTACCGCCGACGACCTGCTCCCGCCCGCCTACTTGCGCTATCAGTGCGCCGCGATCGCCGCGGCCCGCACCGGTCGCACGGGTCGTGTTCAATGCTGACCTGCGGTAGCAGGGAATCGGGTCGCCTGGCCGGTGGTCAGCCGCTGCGGTAGTGAGGCCCACGTCGTTATCGGCGCGCCTCGGCCGATCGCCGGGTGCGGCCGCGGTGATCAGGTCTGCCATGTCGAAATCCGCTGGGAGGACGCCATTGTGAGGCCGCACCCGCGGCCGGGGTTCCACGCGGGCGGCGCTCGACACCGCGCTGTGCGAGGTCACCCGACATCTGGGCACCGACCTGCCGGCGGTTCTCGCACACGTCGCGATCGGGCCGACGGTGCACGAGTCCCAGGTCCGGTAGCCGCGATACGCCGCCGGTTGCGTCGTTCGCGGCGGAGCCTCGAATCCGCCCACAGTTCGGCGTATTCCCCAGCGATTCCTATTTCATGCACGCCGTGGAAAGGGCTGGCGCGCCTGCGGTTCACCGGAGCACGGGGATCGCTGGAATCTGCTGGCCACCGAGAAGTTTCCATACGTGGGCGCGTTCGGCCGCGAGGTCGATAGGCGCGTCGGCGAGGGTGTCGAGCAGTTGCGGCAGCGGCCATGTGTGCAATGCGCCGTATCGGGCGGAGTAGAGGGCCGCGGTATGGACGCAGAAGGTGTCGGTGGTGTCGAACAGCGCGTAGCCGATGACCTGGTAGATGTCGGTCAGCGACAGCGAGTCCGAGCGTTGCCCTGTCTCACGGTTGGCCGCGCCGAGGCGGGTCTTCACCTCGATCAGGACGCCGTCCACGATGAGGTCGGCATCGGCCGAGCAGAGCTGCGAGGCGGCGAACGTCGGCCCCAGGGCCACCGCCGACGATGGGTCGGGCAGGAATTCGGCCAGTTCGGTGAGAGCGAGTAGATACAGTGACCGCATCTCGGCGACAGCGTCGCCGGGAGCCAACGCGAGCAAGGCCTCGGTCGTGAATCGGTCGCTGCGAATTGGTTCGGCCAGTGGGGAATTGGGGAAGACGAACCGGTTGCGGTACAGCTCCGTGCACAGCGCCAACGCCCAGCTCGCCCGGGCGACGATCTCGAAGGTGCTCTCCGGCAGCGGCCGCATGTACGCGTGACCTGCCAGTGTGGCCAGCTCCCAGACGACGGCGATGTGGTCGGGGCGATAGAAGATCGGTTCGGCGAACACCGCTGTCTCGGGGACGTACTCGGCGCCGCAGGTGAATCGGAGTAGGTAGTCGAAGGCCGCGCCCAAGGTTCCCGGGCTGGCGCCGGTGCCGCCGACGAGCAGTGTGCCGGCGCGGGCTCGGTAGTCGGCCTGCACGGGTTCGAGATTCGGGTAACGGTGGTCGAGGTACTGACGCAACGGGCTGGCCTTGTCGTCAATCGCCCCGGCCAGACTGGAGTATTGATAGCTCACACACATTACTGTGGCATGAGTCACCGGCATTGCCGGAGATTGAGGGCTGACGGCCCGTCAGGTGTCCCCGTAGTGAAGGCCACCGAGCTCACCGCCGAGGGATGGCACCCCGGGTCGTGAGGTCGGTATCTACCGAGGGTGGACACCGTATCGAAATCTGTTGTGCTGGTACGTAATCCGACGGCCCAGCAATCACGTCCGAGAGTAGGGAGGCTATGCGATGGTAGATCAGGATCAAGCAATAACGCTCTGGGATGCGCTCGATCTCAACAAGGACGGTGTCCTCACTCGGGGCGAAGTGATCACCGCCCTGCGCATAGGGAGCAATGGCTCGGGGGAGATCACTATCCCCGGCTTGAGTTCTGCCGACATGACCGGCATAGCCGACTGGTTCGACCAGTCCGATGTGAGCCGAGACAGCCGACTCACCCGCAGCGAGTTCATCGCGGGCCTCGAGACTCTCAACGCCAACTCCTGATCCTCGATCCCTCGGGGCGCGCGGCCGAAATCGCCGCATACCGCGCAGATCCAAGCGGCGACGCGACGTGCCCGCCGATGAACGATGTCATAGATCACCGATAAAGCCGGAGGGTCAGCGGTTCCGCGTGGTGACCGCTGACCTCCAGCGCCGTTCGCAGACCTTGCCGACCGTGAATCTGCGGCCTGGCGGCGTCGCCGCCCGCCGGTGCCGTCCATATGTTCGGAAAACGATTGGCCGAACGCGAACCCTCCGGCGGCGGGTGGGATGCCCCCGGGGTAGTGCGCACAATCGCGCGGAATCCGGCGCTAGGGATTTGCCCCAGACAGTGACCCGGTTATCTGCGACAGGTACCACCACATCAGCCAAGGGCACCCACGTGAGCTGCGATAACTGTTGGTGCGGTGCGGTCGAACCTCGGGTGCGACACTGGTCACGTCCCGGAATCAGCTGTCGCGTAGACCGGACATGGCGATGCCCTGAGCGGAAGTTCCCAGGGCATCACGAAATTCGGTTGTGGCGGCGCGACGACGACCCGTCTCCGCGGGGCGACGATCAGAAGATCGACGGGCCTCCTCCGAACAATGTGAACGAGGATCCCATAGGGACCGTGACCTGCATCGGGAATAGATTGAGGGTGAGCCCGCGATTGCCTCCCGTGCCCGCGTTTCCTCCCGTCCCTCCACCCCCGCCACCACCATGGTCGTCGTCATGGCACGTGCCGTCATCGTGGCAGTGATATTCGGCGTGCGCTACCGCCGGAGTGAGGAGTAGTCCAGATGCCAGAGCCACGCACCCGGCCCCGGTGATGAGGGTCGTACGCGCGAAAGTCAGCTTCCTACCATTATCGGTAATGGATTTCATTATCAATACGCTACCAGATGCCGCACACGCGCCCGCGCCCTCCCTCGCGCCGGATCCGGCGGTAAGCCTCGACCGGCGGACGCGAGATCGAAGCGGTGGACGCAGCTCGGTGAGAGCGCGCCGCAGCAGAGCGAGCCTGCGGGTCTGGGTGATGGGTTTCGCCGATCCGGCCATGGTGGCCGGGTGGTCGAGCCGTCTCGGCCGGGTGGCCGATGTCGCGCGCGATTGCGGGGTGACCGATGAGACGATCCGGAACTGGGTGAAGCAGTTCCAGCGGACGACCTCGACCGCCACGGTCGTTTGCGGCTCGAGATAACCAAAATCTCACTGTCCGAGAACTTTCCGGCCCCTCGAACCGACCGTCGTCGCACAGGGAAGACAGCACGCGGGAAGTAGCGGCAGAACGAGCACGAATAGAGCGGCAGAATTCGTCACACAGGGTCGGCATTGCCCCGAGGGCGCCGGTGGCCGGTCAGAATTCACATCGATGGGGCCAGCTGACCGGCCCGGTTCTCTGCTGGGGTCAGAGGAGCTTCAGCAGGTGCAGGTCGTCGACGTATTTGTGGACAAGGGCGGGGGAAAGGTGAGGGATGTCGGCGTCGGGGCCGAGATTGGCCTGCTGCACGGCGGCGCGGAAGAGGTCGGCGGGGAGGACGGAGCCCCGGGTGGGTTCGGCGGGGGTGCGGTAGGCGTCCAGAAGCGGGAGGACGGATTGCTGGCGTTGCTGCTGGGGCAGCGCCAGCAGGGCGCTCTCGAAGCGGGACAGCCATTCGCCGTAGTCGTCGAAGCGCTGGACGGGATGGCCCTCGTCGATGAGCCAGTCGACGAACTGGTCCAGGGAGATGCCGTCGTCGTAGGGGTTCAGGACGTCGAAGCTCTGATAGCCGCTGGTGGCGCGGTCGCCGAGGGTGACGATCGCCTCGGCGGTGAAGTCCGCGGGCAGGCCGTCGTAGTGCGACCGCTGCCGATGGCCGCCGGAGTCGGTGCGGTAGAACGACTTCGGCGCCATGCCGGTCACCAGGATGCTGAGGAGCAGCCGGGTGAACATGTCGGTCACGTTGAGCTGCCCGGCGTAATAGCTGTGCGCGAGGATCATGTCGGAGCGGAACACCGCCACCGGCAGCCCGAACCGCTCCTGCGCTTCCCGTAGTAACACCTCGCCGGCCCACTTGCTGTTGCCGTAGCCGTTGGCGTAGCTGTTGTCGAGTATCCGCTCCGGGCTCATCTCGCGGATGTCGCCGTCCTCGGCGAACATCCCGGGCGGCACCTGGCCGGCCACCGCCACCGAGGACAGGTACGTGACCGGCTTGCGCTTGCCGGTGAGGGCCAGCCGGATCACCTCCGCGGTGCCGACGACGTTGGGGCCGAACAGCTGGTCGTAGGGCAGCACGTGGTTCACCAACGCGGCGGGATGCACGACCATGTCGGCGGTGTCCGCCAGCCGCTGCCAATCCTTTTCCGTCAGACCGAGATTCGGGTAGCCGATATCGCCGGGTAGCACCTGCAGCCGGCGTTCGGACAGCTCCTGGTAGTGCCGCAAAAGCGCCGGATCGCCCGAGTCGAACACCGCGTCCAGCCGCGCGTGCGCCGCGTCCGCGTCCTTGCCGCGGATGATGCAGATCAGGGCGCCGTCGACGGCGTCCAGCCGCTCCAGCCAGCGCAGGCACAGGAACCGGCCCAGGTACCCGTTGGCGCCGGTGAGCAGCACGGTCCGCGGCGTCGTGGCCGCCGGCGGCAGCGCGGGCGCGGCCTCCAGAGTGCCGGCGTCGATGAACTTCTCCAGTGTGAGGTCGGCGGCGCGGATCCGATCGCCGGTGCCGTGCACCGAGACCGCGGTCGCGCGCCGCCCCGCGGTAACCTGCTCTTCCTCGATGTATCCGGCCAGCTGTCGCAGGTCGACCGCGGGACTGACGATCACGCCGACGGGCACCTGTATCCCGAAGATCTCCTGCAGCAGGTTGGACAGCGACAGTGCCGACAGCGAATCGCCGCCGAGATCGCCGAAGTGCGAGTCGGGCCGGATATCGGCGTCGGCGCAGCCCAGTAGCGCCCGCACCGCCCGGTGCACGATCTCCGGCACCGGTCGGTCACCGATACCGCTTCGCAGCGCGGTCAATTCGTCGGTCTGCTGCCGCTCCAGCTCCCGATAGAGTTCCTCCAGCTGCTCCCCGTAGCGCTGCTTCAGCTTGGGCCGCAACAGTTTTCCGACACCGGACAGTAGCCCTTCGGCGCGGGTGAACGGGTGCGTCTCGATGATGATGTCGCGCGGTATCTCGTAGGAGGCCAGCCCGGCATTCTGCGCGATCTTCTGCAGCGACTGCAGGACGGCGGCCTTCAGATCGTCCGGATGCGCATGCAGCGCCTCGTCGGTGGGCACCACCACCGCCAGCACGTAGGCGCGCTCGCTGGAGCCGTACACGTAGATCTGCCGGACCAGCGAGCTGATCGCGTATACCGCCTCCAGCTGGGACACGGCGACGAATTCGCCCTGCGAGAGCTTCAGCACGTTGTTCCGCCGATCCACATACACCAGTTCGTCGGGGCTGATCTCGGCCATGATGTCGCCGGTGCGGTAGAAGCCATCGGCGTCGAACATCTCCGCGCTGAGCTCGGGCCGCTTGTAGTACCCGGGGAACATCGTCATCGTCTTCACCAGCAACTCGCCGCGCGGATGCGGCCGGTCGTCGTGGTGGTAGCCGAGTTCGGGCACGTCGGCGAGCTTGTAGTCCAGCACCTGGGGTCGGCTGATGTGGTTGTCCCGCATGATGCCTCCGGCCTCGGTGGAACCGTACCCGTCGTGCAGCGGCAGTTCGAACACGGACTCGATGAAGGCCCGCGTCTCCGCGGACAGCGGCGCGGTCCCGCAGCTCATCGCCAATACGCGGCCACCGAACTGCCGCTCCCGCAGGTCGATTCGCACCTCACGCTCGGCGGTGGTGCGGTCGGCGCCGTCCGTGACGCGCTGTTCCACCTCGCTGACGAACTCCTGGAATACCAGATCGCACACCCGCGGCACGAAGGACACCTCGGTGGGCCGCACCAGCGCGAAATCGTCGAACAGGGTGGACATGTGGCTGCCGGCGGTGAAATACGCGGTGCCGCCACGCATCAGCGTGCTGACCACCTGCATCCGCCCCGCCAGGTGGCTCTGTGGCATGTAGTTGAGCTCGATCGCGGGCAGCGAAATGCCATCGGTTCCGTAGCGGGCACGCCACATCGCGGCCAGCATCTCCTCGGTATACATCGCGCCCTTCGGGGTGCCGGTGCTGCCGGAGGTATAGATCAGCATGGACAGCGGATTCTCGTCGGCGGCGGGCACGAACAACGGGGCGGGAGACAGGCTGCTGCCTCGGTCGAGCACGGTGTTCAGCTCGGCCACCACGATGGGACTGTCGGCCTGTGCCAGTCGGTGGCGGGCGGCCTCCATGGCGGCACGGTCGCTGTCGTCCTCCGGGTGGTAGTCGAAGACCAGCAGTTGCTGCGGGGCGGCGGTCCCGGCGAGCACCGCGTCCACGGCCCCGTCGAGCATCTCCAGGCTGCAGGCCAGCACCCGCGGGGAGGTCTCGGCGAGGATCGCCGCCCACTGCGCCGGCGTCGCGCTCACCTGCAGTGGCACCGAGACCGCGCCCTGCCGGGTGCAGGCGAAGTCGACCGTGATGTAGCCGGGGCTGGTGAACCCGAGGATCGCGACGAAGTCACCGGCACGCACCGGATGCTGCGGGTCTCGGTGCCATGCGGCGGCCAGCGCGCCCACCCGCGACCACAATTCCCGGTAGGTCATGGTGTCGAAACGCGGCAGCAGCCGCCGGACCCGGCGCCCGGCGGCGTCGGTGCCGAGTTCGGTACCGCGCATGCCCAAGGCCGGCCTGTCGGCATACCCGGCTGCGACGGTGTCGACCATCTGGGCCAGTCGCAGGCCGGGCCGCGCGGCGGCGGCGATGACCTCCTCCGACGGCATGGCATCGCGCACCTGCTGGTCGGTGAACACCTGCTCGATGCGGTGCTGCTGTTCGGTTTCCCACGTATGCGTCGCCATGGCCGGTCTCCCTGGGTCGTTCGACGGACTACAACTAGAGAAAACCTCTGGCAAATTCGAAGTCTAGTTCCGTGCCTCCGGCGCGCGCCACGATCACGGTGGACCGGGCGAATACGCGGCGACATCGCGGGCTTGTGGTAACCGACGCAATCGCGGGTACGTGGCGACGCCGCACTCGGTCGGCATCACCGCCCGCCACCTGGGCATCGCGACCATCGAGGCGCGGTTCGCGACGAACTCCGAGGGTCAGTTACGCAAGGCTCCGTGCTTACGAGGACACCCGGGACCGGACGAGACCCAACGATCTCCCACTGAATCCGCCGCCCGCCAACGTCTTTCGAAATTGCGTTCAGCTGTGAACAGTTGACCGTTGGCCGCCGAATCTCTAGGCGTACAAGTCTTTCGATGGCTCTTGACAGCAATTCGTAGTGTCGAGTGCCGGCACTTTGTTCCAATCCCTAGGTCGCGGGATCGATTCCTGCCAGAGGCACATCCGGTGACTGGCCCGGAGGCGATGGCCGCAGAGAGCTAGCTTGTCGGAGCCGGCGGATCCACTGGCTCCGTGATGTAGGAGAAGAAGCTCGCTTCGACTCGAGGAAGTCGCAATTCGTAGCGGATCGCGCTGATGAACTGCTCGAAGAGTTCTCTCGCGCAGGTCCGGAGTTGCTGCTCCTGTTTGCGGCGGCGGTTTTTTGGTTTGCAATCCGTTCAATGGTGGCCAATCCGGTCGGGCGGGTGTTTCACGAATGCGATCCGCAGCAGCTACTCCGTATGCTTCGCCCGAGGAGGTCGACATGTCCGAAGACACACCGGCAATTCCGTCCTGGGTGCCCCGAGACTCATACCCCTTCGAGCACCGCTATCTCGACCTGGGCGGCGCTCGCGTCCATTACGTCGACGAAGGCACCGGTCCACCCCTGCTACTTCTGCACGGCAACCCCACCTGGTCGTTTCTCTACCGTGAGTTGATCACCCATCTCGGCGGCCAATTTCGCTGCATCGCTTTGGATTACCCCGGGTTCGGCCTCTCACGTCCGGGCCCTGGATACGGCTTCACGCCCGCCGAGCACGCGGCAGTCGTCGAGCGATTCGTCACCGAGCTCGACCTGTCGGGCGTGACGCTCATGGTGCAGGATTGGGGCGGACCGATCGGGTTCGCGGTCGCGACGCGGCATCCGGATCGGTTCGCCGCGTTCGTGATCGGCAATACCTGGGCCTGGCCGAAATCGGATCTGGGAACGCAGATATTCTCCCGGACGCTGGGCGGTCCGATCGGCAGCTACCTGATTCTGCGTCGAAACTTCTTCGTCGAGAAGCTCATACCGCTCGGTGTCCGGCGCCGGACGCTATCGGAGTCGGTAATGGACGCCTACCGTGGACCGTTCCCGACGTCAGAGTCGAGGCGTCCGATGCACGTATTCCCCCGCGAAATCCTCGGCAGCCGACCGTTTCTCGCCGAGATCGAGCGAGGGCTGCCCACCCTGGGTGACAAGCCCGCCTTGCTGGTGTGGCCGACGAAGGATGTGGCGTTCCGCGAACCGGAGCGTCGCCGCTGGGAGCGGGTCTTTCCGCAGCATCGCACCGTCATCCTGGAGGGCGCGGGCCACTACATCCAGGAAGACGCGCCCGAGCAGATCATCGCCGCGATCCGGGAATGGGCGCCGCAACGCGACGGCGAAGGGTGAACCAGCGACAGAACCGGGTGGTTGGCGTCGTTACGGGTGGCGCCTTCTACCAATCCGGCTGACGCCAGCCAGCACGAACCCTCGCCCGACTGATCGCGACCTCCACCTCGCAGTGCCACTGCAACGCCCGGACGACGGCGACTGATGGTCACGGTACCTCCGAGCATTCGATTACTCGGCCGTGTCATGGATCTGGGCTACGGCCCACGCCGCGATCTGCGCGCGCGAGGTGAAGCCCAGTTCGATGAGAATATGTTCGACGTGCCCCTGCGCGGTTCGCGGCGAACCGACCAGGCGATCGGCGATTGCCTTGTCGGTCAGGCCTTCTGCGACGAGGTTGGCGACCTGGCGTTCGCGCGCGGTGAGGCGCTCGGGCGAACGATCGGCCGACGAGGTGGCTCGGGATGGTTCGCCGAGCGCGAAAGCGACTGCGGCATCGAGACTCAGCAGACCTACCCATTGGTTCTCTCACCGACGCGCCGTATTCAGAATTCGGAGATAACCTGACCAGCGGCTATTCGAACTTCGTCGTTTTGCACCCGGAACCTCGCAAGGACTCCCGAACATCGGGGTCCCGGACTCGTGCGAAAAACAACGACAGTGGCTTGACCAGCACCGATGAGGACGCGCAGGCTGAGTGCATGGAGGCCCGCGACGTCGTGGTCGGGCAAACCTATGCGGTGCTGATTCCACACCGGATTTCGCCGGGGCGCCGTCTCGACCGTGATCAACCCGGCACGCCGGCGTCGGCGTGGTGGTGGATGACCGGTACTCGTTTCCGGCTCACCGTCACCGAAGTGGACTCGACCAGCAGTCCGGCCATGGTGGAGGGGCGACCGATCACCGAAGGCCCCAGCATCGAGGTCGCGCTGACCGACGAGCAGGTCACTGCGCTCACCGTGCTGGGTCTGCCCGGTGGCGAATATCGCGTGCGCGGACGATTGGTGGACGACCAGGACCGTCCCGTGGGTTTACCCGAGCCCCTGCGCGTCCCGGCTCGCTGGCTGCAGCCCGCCGAGGGGATCGACCACCGCACGCATGGCAACCTCGATCCCTATTCGGGGTGACCGTGTGTGTCTTCCGCGCCTCGGCCCCGCACCAGGCAGTCGATCTCCAGCCCATCGACCAGTCATGCCCGCAGACCCGAAACCAGCGAAAACACCGCGCCGAGACAGTGACCCCGGGCCTGCGGGAACTCGACCCGAGCCGCACCCGGCATCGAGTGGAAGGAGGACATGAGATGCCCGATCCGCTGACTGCGCTGACCCAGGCCGGGTCGAGTGCGCTGTATAACGCGTTCTGCAACTCCGGCAGCGTCACGCAGTGCCAGGGGCTGACGGGGAACGGCAAACCCTGATCGACCCGAATCCAGAAAAGCCCCTCACCTATCGAACTCGATGGCGAGGATCTCGAACACCGACACCCCGCTGGCCACTAGCTTCACTCGGTCACCGACTGCTATCAAGGGGTCGCCGCAGTACTCGCCGAAAATTTGGGCGGATATCGAAGAAACCGCAGCTGAGGGTGCAATCGGTGGTGACGCCGGACCCAAAGAGGCGCGACCTCGAAATCACCCCCACCAGGGGTAATACCCGAACTTCGTTGATTCTCGGCGATTGCTACCGGAACCCCGGATAAACGCAGCGATCAATTGCTCGGAAGAATCTGGCGGGGTTATGGTTGTGGCGCTGCCAGTGCTATTCGCCGTGCTGCGGATGTAGCGGCCCGTATTTCCACCGCTGATTCGGTATCAGTCGACCGAGTAATCTTCCACGCACGGTGCGCGGGGATAGCCCTGGTGCAATCGAGTTGAATGGATCATCAGAAGGATCAGCAATGTTCGCAATGACCAGGCAAACGGTGGCTCGGGCCGTCCTCGCTGGTGCGATTGCGGTGGCTCCGGTCACCGCCGTGACCGTGCCGGCCCAGGCCGATGTGGTCACCAACTACGCCCCCACCCCTGTCGATCAGCACTGGGACCACGGCTGGGACAGTAAGCACTTCTTCTTCCCTCCGGGCTGGGGAATCCCTCCGGGATGGTTCAAGCATCTGCTGCCGTTCGAGTTCTTCGACTGGTTCGATTGGGACTAGGAGAGCGTTCAATACGGCCGCCGGCGCCCGACACTCGCACACGGACGCCGATGTTGAGATGTGCCTGCACGCAGGTCCGGATTGCGGTGTCCGAAGGATGGGCGTGAGCCTGCGCATCGACCCTACGAATGATGGAACCAGCGGGTATTCGGCTCCCCGGCAGGCCCGGATGGTGGCGGCATGGGGCGTGGTCGTGACCGATCGTGCCGACTACCCCGCGCGCTTCACCCCGGCCTGGTCCGCGGCGTAGCGGGCGCGGGCATCGGCGATGATCGTGACGCCGTGCTCGCCGATCCCGGGTATCGCCAGCAACTCGGTGTCCGACAGCTCGAGCAGATCGCCCATGGTGCGGACTCCGCGCAGATACAGCGCCCGGTCGGCCCGGAGTACGAACGAACGGTCGAAGACGCCGAGAGTCTCGGCCATGTGCCACGGAGGGCCGCCTGGTGACGTCCCTGACCCAGGACTACCCGGTCCGTGATGAGGACGCCGCCCGGTTGTCGGCGTTCGTGCGCCGCCACGTGCGATTGGAAGGCCACTACTCTTTCCATCTGCCCAACCTCGGAGGTGGTCACCGGCCGCTGCGTGATCCGGCCGCTGCCGAAGACGACTGATCAGACGGATAGAGCGTCGCAGCCCGCGAATCGTTTTGGATAGCATGCGGTTTCGGCTGTCATCACCGTCTGATACCCGCGCGACAGCGAGCATCGCATGGACATCGGACCTGAGATCCGGACTGCTGCCGGAGTCGTGCGGGGCGGGCAGGAAAGCCTTGTGGCGGTCTTCCCGGGCATCCCCTATCGGGTCCCTGTAGGTTTCACTGAAATCGGGCGAATATTCCGTAATTCATTGGACGGCAACGAATTACGGTACAGGCACGTTTTCGGCGAAAACTACCTTAACCGGGCTCGCATCGGATACGAAAACGCGACGGTGCGCATATCGACCGGTTCGGGGCGCAATCGCTGCTGCTGGCAGTGGATTTCGGATGCCGCGGCACCGGTGATGGTAGCGATCCCCGGTGCGTCGCAGGTGGGTGTGGCCCCGCTGCCTGCGGATTCCGGGGACCTCCCATGAGGTTGGTGCCCCCACGCAGTCGCCCTCGCGGTACACCAGGACTAAAATTTGGCACAAGGCGGAGGGATATGACTCAATACCCACCCGATATCGAGATGATCGCCGCGATGCCTCGTGGCGGTCCTGATGCGTCTTGGCTCGACCGGCGGCTACAGACCGGAAGGCTCGAATACCTCGACAGATACGACGTGCCCGAGCAGCGCAAGCGGAGGATCGTTACGTTCCTCGATCGAGTCGGCAACGTGTTCGGTGACCACGACCGCAACGCGCAATTGGTCGCCGGACGGCTCGCCGGCCTCCGCAATCCGCGGGTGCTCGAATTGGGCGCCGGCCACGGCGAGCTGGCGGCACGAGTGCTCGACCTGCACAGCACCGCGACGGTGACAGTGACCGACCTGGACCCGAAATCGGTTGCCGCGATCGAAGCAGGTCCCCTCGGCGCCCACCCGCGTGCCACTGCCAGGGTCGCCGACGCAACCGCCATCGACGCACCCGACCGTAGCTACGACCTGGTCGTGTTAGCGACCTCCATGCATCACCTCCCGCCCAGCCTCGCGTACCGGGCCATCGCCGAAGCCACCCGTGTCGGGAGGAGATTCCTCGTCCTCGACGTGATGAGGCCGCCGGCGATCGCCTTGGCAGTGGTGCCCTTGCTCACCCTCCTCCCCGTGATCTTGATCGTGATGGCCTGCTCCTCGCCGTTCGCGGTCGCCCCGGTCCTGCACGACGCGTACATCAGCTTGTTGCGCTCCTACAGCGCATCGGCGTTCATCGCACTCGGCAGCGCGGCCGACCCCACGATCACTGTCAAGTTCCTACCGACAGCCAAGGGGCAAGCGGCCGTGCTCTACACCAAGCCGTCGAACGCTCACTTCACCGGCCGCATGCTTCCGGTGACCTACCGCCACTGGGTTGCTGTCGGTGATGGCGCAGGTCCACGCCGTGCCAGGTGATAATGCGATTGAGGTGCAGGGTCGGCCTCGGTGACAGGTGGGAACCAACTGGCGACCACACGGCTTGCGTCGCAACGAACTTCGCCCGTTCGCGGGTCATCTCAGATTGCACGCGCATGACGTGCGACGTGCACAGATGCCATGGCAGCATCCTGGGGGTCAAGTGGTCGCAGGTTCAAATCCTGTCAGCCCGACAAAGAGCCGGTCTTCGGACCGGCTCTTCTCGTATCCATGTCACTGCTGCTAGCTACCATTGCTACGGCGACGGAGAACGAGGAGCCCCGATGAGCCTGCACGACCAGCTTGTGGAAGTAGCCGCCGGCATGGACGTACCCGAAGGATTTCGCGCGGACGCGAAAGGCGATGTGATCGTGGTGTCCCCTCAACGACCCGAACACTGGAACACCATCCAGGAGATCGCCTTTCGGGTCCGGCTCGCGGACGCGGAGCTCTCCACCACATCGGACGTGAAGATCGCAGGAACCGGCGAGAACGACAAGGCCCCCGACGTGGCGATCTTCCGCAAGGGTGAAGCCCTCCATGCCCGGAACGCGCTAGCCTTCTTCGAGGTGGTTTCGCCGAGCAGCATCGAGGCCGATTACATCGACAAGGCCCGCCTCTACGCCGAGGCCGGAGTTCCCGAATACCTGATCGTCGATCCGGCACGCGAAACCTGGACACTGCACTCCAGCCCATCCGACGGTGAATATCAGCTCACGTCGACGAAGCCGATCAGCACGCCAGTTCGAGTCGCCGATATCGAGTTCGAGCTCTAAGAACTCCTAACAGAGTGAGAGGTTGACCAGCCGGCGCCAGCAGATGATGCTGCAGGCCAGGCTGAGGAAGGCTTCGTGGATGTCGTCGCGG